>SVFN01000004.1 GCA_015056815.1 Lachnospiraceae bacterium | reverse complement strand
AAAAGAAGGATCTTGGGTTTTGATAACCCTTGATCCCTCTTTGTTTTTCAGGCTATGCTTTTTTCACAGCCCCTTCTGTCTTTTAACGGATTTTATCCATAATCCGGTTTATTTTTTGATCTTCACTTTCTTTACTGCTGAGTAATCACCATAAACCTTCTTACCGTTAACGGTCTTGTATGCACGTACCTTTACAAAATAGGTTTTGCCTTTTTTCATTTTCTTTAAGGTAAGACTTGTTTTCTTGGTTGTTTTGCTCTTTGCCTTTTTGAATTTCTTGTTATCCGCATAGGTAACCTGATATCCTACTGCACCTTCTGTCTTTTTGATCGCCACAACAGCCTGGCCTGCTTTTTTGTTCTTAACACTGCCGAGTTTGCCTTTTGCAAGTGTTGCAACGGTCGGTGCAGGCGTTGTAGGCTGCGGTACCGGTTTCACTTCCGAACTGCCTCCGGGAGTTACGGAAGAAGCCTCTTTCTTCGGTACGGTTACAGTGAACTCTTTGTAGATCACCTGATCACGAACCTCGCCACTGCCCTTTACGACAACGGTTGCCGTAAGTGTAACGGTCTTATCCTCATTGCCTCTGGTTACCACACCTGTCGTGCTTACTACAGAAGGATCAGATGATTCCCATGTGATGGTAGCGCCTGTTCTGCTCGTCGGCAGAGACAGATTCTTGTCTGTTGTTTCCGGAACACTTAATGAGGTGGCTGCTGTATCTGCCTTGTCTGCTGCGTCTGCTGCTGCCTCTGCATAGCTGCTATTCCATTTTAACATTACATTATTGTATTCTTCTGATGTGATCGGTATAATCGTACCATGGCTTGCACCGGGCTCCGGCATGGAATAAATGGATGTTCCGCCTACTGCAGCCGTCTTGCCTGTTCCGAGTACCTTGAACTCACCTGTCGTAATATCATCAGAAAGTCCAGGGAAAATAGTAGAACCATTGTTGTCAGCGATCAGGCAGAAAAGCTCATCGCCGTCAAATGAGATGTTCTTTAAGCCTGCAAGCTCTTTTGCATGCTCAACATCTTCATCGTTGATCTTGAAGATACAAGGACCTTCAATGTTTACATTACCATTTAATGAATTCTTATGCACAAGCTCCCACTCCGTGGAAAGTAATGATTTACTTCTCTCACAGAATACTCTCTTACTCGGCGTACCATTCTGATTCTGACTGCCTTCGTTCTTAGTATAACGATAGTAATAATCACCCACTTTGATAACTGTTGTATCGATCACAGACTGATCGCTTTCGATCCAGACAGACGGCTCAGAGAATGTGTAGAAATCTCTTGTAGTAGCACACCATAATCTCTGCTTGCTGTAATTATCTGCCTTTGTCTTGGATGCCCAGAATACCAGATACTGTCCGGTCGCATCATCATAATATGCTTCCGGTGCCCAGGTACATCCTGCAGTATCATCTGCCACATGACACATTCTCTGCTCGGACCAGTTCACAAGGTCAGTGGATTCCCAAACCATAATATACTGGCTGCCGGATACCTGATTTTCACCCCATCCCTGTCCTGCATAATGCTTGCCATCCTGATCCAGGCCTGCAACAGTAAGATCGGTCGCGATCATGTAGAATTTATCACCCTCTTTGGAACGGATGATAAACGGATCACGCAGACCATGTGTTCCTTGCTTAGATTCAATGACAAATTTTCCTTCATTTAACGCTTTAAAATTAAGACCATCCGTACCCGCGCCGAAATAAATTCTCTCATCCTGCACCTGTCCATAAATATACGGGAAATATGCAAACAGATAATCGGTCAGCTCAGGTGTCTTGGCAGCCTTCTTAACCACACACTCAAACTCTTTTGTCGCGATAGCATCTTCATACTTGAAGGTACCGGTCAAAGTCACCTTGGTATCCGCCTTTTCCTGTCTGTTTACTACACCGGGAGCCTTCTCGCCATCCTGCTTTGTACTGATGACAGACTCGTTGGAAGATGTCCATGTGATCGTTGATCCCAGCTCTCCCTTTTCCGGAAGCGTAATATTGCCGCGGATATCGGTCATATTCGGGATCACAAGGTTATCTGCATCTCCTTTTGTGATATCTTCCGGCGTTGCTTTCTTTAATACCTTGAAAGAAAATTCCTTGGTCACGGTATCGCCGTTAGCCGTAAAGCTTCCGGTCAGCGTTACCTTTGTATCCTTCTTCGGTCCCTTTACCTTACCATCATTTGAGATAACACTGGTATTAGAGCTTTCCCATGTGATGGTCGCATCATAATCTTTGATCTTGGTCGTCGTCGGGAGGGAAAGATCCTCCGTGATCGCATTTGCGTCTGTATTCGCACCAAGAAGGTCTGCCTCTGTCAGTTTGATATCCTTCGCACTAAAGTCAGCGTTCACCAGACTGTTTAACATATCTTCCACGCTGGAATTCAGTGCACTTACCTCATCCGCAGACAATTCTTTGTTGTAAATACGGAAGTCTGCTACCTTACCCTGGAATTTCGGATCGTTCGATCCATAGAAAGACCAGCCCATATATCCGTCCAGACCGTCACCTGCTGTCATCAGATCCTGCAATGTAGCGTTGCCGGCATTGCCCTCTGCGATGCTGGCACTTCCCTGCTCTACACCATTCTTGTAGAAGGTAAACTCTCCGCCATCCTTATAAGTAACAGTGATATTCTGCCACTCACCTGCTGTCAGAGGTTCACTTCCGATCACGCCGGATTCATAGCTCCAGCCATTACCGGTCTCCAAAAGTTCTGTCGGTACACATCCCACACAGCCACGCATATTATTGTCCTGATTGGAGCTTCCGGTCAGATACAGATATCTCTTATTGGAAGATCCCAGACAGAACATCCAGGATGATTTGATATTGCTGGCGATCTTTACCAGCATATTGATCGTTACTTCCGTAGCGTCCTCCGGAATCGTACCGTCCGGAATATCTACATATCCGCCGGTCAGATCCAGTACCTCGATCGCCCCGACCGCATCTTCCTTGGCCGGTGTATGGATCACGCCACTGTGACCGTTACCGGTCAGATCCTTTAATGTGTCATCTGTTTCTTTGGTCATATCCCAGTGAAGTATCATACCGTCACTCTCAGGTGCTTCATCTGCAAAGACCGGACCGATATTGCCGACCGGAAGAGATGTGACCGCCAGTGCCGCTGTCATAAGACCCACTGAGACACTTTTCATTGTTTTGAAAAGTTTCATTCGATAACCCTCCTTTTTGCGGTTTTACCGCTGCATAAAAATTAGTCTGTGCCCAATCGGACTTCCTGCCCTCTTACGCACGATCAGCCTGCCATTTTTTTTACTTCCCGGACAGGCTGATACTGTATCTATTTTACCGTTTTTTTACCAAATTGTAAACTGTTTTCGCCACGAAATCCGTTAAGAAATTATAAATAATCATATTTCCTTTTCATCCGGTTGCTGAGACCTCACTGTATCACGCTTTCTAAACCTCTTTTCGTGGAAGTCTCTTAAAATAATCGATTGCAAAGACAAATGTGACCGGAAGTGACAGTACCAGAGATAGCGGCTGTGCCTCCTGTATGCCGGACAATCCCCGCAGATTCGATAAGATCAGAAGCGCCGGGATGAAGAGGACTCCGCTCCTAAGTGACGAGATTGCGGAAGCATTCAGTCTTTTGCCTGTACTCTGAAACAGCATCTCCGTTACCATGCAGGGAGGAAGCGTCAACTGCGCCAGAGCCTGCAGTCTCAGTGCCCTGGTCCCGATCGCGATCACCTCCCGGTCATCTCTGAACAGCCGGATCAGACCGTCCGAAAAAGTGATCAGTAAAACACACCCTGCCACGATAATACTTTCCGACAAAAGGATCGTAAACCGGTAGGCTTTCCGGATCCTCTTATATTGCCCTGCACCGTAATTGAAACCCGCCACCGGCTGGAATCCCTGCCCGATCCCGAGCGCAATGGAAAAGGCAAAGAAAATGATCCTCGTCACAATGCTCATGGCAGCCACAGCCGCATCGCCGTAAAGTGCACACCGTGAATTCAGCAGCACTGTGGCGAAGCTGTTGAGTCCCTGCCGCAAAAGACTCGGAAAACCGGTCGTCATGACCGCCCAGAGATTTCCGATCACCTCTTTTCCCAGCATCCCAAAGCCGATCCTCGTCTCCGTCTTACCGGACAAAAACATGCCAAGCAGGATCCCCCAGCTCACAAGCTGACTCAGAGCCGTCGACAGTCCGGCTCCCGCGATGCCCATATGAAGCCCGAACATTAAGATCGGATCCCCCACCATATTCAAAACGGCACCTGTCATAAGCCCCACCATGCCAAGTGACGCTTTTCCCTCATAACGCAGGATATTGTTCATCGTCAGACTCGAGCTCATAAAAGGAGCCGCGATCAGAATATATGTGATATATGTTTTCGCAAACGGAGCGATCGTAGACGTAGAACCAAGCACTATGATCATATCGTCGAGACACAAAAAGCCGGCCGCCATGATCAGAAGACCGCTGACGAAAGAACCGAAAAAGCCGGTGGACGCCATAACCGTCGCCCGTTCTTTCTCCTTGCATCCAAGTGCTCTGGAAAGAAGACTTCCGCTCCCCTGCCCGAACATGAACCCGAACGCCTGGATGATCGCCATAAAGCCGAACACAATCCCGACCGCCCCGCTGGCACTGGTTCCCAGCCTTCCGACAAAAGCCGTATCCACCAGGTTATAGATATTTGTCACCAGCATGGAAATGATCGTGGGGATCGAAAGTGTCACAATCAGCTTCTCCACCGGTGTTTTCGTCATTTTGTCATATTGGGAAATCTGTTGTTTTGACTGTGTCATCTGTTCTGTCACTCCTGTTCTGTCAATAGCTCTGCCCCTTTTTATCCTGGCACTTTGTTACTATTCACAGCCGTTTTGCCTGTGAAAGCAACGGCCCTTTCCGTTTATTCAGATCCGCTGTCTTTCATCCATGCTTTCCCGGTTTCAACCGCCTCACACATGCACAGATCTTCTCCGACACAATTCCGATCGTCACCGGCACAAGCAGGCCGCCCAGAATATACCAGACACCAAAAGCCGCTGTATTATGCGGGAAATAATAATACCAGATATTTACCTTCATCACATCGATACTAAAGTCAGCAAAAACATGAAAAACCTTCTGTAAAAGTCCGATCATTCCTTTGACCGCCATGAATCCCGCAAACTGATGCATCATAATGCTGTAAGAGTGATGACAGACCAGATCCACCGCCTTACTCTGTGGCACCGCAGCAGCCAGAATGCGGGCAAGCCTTAAATAAAATGCAATTCCCGTCACAGCCGTCACAAACGGGAGCAGCACACCGTTCTCAAATTGTTCTCCGCCTCCGATCACATAATCCAGACGCCCCTTTGCAAAATACAAAATACAAAACTGAAAAAAAAGCACGATCCCGAAATATGCAAGATGGGGCAGCTTATCCCATTTTTCCAGATTTTTCCGGTAAATATGCCCGAGGAAGAAAAAAACAGCAAAAAAAGAGGTCCTGGTATAGAGAAGCTGCCAGACAAGCCTTTGTTCTGTGATTGCAAGATGTACGCCGAACATTCCCGCCGCAAACAGCAGAATAAACAGACCTCCTGTAATCCAGCTTCCGGTTCTTTGATCCGTCTCTCCCGGATCTTTCTGACCACTCCTTTGCATAAGGAATCTGCGCAAAAGCAGCCCTCCCCACACAAACAGCATCTGTACCAGAAACAGTGGCATGACAAACCAGCCGGTCATGTTATAAACAAAAACCGGACCATCCAGAAAAGGAGCGATCAACAGATTGTAGGGTGTAGGCATCTGACCGATCTGAAATCCTCTATGCGACAAAAGAGCCACAAGACCTCCATAGAGCAGATTCCAGACAAAGAGCGGAAACAAAAGCGTTCTTATTTTTTTGCAGGTATACCTTACAGCATTCTCCCCGCTTTTTGCGTTTTGTTCTTTATAAAAATAACCGGAAATGAATACAAATAATGCCATATGATAGGAATACGGCGTAAACCACGTGTTCATCAGGGGGAATGTGTCCAGATCCACATGCCCCATGATAACACTGAGTATTCCGATCACCGTCAGTATCTGAAATGTCTGATCACGTTTCATAAGCGTTCCTTTTATGTCCCAAAGAATGAAAAATGCATATAATCGCGTCGTCCGCTGCTCCAGCCTCTGCCGCCCCAGCCAAAGCCGTATTTTTTAAAGATCCTGACAACTTCCCCATCTGCGGGAATGGAATAGGGATTGACTCCGGGCTGCCACAACGATCCGCTGGAGATCGTACCATTGCCCTCGATCATATAGTTCTCATTCGGATTGATATCCAGCGCCGTTCCCTGATTATGCTCCGAGGTCGAACCGATTCCCCTCCAGCTGAAGCCTCCAACCGCTTTGATCGGGAAACGTTCCTTTCCTTCATAGATCTCTTTAAAGATCTGCTCCACTGTCAGGGCGAGGTTTTTGTGGATCACGATGCTTTTCTGTCTGGTCACTTTTCCGCCCCGTCCGTCCAGATCCCAGACCTTGACAGTGATCGTGACCATATCCTTAAGTGCTGCTGCCTCTGTGGGATAATATTTGTAGTAGCCCGTTCCGAACACGCGCATACATTTTTGCACATAAGGCTCTCCGTCATACCCGAAATTGGCAACCTCAGCCTCCCTGGCCGCTGAATAGGCACCATAGACCTTTTTCCCTTTCTCAAGCCGGTAAGCACGAACCTTATAATAATACTTTCCGTTTGCTTCCACGGCAGACAGTGTGCATTTTTGCGCGGTTGCACTCTCTATCAGCTTTACTGCGGCATATTTTCCCTTTTCGGTCTCACAGCGTCTGATCTCATACCCTGCCGCCCCTTTGACCTTTTTCCACTTTAGCTGCAGCGTCCCGCCCGCTCCCGGCTTCACACTCTTTAAGGTCACTTCCGGAAGGGAAAATGTGATCTTCTTTGCTACCGAAAGATCGCCGTAAACCGTCTTTCCCATACAGGTAGCATAGGGACATACCTTATAATAATATTTTTTGCCCGCTGTCAGGGTCTTGCTCTTATCTGTACAGCTCAAAGAAGAGGCCGGCACATTTTTGATCAGCTGGTATCGCCCTGTTCTTGTCGTAGCGCGGTACACCTGATAGCCTTGGGCATCCTCGATCTTATTCCAGGTGATCTTCACCGATTTGTACGTTGCCATGCTGATGCCTGTGATCACGCTTCCGGTCAGGATCGGAACTTTCTCACTCTGCTCTGTCGTCGGGGAAACGGCAGGCTGTGTATCAGACACCTGTGTGCCGTTGCTCTCCCGCTCATTGCTCCATTGATCTGCAAGTCCCTGTGGACAAAGATTTTTGCGTCCCTCCTGTCCGGGATACTCCGCGGCATTTTCCGATACGGAGTCTTGCTCCAAGGCATTCGCTGATACCGTATCTGTCTGCACAGTATTGGCAGACACAGTTCTCTCCGAAACAATGTTTGCCGTGACCGCATTCACACAAACCGTTTTTGCCGACACATTATTTTCCGATACAGTTTTTCTGATCCACCTGTTTTCAAAAAATCCCGACATCCTTTTCCCAAAAGACACAAAGGATTCCCTCTGCCCGTTATTTTGTATGGCAAGTCGCAGGTCATTCCTGTTTACGGTAACATATCCCACTTCCGGCACTGCTCCCGCGACCGGCTGCTGCAATGTCATGATGGCAGCCATTCCCAATGCGATCCATGTTTTTTTCATAAGTATCTCCCGCTTTCCTTAAAGCCTGTGTTATCAGTTACTCAAAAATATACATTCCTCCATCGTCCTCATAAATTGAATAATATTCATCTTTATAGACCAGCTTCGGATGATCCATAATGGTAAAATCCCCTTTTTCCATGCCCGCCGCTTCGGAATTGGCCAACAAAAGGAAACACCTGCCGGTATGATAGCCTTTTTGATAATACCACTTCGGCTGCAGCCATTTGTAGGGCTGTTCGAGATCATTCAGTCCCAGACTTGCCACATGGATCGTGCCGTTGCTTAAATATTCGGATACACTGGCATTCCAGAAAGTCGCATAGCCGAAATCATACTCATTTTCTTCCAGAAAATCCATATAAGCATAGCGTTTTTCACAGTCATTGTACTTCACATCCTGCCAGAGCTCCCCATAGAGAGAACCAAGAACCGTAAACACACACAGTGCGGTAAGCGTCCAGACCGGAAGCTGATTCTTCGGATGATAAACCTTGAAAAACAAAAGAAGCACAAACACCCCGATCACATAAACCGGGAGCCAGTAGCGATACTGCAGCAGGACATTGGTAAATACCAGCATATACCAGTTTAACAGAAACGCTGCCAGAAAATAATAAAACAGCAGCTTCTCCACTTCCGTCAAAAGGGTACGGCGGTTCTTCCAAAGATAGAGGGAGGCGCCGACGATCAGTGCAAAAAAGGCTGCCTTGATCACATTCACGATCCCACGCGGTGTAACTGCCTGAATCTGCGTGTAGCCGAAAAATTCAAACATCAGCCGGATCGAATCCAGAAAACGTCCCGGCACTTCCGAAAGCGGCACAAACGCCACTTCGCTCGTCGTATCAAAGGAATACTGCTTGGCCAGTACGAATTTGTTGACCAAAAAACCTGCTAACGCGCCCAAAAGTCCTGCCAGTGCAAATAAAAGCACATGCAGTCTTTCCCGCAGGATCGCTCCGTAAAACGTCTCCTTTTTCAGAGGCTCTTCCAGCTCACACAGCAAAAAAAAGCCTGCTAAAACTACCGGTATAAACAGGCTTGCCAGATAGCGCAGTCCGGAAAGCCCCAGGATAAAAGCCGCCACGGTAAAGACTGCTCCCTGCAAAAGCCACTCCTTCGTTTTTTCTTTTTTCTTAAAAAACAGAGATAACAGCAGATATGTGCAGATTACCTGGGATGTATAGAAGCATCCGATCAGAAGCATATCCAGATATTCATTGGATAAGGGTGCAAACAAAAGCGCCAGCCCTAACAGTTCAAAGCTCTTCTCCACATGAATGCGCTTCACGAGCTTTCGATACGCAAATACCAGCAACACATAGAAGATCAAAATCGAAATCTGCTTTACCAGACGGTAGCTTTTGAACACATAAAACAAAGGGGTCATAATAAGCTGGGAGTAGATCACTCTTAACTCGGTAGAATAATACCAGTCCTTTGTCATGACAAGTTTATGTTCATCCGCCAGAAGTTTTGACAGGATCACTTCCGCACTCATGTCCGAATGCATCAGATTGTCCATGCAAAACAGGGCAAACAGGACTAACGCCAGAATCGTAATGCCGGCCAGCCCCAGACTGCCGATACAGACTGCTTTCTCTTCTTTTTTCATTTCTTTCCATTGCTTCTCTACCATGTCAGCCTAATCCTTTTTTGAAAAATATCTACCGCGCTTTCTAACGCTTCGCTCACCCGAATCGTTAGAAACGCCTATTCTCTTTATGATATGCCATCTGATGTTTATCTGTCAAGACGGTGACCATCAAGCAGAGTAATATTGGGGTTACAAATGGCAAAATCCGTTACTTTCACAAGCAGATCGACTGTGAATAGTAACAAATTGGGTCGGGCTATGTGGGTGTTAACAGCATTTATCTGTACTTTTTTACCGGTATCCTCCATGTTTTTCTAAATCCTGTCTTTTTCTTTTGCAGTACTTTTTTTAAGTTCTTTTTCGCCTTTAGCGTTCCTTCCAGCCGAAAAACAGCCTTCTTTGCGATTCCCTGGAATGCATGTCTGCCAATCCTTTTCGGCTTTCCGATCCGGATCCTGATCTTTTTCAGACCTTTGCAGCCGTAAAAGGCGTTGGCTTCGATCACAGTAATGTTTTTTCCGATCACAACCTTGAAAATCTTTTTCTTTCCGGCAAACGCTGACGTTCCGATCTTTGTGACCGCATATTCGTTTCCGTTTACTGAAATGCTCTGCGGGATACTGACCGACCGCACATTCTCATCTGCCACACCTGTACAGACCACCTCATGATCATTTTCCAGCCGATAACAAAGACTGCCGCAGGTCAGGATCGTACCGCTTCTGTCAGCCGGCACAAAAGTATCTGCCTCTTGCTCCTTGTGTTCCTCTTCCTGGCTTTCCTCCATTCTTTGATCGATCTTTAACAGCATTCCCAGATGATGGTAGGCAAAGTGCAGCTTCTCATAGGAATATTCTGTCCGGATCTCTCTCCACGCATCATGTGCCGCTGCAAGGGGATCCTTTTCATAATAAAAGGTATCCTCCCGGGGATTGTCTTTCCCGGAATGCATGCCAAACTCTGCTGTAGACTCGATTTCTTTGCCAAACTCTGCTGCAAGGCCGATCTCTTCTTTGATGTGCTTCGTCATGTTACTGCGGGTATAGTTCATCACACTGATGCGGTCACAGTTTTTTACGATCTTTGCAAACGCCTCTGCGGCTCTTTTACGTTCTTTCGCCGTATACTCTTCGCTCGTCGTATATTCATCATACCAGTACGGAATGGCTAAGACTACTTTCAATCCCTTCTCACCAGCATAAGCATAAATCGTCTCAAACGTCTCTGCCAGCTGTTCCATTCCCAAAACGGGGGCTTCGTTGAATCCATCCATCACATAGGGCTCGATATCCAGCGTGATCCCTGTGATCTTTCCACTCTCATGTGCCTCATTATACATATGAAGCTCATCGATCCGCTCCGTCACAGCTTCCGGCTTTGCATACCACTCAGGCTGTCCTTTCAGATCATATGTCACGATCCCGTCCGCTTCCAGTTTGCCTAACAGCTCTGCATGATCTTCGGGCACTGACATATTCAGATACAGATCTGTCACCTGTAACTGACGAAATCTTGTGATCACAGGATCCGGATCGTCCAGATCGCTTTCGTACCAACAGTAAACAGAATCACCAAAGACTTTGGATGTCTCCTGCGCTCTCAGAGTTTCCCTTTGCAGAAAACCTAAAAGTAACAGACAGATCATGATCTTACCCGCAATAGCTTTATACGTTTCTTTTCTCTTTATCATTTTCCCTCCGATCAGAACGAATGAACTAATAAAAAGAAGGCATTTAAACATCTGTACTTCTTCTCACTTTGTATCTATCTTTGTTTCATTTTAACATCTGCCCGCGAAGGGATTCAAGGGATTTGATCAAAATCAAAGGCCGCAAACCAGCATAAATACCAGTTTGCGAGCTTAAGTTGACCCGTGCCTTCAAATGTATTCCCTCTCCCCTCCTTGCATTTCCCTCATGGGTATATTACAATAAAAAACGGTTTCTATGAAAAGAGCACTGTAAACGAAAACAAAAGGCGGTATCATTATGAAGCAAAAAAGCAGTTTTCCATGGATCTGTCTGATCTTAACGATCCTGTTCACTTATCCGATGTTTTTATTTTTATTTCCCAAAGTCAGCCAGACCGATCAGATTTTTTCGGATCTGATCCTCGAAAACGTTGCCCGAAGCGGTTTTAACAAATCCGGGGAGCTTGGGTTATTCTGGTGCCTTCTGGCGGCAGGGATCGTTTTGTTGGGGATATTTTTCTATTTATCGATGCGTTTTTCGAAATCCGGCGGCTCTTGTGATCCAAACACTGTAATAGAGGAGCAGACCGGGTCGTCGGTTGACATAACACAGGATAGTAAATTCAAACACTTTTTCCTTCTGCGGCTGGCTTATTTAAAATTCCTGCCGCTTTTACTGGTACCGAATCTCGCTCATTTTCTGATCTATCGGGAATACAATAAAGGGCTTTTATTACTGAGCGGCGTCTATCTGATCGCCGCACTGTTAAAGCCTGTCGACGCTCCGTCACTCCTGTGTGTTTATGTACTCAGCTACTATGCTGCGGCGGGCATCTGTACGGTGCTGATCCGTTTCCTGCCGGCTCTGCCCATTCATCTGTCTTTGTATGGATATGGTGCCGCAACCGTTCTTGCCGCACTGTATTTTTTAAGCCAGAGTCAGACGTTATTAAAGCGGATGATCCTTTATCTGCAACTTCCCATCACAGGTGTTTTGGCGATCTGGTTCGTGGATCGTTACCATTACCGCGGTGAATGGATCACTGTACGCTTTGCCGGAGGCTATTATCTGTTTTTCGGCATCCTGACCGCACTGTTTTTCATCGCACAGCTTGACCACATTTACCGGCTGAAAAAGGAGGCGTTCTTTGCCCCCCTCTCCCGCCTGATCAGCTCTGCGACGGTGATGCTTCTGTTTGCCTACAATTCCTTTTCCGCCTGTCCCATGTACGCACAGCCGGATCAGCATCATCATGGAGAGCAGATGATCCCCTGGCAACAGGTTTTCGGGCTGGGGCAGAGGCTCTATGAGGAATACACCCCGGTATCGGGGCTGTTTCCGTTTTCGATCGGTGCCATTCAGAACATTCTTTTGGGGAAAACAGCCAGCGACTATTCTCCTGCTGTTTCCATTTTGATGGTCATCGTCTGTCTGTTTACCATGTATCTGATCCACAAGCATACCGGAGGATTATTTGCGCTGTTATTTGCGGTATTTTTCTGTCTGCCCTGTTACAACAGACAGTATCTGGTACTGCCGTTTTTGCTGCTTTTATTCCTGCCTTCCCTTCGTAAGCTGCGTTTCCGTTGGGTTTTGTTCTGGATCTTTTGCTGCTTCGTGGCAGGGCTTTATTATCCGCTGTTTGGTGCGGCACTGCTTTTGGGAACACTCCCTTTCGGAGTCTGGCAGTTTTATCATATTTTAAAAGAAAAGACTGAATTAAAAAAGCCCGGCAATTACGGATATCTGCTTCTGGTGCTCGCGCCGGTCGTATATTGCATACCGCTTCTTCGAAAAATGCTTGCACACACCCTGACTTACTCCTCACAAACGATATTAGCCGATGGCATCTGTCTGTTCGGTCAAAGTGTTCCGGAGAAGTTTATGCCGTATCTTGGTGAGCATGCTTATCTGCAGAGCCTTTGTTATTTCGGTCTGCGGTTTTTCCTGCCGCTGATCGGCGTCTGGGTATTTGCCGACACCGTTTTGCTGTTTTGGAAAGATCCCATTTTGGTACAAAAACAAACCGACGAAGCTTTTCCCGTAAAAGCTGTTTTGCAACAAGCCGCTTCGAACCCTTACCTGCTGTTTGCGTCAGGTGGCGCCATTACACTGTGCGTCTCCTATACGTATACCTTAGTACGGGCGGATACGGACGTTTTGCTCTCACGCACCTCCTATATTCTCTGCGCACTGGCGGGTATTTTCCTTCCGGTACTGCTGATCGCATGGGAGGATGACAGAAAGAAACAGGATTATAAAGGAGGTCTTTCCCTTCCGTTTAGGCACATTCTGTTGATTGCCTGCCTGATCAGCCTTCCCATGATCCTCTATCGTAATGTGGCAGATGTCAAAACGCCGGCCATGTGGGTCTATCCGAACGGAGAGTCTGAACTGTTTTTAGACGATACCGCCAAGATTTATGACCATTACGAGGTGCCGGAGATCTTCATAAAATCCGAAGATACCGATCTGGCAGATCATAACAAAGAAATGCTTGGAAAAGGCTTTATCGTCTCTGACCAGCTTTCTTACATAAAGCATTATCAAAGCGTGATCGATAAATGCAGTGCTGTAAAGAAGGATATGTATTATATGGGATTTGACGGGCAGGGTTTTTATTACTTTAACGACGTCAAGACCTGCAATACCGGCTTTATCCAGGCGGCCAAGGGCTATCCTGCGCAGCAGAAGATCATAGAAAATGCCGCAAAAGAACGTCCTGTCGTTTTCCTGATGGAACCGGATTGCGATTACTATGTATATTACTGGATGCACACCCATGATTATGTGTACTGCGCCGAAGATGAATGTTTTTACCCGAAGGAGCTGTTTGGGCAGCTCTATCCGGGTAAGACTCCGGACGATTACAGGGAGTACTCTGCTCCCCTGACCTTTGGAAAAGTACCGGATTCCCTGGGTCGCTCCTTAGAGAGTCTGAAACCTCTGCTTTTGGCAGAGCAGCCGCTTACTCCTAAGGCCGGCGGCCATTCGATCGACCTTACACAGAATGCTTTGCCCCTCATAAACGGCAAAGAATATGATATGCTCGCCCTGACACTGGATACCTCCCGTCTGATCGCGACAGCAGAGAGCGCAGGCATAAGTGCCCCCGGCAGCGTAACCATTACCTTTAACAGTACAGACGGCAGTCTCCATGACAGTAACACCATCACCTGCGACATTGCGGACGGCACGCTGCTCATTCCTCTTGGAATGAATCCCGCATGGCTCTTAACAGAGGATATCCACAATATCCGCCTGGACTTTGACGGACAGACTGATTCTTCCGTTTATGCCGACGCCGTTACGGAGGCAGTACTGTATAAGCTTCGACAATAGCTTATCCGAAAAAACAGTACGGCTGCAATATTACAATCGCAACCGTACTGTTTTTATTTTCTGTTATTTCGTTTTCACATTTTTTGTCTTACTCCATAAGGAATATTTCTTCTCACCATTTACCAGCTTATAGCTTCTGATCCTGACATAATATTTCTTTTTTGATTTCAGTTTTTTTACTGTTATGGACGTTTTCTTTGCTGATAACTTCTTTGTTTTGAAGGATTTGAAATTCTTTTTTAAAGAATACTGTAATTCATAACCATCCACATCACCGGCCTTTTTCCATGCGGCTTTAAAGGATTTCTTTGCTTTTTTCAGCGACAGAACCGGTGTGTTAAGTGTTATCGTATTATTGGAAGGGGTTATGATCTTCTTCTCTGTATTTGTATTGGTACTTCCGCTGTTTGCAACAGTCCATACATTAGAGGAAAGATTTAAATACACTGCCGGTACCACAGCGCGATGATTGTCATCAACAACAGTCTGGCCTCCTCTTTCTGCATTTCCCCCCACATAAACCCCCATCGCAGTAGAACTCAGTGAACCGTGTGAGCGCAGCCACCAGTTCGTTCCCATTTGAACCTCCGGCGTTGTTTCATCTTCATCCGCAAATGCCCCGATCGCATAGCCATAATCAGTTACTTTCACCTGTCTGGAAGGAGTCTGGCAATAATCATCCTCACAAAAGCCGTACGCTGTATTCCTAATATCATCCCACGACAATAAAAAAACCTTATCTGTCGTATCATTTCCACCGGCAGCACCTATGTCGGGATCACCTGAATTGATCAGCGTGGTCTGCAGAATCGCTTTCTGCTCAGTCTCGTTAAAGGCAGTAGAATAAAAATCAGTTACAGTAAAACTCTGTCCTCTGTTTCTGTCCGTCTCCGTATAGCCACTGTAACCATTCAGCCACTTTCGGATCGAACATGTTTCCCATGTCACATCTGCACTCTCTTCGTTATACTCCTGACAATCCAACCCCTTTGCTGATGCCAAAAATGCTTTACTCCCATTTGTATTCAAAACTTTCCACAAAATCGGTTCCCACTTAAAGTAGCGGAATGTTACATATTTATGTTCATTAAAATAATAATTATTATTGGCATCACTGATCCTGATCTTTCGGTATTTCACACCGTTCACCAAAGTATCTCCCGAATCAGACAGATTCGCATCAATCTGATCAATGATCGAACGATCCGTCACTTCTGTTTGCGGATAAGAGCCGAAATACACATAACTCCATTCTGTATAATCGTTGTCTTTTGGATTTTCTTTGTCACAGTAGTGGATCGGATTTTTCAGATCTGATGCGGAAGCAGTCTCTGCCGAAATACTGCTATTATTTTGCGAAACACTTTCCGCCCTCACACTTGTCGCCACAGCTGTATTTTGCACCAACAATGCAAACGTCAGAAAGATTGTTCCCATTCTTTGAATTGTTTTTTTACATTTTTGTCTCTTCATCTGTTACCTCCCTGTCCCTTGTTTTTCTTGTTCCTGTTTGCATCTGTACACTTCTTTCTTAAACTCTTCCTGTTTCCGATTTTATCTGTTTTTCTTCTTGTTATATTCTATTTGCTTTTTTGTTTCTTGTAAAGCCAAACCAGAAAGATTCTGACGGTCATTGTTTAAACCCCATGCCTATTGTCAGAATCCGTATTTTGCGGTATGATAAACATAATTACACTATATGAAACTATGCACAAGAAAGAGGTATCCTATGAGTAAGAAAAAAGTTGTTGTTTCTCTCGGTCATGAAGCACTTGGCTATACGATCTCCGATCAGTGGGACGCCGTTAAGGATACGGCACGGGCACTGGCAGATCTGGTGGAGGCAGGCTGTCAGCTTACCATCACCCATTCCAACGGTCCGCAGGTCAGCATGATCCACAAGGCCATGACGGAGCTTAGACGTATATACATTGATTATTCCCCCGCACCGATGTGTGTCTGCTCTGCCATGAGTCAGGGGTACGTGGGATATGATATCCAGAATTCTCTCCGCTCAGAGCTTCTCTCCCGCGGGATCTCGAAGCCGGTCAGCACGATCTTGACACAGGTCACGGTAGATCCGTATGATGAAGCCTTTTATGAGCCGAAGAAGGCAATCGGGCGCTACATGAGCAGCGAAGATGCCGAGATCGAGATCAAAAAAGGAAATTATGTGACAGAGGTGCCGGGTAAGGGCTTTCGCAGAGTCGTTGCAGCTCCCAAACCCATTGACATCGTAGAGATCGAAACGATCCGCACACTGGCAGACGCCGGACAGGTCGTGATTGCCTGCGGCGGAGGCGGTATTCCGGTCATTGAGCAGAAGCATGTCCTAAAGGGTGCCTCAGCGGTCATCGAGAAGGATTGCATCGCCGGCAAACTGGCAAGTGACTTAAAAGCCGATGAATTTATCATTCTGACCAGCGTTGAGGCTGTTTACACAGATTTTGGCAAAGACACACAGGCTCCGATCACTGAGATGACAGTCAGTCAGGCAAAAGAATATATCGAAAAGGGGCAGTTCGGAGAGGGAGATATGCTGCCGAAGATCGAAGCTGCCATTACTTATCTGGAGAATGTCCCTGACGGCAGCGTCCTGATCACCTCCATCGATAAGACAAATGCGGCGCTCCATGGGAAGACCGGTACCAGGATCAGTGCGGATTGCTCCTGATAAAAGACACAGCAGGAATTGGAATTTCCTATAAAATACGCCAGCCGGCAATACCGGCTGGCGTATTCCTATGCTTCTGTCCGATCATTTCTTCTTCACTTTCGCTTTTTTCTTCGCATCATCCAGAGCCCCTACCCGGCAGGCTGCCAGTGCGGTACCGATGATGATAAAGAAGTCCGACAGATTAAATACCATTTCTTTTAACTTTTCATTCCCGATATTGAATCCAAAGTAATCCACCACATAACCTCTGGTCGCGCGGTCATAGAAATTAGAGAACGCTCCTCCCAGCAAAAGAGACAGTGCAAGCTTCATCAGTCCCTTTCCTTTTCTGCCCAGTGTCAGAAGGTAGATCATACTGCAGACACCAATGATCCCGATACAGATCCCCTTTAAAAGCTCCGGTCTCTCCTGCAGAAAACCACGAAACGCTCCGTAATTATGATATCTCGTGATATAAACCTTGTCTTTTAAGACAGGAGTCTTAACTCCTTCCTCACAGCGGACCTCCACCGCACTTTTGATTGAAATCTCCACTGCGAAGATTACCGCCACCAATACAACAAATCCCATAAGCCTAACCTCCCACCATTTTTTCGCACACCCTTTACCGGTATGTTACACCTGCTATTTTATCAAATGTTTCGGCAAGATTCAACCTCCCATAGCCCCATATATGATTCGGGTAGACCATATTTTCATCTCTGACTGCCCCGCGGATCAGATAGCTGCGGATGCTGTCCGTATTGACTAACAGATCATTCTGCTCCACCACTGCCCACTGCAGAAAGTCCGCCACAGCTCCTGCGGTCATAGCGGCAGAAAGACTGGATCCGCTATCCGTTCCAAGCGCTGTACTCACTTCCACGCCCGGCGCCGCAAAATCCGGCTGAATATAGCCGTCTGCCGCCAGTCCCCTTCCGCTGCTTAAGTATAAGGAATTATTCGCGCTCTGATAGGTTGTGATACTAAGCGCCCCTCTGCTGTATGCCGGAGCTGTAAGCGTAGTATCCGGATCCGGCCGCAAAAATCCGGTTGCCGGCTTACGGAACTGACGGATCGGCAGCCACAGATCAAACTGTGCATACTGCCCGTCTCCCTCTGCGTAGACTCTGATCTGCCAGATTCCCTCCAAAGGACGTTCGAACCGAAACTGTATCAGTTCTTCTCCCGTTGCCTGTTCCACGATCACATGGTTCACACTCAGCACGGTGTCACTGTATACAAAGCGATAAGAAATCGACTGCCCCACACGGTATGGGACTCTGGGAATAAACTCTCCCGCCGGACTCGTGATCTCTACAGAGAAAACATTCGGAAGCCTGCGCCAAAGTTCCAGCACGAATCCCTTCTCCTCCGCTCCGACCAATAGTTCTGCATCCACCCAGTTCTGGAATGACCTTAACGGAATATTTCCATGAAAATGCCCTGCCGTGTTTCCCTCGTTTCCTCCGGTCACCACCACGACCTGATTCCGTTTTTGTGAGATATGTTCGATATATCGTGAAAGCAGTGTGGTACCGATATGGCTTCCGAAGCTGTTCCCCACACCCATGCAGATACAGACAGGTCTCTCAAACGGGATCAGAAAGCTTTGCAAATATTTCAGTGCCAGGAGGATATCAGGATCCGAGTAGCTGTCCATTCCCTGTGGGATCAGATAATAGTCCTTCAGATACTGTGGTGACTGTCTAAGCTTCACCACCACAATGTCACTCTCATAGGCTGCTCCCCGGAATCCGTTTCGCTCCAGAAAGCTTCCGCAGGACACACTTGCCATTTTCGTACCGTGCCCATTCTCATCCGAAGAAGCAACAAGCTCAAACGGATCGTCAGAGCTGAGCGCAAGGTCGATCTGCTCTCTGGTAAACTGTACTCCGTAATCGAAGCCTTCCGGCGGTGTATAGGTCATATCGACTCCTGTCTTTTCCAGTATATCCTCTTTTTTCGCATTTAATTCTTCCGCGGTAAGTGTCTGATCCCAGATCGCAAGAATCCTGCTTTTTCCCTCCGCGGTCCTAAAGTGCGGAAGCGTATAGTCGATTCCCGTATCCAGAAAAGCTGTGATCACGCCCTTCCCGGTCAGGGATAACGGCGGATTTTGCACCTGTATGATGCCTGCCGCATCCAAAGGCTGTAAATTCACGGGGCCGTTATCCTTTGCCGGAAAAAATATGGTATCAAAGTTTTCCTCCATCAGCCCGTAGCACTGCGGAACATAATAATAACGTCCCAGATATGGCTCCACCTTTGCATATTCCTGCGGGGATATATACAAAATGCTGATTCCGTCTCCCACGCTCGTTTTGCAAAAACGGACACCGAAAGAAGCGATCTCCTCCGGTGTCCACTCAAAATCTACAATAAATTGTAATAATTCTTCATCCGCCGCTTCTGTATTGCATGCCATAGAAAGCTCCGTTCTGCTATCCATTCCAAACACTTCATCCCGGTAACGCTCTGTCATGTTTTGAACAATAACGTTTCTTCTATTTTATGCGGCAAATTCTCGTCCTGTTCCTCTCATTATCCGCAAGCATGCCTTTGCGCGAACATTTTTCGTCTTCTTTATTCTCCCCGGATTCCGATCACCGGACCGCCCGTGCCCTCGATATAAGCTTTTGTAATGGTGACAGTACCAATATTTTCATCCTTCGGGATCTCATACATGATATCCAACATAAAGTCCTCAATGATCGCTCTGAGCGCTCTTGCCCCGGTCTCTTTTTCAAGTGCCTTCTCGGCGATCGCCTCTAACGCCTCATCCTCAAACTCCAGCTTGACTTCGTCAAGTGCGAGAAGCTTCTGATACTGCTTTAAGATCGCATTCTTTGGCTCTTTTAAGACTTTTACCAGTGCCTCCCTGGTAAGTGCCTCCAGTGTATAGATGACGGGAAGACGTCCCAAAAACTCGGGGATCATACCAAATTTGCGAAGATCCTCCACCGTCACTTTGCTTAAAATGTTCTTTTCCTTGTCATATTTGCTCTTAAGCTCTGCCTGATAACCGATGGATGTCTGCTTATTGAGTCTCTGCTTGATCACTTCCTCAAGCTCCGGAAATGCACCGCCGCAGATAAACAGGATATTACGCGTGTTGATGGTCGTAAGCGGCACCATGGCGTTTTTGCTGTTGGCTCCGACCGGCACCTCAACATCCGCTCCCTCCAGAAGCTTTAACATGCCCTGCTGAACACTTTCTCCGGACACATCTCTCGATGTGGTGTTCTGCTTCTTGGCGATCTTATCGATCTCATCCACAAAGATGATACCCATCTCCGCACGCTCCACATCATTTTCCGCCTCCGCTAACAGTTTGGATACAACGCTCTCAATGTCATCTCCGATATAGCCGGCCTCTGTCAAAGAAGTCGCATCCGTAATGGCAAGGGGTACGTTTAATAATTTTGCCAACGTCTTGACCAGATATGTCTTACCGCTTCCGGTCGGTCCGATCATCAGCATATTGGACTTCTCGATTTCGATCTCATCCATGGTATTGGTCGCCACTCTCTTATAGTGGTTGTAAACCGCTACGGAGATGACCTTCTTGGCATGCTCCTGACCGACCACATATTCATCCAGTTTCTCCTTGATCTTATGCGGCGCCGGTATGTTGTTGATATCGATGACAGGTTTCTTTTCTCCTGATTTTTTCTTTTTCTTTAGTTTCTGTTTGTTGGGGATGCCGCCTTCTCCCTGAAGATCTGCAATGTTTACAAAACTGATGTTTGGCATTTTTTCCTTCATGGTCTCCCAGTCAAAATTAACGCCATCCATATGGAAGATCGAAGGATTCAGCATTCCCTGATAGTCAAACTGGCTGACCGCATCCATCGTCTTATGCATACAGTCATTGCAGACGCAGATATTGTTGGGAAGCTTGAACTGCTTGCCGGTAACGGATTCCGGTCTGCGGCAGACAAAACACACATCCTCATACTCGCTGTCAGACTCGTCGTCATCCTTTTCTTTTTTAGAAGAAGCCGATTTTTTATCCTGTTTTTTCCGGTTTTCTTCTTCATCAGAGGCATCCCCGAAATCTTCCGTTTCATCAGACGTTTCGTCCTCTTCCGGATCATCTTCCCCGGACTCATCTTCCTCAAAATCATCCTCTGAAACTTCGGTTTCCTCCCCGAAGTCGTCATCCTCCTCATCGGTTTCTTCTTTACGCTCAGAAGCATCCTTCATAAACGGAAGCAGTTCCTTTACCGGCGTGCCGCCGTCCTCCTCTTCGAAATCATCCTCGGAAACCTCTTCATCGTCCTCATCAAACAAAATTTCCGATTCCGCCTCTAAAGAAGGCTCTGTCTTTTTATGCTCTGCCGCCTGAAAAGCACGAAAAACGGGAGTCTTTTCATCCTCCTCATCGAAATCATCTTCCGACACAAAGATATCCTCTGTCACTGTTCCCAGATGATCTTCTTCCTCATGCGTATCCTCTTTCTTCTCTTTCGGTATATCCGCTTTCTTTTCTGCTTCACTTTCGTCAAAATCTTCTTCCGAAATCTCTGTCTCGTCAAAGAAAACTTCTTCTTCGGCTATCTCTATCTCTTTCTTTTCGAAATCTGCCATTTTTGTCCTCCTCCATGGCCGGGGCCCTGTGTCGTCTTCCTGTTTCCGTCCGGCCGCACCCATAACAGGTTCCCCGCTGTTTGCTTCGCCATACTCCGCTTATTCGTTACTATTCACAGTCGCTTCGCCTGTGAAAGCAAAGGATTCGGTCATTTAAAATCGCTCTGCGATGGGCAAGACCAATAAAAACCCGGGTCTATTGCGCCGTAAATGCACATTCTTGCTGTGAATCGTAACGCTTATTCTACTGTAACCGACTTTGCAAGATTCCTCGGTTTATCCACATCGCATCCCTTACCGACAGCTACATAGTAGCCGAACAGCTGAAGCGGGATGATTGCCAGTGAATTGGTAAAATAAGAATTCGTCTGCGGCAGATAGATCACATAATCAGCCGCCTTCTCAATCTCTGTATTTCCCTCATTCGTCACTGCCAGTACAAAGGCTCCACGCGCCTTGACTTCCACGATATTGCTGACCGTCTTGGCAAACAGATCCTGCTGTGTCGCTACGGCTGTCACAAGTGTTCCCTCCTCGATCAGGGAGATCGTACCATGCTTCAGTTCTCCGGCAGCATATGCTTCCGAATGAATATAGGAAATCTCTTTTAATTTAAGGGAGCCTTCCAGTGAGATCGCATAGTCAATCCCACGCCCGATGAAGAACACATCTTTTGCTCCGATGTAGCGGTTCGCAAAGCGCTGAATGCGCTCTTTGTTATTCAAAAGCATCTCAATCTGATCCGGCAGTTTCTTCAGATCCTCTTTCATTTCCTCCAGAACTTCTGCTGAAACGGTTCCCCTTACCTCGGCAAATTTCATAGCAAGCAGGTACAGTGCGATCAGCTGCGCACTATATGCCTTGGTGGTCGCGACCGCAATCTCCGGCCCCGCCCAGGTATACATGACATTATCTGCCTCTCTGGCAATGGAACTGCCGACTACATTCACGATACCAAGCACCTTAAATCCACGCTCCTGCGACTCTCTGAGTGCCGCCAGGGTATCTGCGGTCTCACCGGACTGGCTGATGACCATCACCATCGCGCCCTCTTCCAGGATCGGATTGCGATAACGGAATTCGGAAGCCAGGTCGATCTCCACCGGGATCCTGGCAAGCCCCTCCAAAACATACTTTCCTGTCATGCCGGCATGATAGGCCGAGCCACAGGCTACGATATGGATCTTTTTGATCTCCTTCATTTCCTCATCCGTCATTCCTAACTCTTCGATCTCAATCTTATTATCCTTGAAACGCGGAAGCAATGTATCTGTCACAGTCTTTGGCTGCTCATACATTTCCTTGAGCATGAAGTGCTCATAGCCGCCCTTCTCCGCTGCATTGGCATCCCACTCGATGGTAACGGATTCTTTACTGATCTCTTCTTCGTCAAAATTATAGAAATTCAGGCTGTCTTTTTTCAGTCTTACGATCTCCTGATTCTCCATGTAATATACTTTACGGGTATAACGTAAGATCGCCGGCACATCCGATGCGATAAAACAGCCGTTCTCCTTCTGACCTACGATCAGCGGGCTGTCTTTGCGGGCTGCAAACAGCTCATCCGGATGTGATGCAAAGATCACGCCAAGAGCATAAGATCCTTCAATCCTGTGTAAAACCTTTGCGATCGTCTCAAGCGGATCTCCCGTATAGTAATAATCCAGCATATGTGCTACCACTTCGGTATCCGTCTCGGAAACAAACTCATAACCCCGCTTGGAAAGTCTGTTTCGAAGCTGGATATAATTCTCAATAATACCATTGTGAACCACTGCAACTGTGATCTCTTTATTAAAATGAGGATGCGCATTGACCTGACTGGGCGCCCCATGCGTTGCCCAGCGGGTATGGCCGATCCCGATACATCCCGGCATCGTCGCACCGCCATGTGTCAGTTCCTCTAATACCTTCAGTCTGCCGACAGACTTGGTAATCTGGATATCCTGCCCGTTATAAACCGCGATGCCGGCGGAATCATAACCTCTGTACTCCAGCCGTGCCAAACCGTCCAGAATGATAGGCGCCGCCTGTTCTGTTCCGATATATCCTACAATTCCACACATATTCGTTCTCCTTTATTTCTGATCTGATCCACAGATGCTGTCTCCCTCCTGTGTTTTCAGAAAGTATTCTCTGTTCATAGTACACTTTAACACGATATGTCTTGGCAGTCTATGATAAATTTTACCCAGACGGTATCCCGCAAGCTTCGCTGCAGACATGATAAACAGCTTTGGTATCTCTGCAATCTGTCTTTTTCCGAGCAGATATCGGACGGTTCCTGACACGAGGCGCATTCCTTCCGACTCACTCCGAATACTCCCAAAGACCTCCGGATGATCTGCCTGGGAGATCCCGATATCAAAATTGCGGTGAAACTGCTGTGCAATGGAATACTCGTGGGAATGGATCACTTTTGCATCTGCCGCATAAGAAATTCCGTATCCGGCATAGATCGCCTTCCATGCAAATACCATATCCTCATTAAAGATCGCTCTTTCCGGAAAACCGCCCAGCTCATCAAATACCACCCGCTTATATGCAGCGCACACGTTTGAGCAGAAAAATGTCTTAATCCCCAGTCTGTTCAGATCTTCTTTGGTTTTGACCACAGACTGCGCAGGATAATTGAACGCTCTGGTATATCTCTCGATTCCTCCGGAGTCTTTCCCCGGAAGCTGTCTGGCATAAGCCACCGCTGTTTTGTCGTTGGAAAGTGACCAGTACAGTTCTTCCAGAAGCTTCGCATCTGCCGGAACCGCATCCATTGTCATCATCACAAAATAAGGCGCATCCGACTTCTGCACTGCCAGATTCCTGGTGCCGCCGTGATCAAATTCCCGCCGGCTGAGATGGTACACCTCAAGCTCCGGAAACTTCCGCTCCAACGGATATTTTTTTGCAAATTCTTCATAATACGCTTTTTCCGTATTATAGACAATGATCCTGTTTGCCGGCATGGTCTGTTTCTTTAAAGCACACAACAGCCGGTAGAACCGTTCATCCGGCCGATAAACCGGAATGATAACATCCATTGCATACATAAAACTTCAAAAAGGAGTCTGTCACCCGGCAGACTCCTTAGGCCTTTCTTAATATTTTCCGGTATCGGATGCAATCTTGGAACTGTACTGTTGCACGCTGGAAGAAGGTGTATATCCCTCTGCCCCGTTAAACAGAAACTTATGAAGCTCTAAAACGCTGTCCGTCAATGTCACCGGAATGACACAATCCTGTCCTTTTACCGTACCGGTGCTGCGGAATTCTTCGAACGGAACACCCGTTGTCTCCGCAATATTGTAGGATTTTACATCAGAGATCAGTTCCACAACCTGCGGAAGTGAGAAGGAAGTGGATACCTCCTCGAAGATCGTATTGGCTGCATTGTTCAGAGTCGCCGGAGATGCTGACTTCGCCTTATCCACGATTGCCTGGATCACTTCTCTCTGACGCTCCGTACGCTTGAAGTCATCGCCCGCCGTATAACGGATTCGGCAGTAAGAAACCGCCTGAATACCATTTAATGTCTGCAACCCGGTATTTGTCACCTTCGTATAGCTCTTACCGAGTGATTTGGAAGTCTCGACCTGATAGTTATTCAGATGTTCGATCTCCGCAGAGTCCACATCGATCTCCACGCCGCCCAATGCGTCGATCGTATCTGCAACACCTGCCCATCCGACAGTCACATAATCCGTAATGTTTAAGTCAAAGTTCATGTTCAGCATATTGATTCCCTGTACCGGACCACCCTTTGCATAAGCAGAGTTGGCTTTACTGTATGAATCATTGCCGATATTCAGATAAGTATCGCGGTACACGCTTGCCAGACGTACATCCTTGGTATCTTTGTTAATGGATGCGATGATGATCGTATCACTCAATGTCCCTTTTCCGAGTGCTCCCTTTCTGGAATCCACACCAAACAGTGCAATGTTCCAGTAATTACTCATATGGCTGCCAAGCCCTTCATTGGTAGCGATCTGTTCCTCATCCACCGTCTCCGCAGGCTTCATCTCTTCGTTGATCACCAGCTCGCTCTCATCAATATCCGTATGTTCCATCTTACTGTATTTTGAAACAAAGATCAGTGCGACCACTAACACCACCAGTGCGATCGCCTCCACGATAAATAAAATAATCCTTTGTTTTTTCTTCTTTGCTCTCTGTGCTTTTGTCAGTTTCTTTTTTGGTTTCTCTGCCATTTGTAATTACCCCTTTTAATATGCATTCTTATTAATAAAGCCCTTAAAGATTGTTAAGAACAATATTTTAATATCTAATTTCATGGACCAGTTCTCAATATAATACAGATCACAGTCAATCCTTTTACGGATAGATGTATCACCCCTGAAGCCGTTGATCTGGGCCCATCCCGTCATACCGGGACGTACCTGGTGTTTGATCATATAACGTGGAATCTCCTCTTTAAACTTCTCCACGAAAAACGGACGCTCCGGTCTGGGACCGATCAGACTCATGTCCCCCCGCAGCACGTTAAAGAACTGCGGCATCTCATCAATGCTCGTACCGCGAAGCAGTCTGCCGAACCGTGTCACACGCGGATCATCTTTTACCGTCCAGTTACTCTGCTCCTGCTTGGGTTTTTGCACCTCCATCGTCCGGAATTTGTACATCTGAAACGGCTTGCTGTGAAGTCCGATTCTCTCCTGCTTGAAAATCACAGGTCCGGGGCTCGTCAGCTTGATCCCGATAAACGCAAACAGCATCGCCGGTGAAAAAAGCACACAGCAAAAAAGAGCCCCCACAATATCAATCACCCGCTTAGCCATCATATTGAGTGTGTTTGACAGCGGAATGTATCGGATATTGATGACCGGAAGGCCATTGAGATCCTCTGTGTACGGTTTACTGGGGATCACACTGTTATAATCCGGTATAAACTTTGTATGCACACCGGATTTCTCGCACATGCCGACCAGTTCTTCCAACCTATCGTAATCATCCAGCGAAAGCGTGATCGTAATCTCATCCAGTTTATTCTCCGGAAGGATAATGAGCAGATTATCGATCCTGCCGATCACCTTGATACCTTTATATTCCGTTCCTCTCGGAATCCTGTCATCCAGAATTCCCCTTACGATATACCCCCACTGGGGATTTAACTGGATACGGTCTATATACTGTTCTGCTGCTCTGGAATATCCCACAAGCAGAACATGTTTGACATTGTATCCCTTCTTCCGAAGTGTCCGCAAAGCCTTTCGTATCACGACTCTTGCCATGGAGTCCATCACAATGTTGATCACGCAGAACATCACGATCATGGAACGTGAAAAATCCTTCTGGTTGACGGCATACAGACCTGTCACAAACAGGATCGTCAGTATCACATTGGACTGCGTCACGCCGTAAAGATCCCTCTCGATCGAGGCATACCTCTTGGAACTGTACATATTGGAAGTATAATTCAAAAAAACATATCCGGGTACCAGGATCAGCAATGCGGAAAAGTAGATCCGAATATCCAGCACACCTGCCGTCTCATCCGGAAACAGCCTGAATTTGATGAACCATGCGATTGCATAGGCAAGCGCTGTGATCACAGCATCCATCAGCACATGCAAACGATTGAAATACTTCTGATTATCTTTTATCAATGTGCTCACCTTTCATGCATTATTCACGGGGATAAGATCCGTTCTTACTCCCTGTCCCAAACCTGCACTTTTTGCACAGATATGGATATTTTACAATATTTCGTCAAAAAGGGCAACTATTTTACTTCAAGAATAATCATTCTTAAGAAAGCCTTTAGAATATTTTAATGCGTTTACCTTCGTTTATCCGATGATCCTTCGCAGCATATTCCACCATAATTCCAGCTGGATCTTGCAGTAAAAGCGAAAACGTTTCAGTGAAAACGGAACCCGCTTTTGCCTTCCCTCTTCCGAGAAGCTGAAAAACAGCCCTGCAAAAAGCCCTTTCAGATACAAAAAACCATAGCCTTTTTTGACAAAAAAGGCAAATTTGATCAAAAAACCCGGCAGCAGGAACGGGAGGTTGAGCAGCCTTTGTAAAAACGGCATGTTCTTAAAAATGAGATACACACTGTTTTTACTGGTCAGCTTCACTTTAAAAGCATTGTATCTGGAACCTGAAGAAGCACTTCCCGCATGATAGACCAAAGCCCCCGGACAGAACCCGTTCCGGTAGCCATACAGTCTCGCCCGGTAGCCGATGTCGATATCCTCCAGATACGCAAAATGCGCTGTATCAAAAAGACCGATCCGTTTGAAGATTTCCCTGCGGTAGATTGCAGCACCCGCGCAGGCTGCAAATACATCACATTCTTTGTCATACCGGCTGCTTTCCATCCCCTTGCCCAGAGCAAATGCCCAGCCCAGGGCACAATACAGATCTCCGGCATCATCGATCACTTCCGGCTGATTCATATCCAGCATTTTCGCCCCGATGCTGAAATATCTCTTTCGGGACTCGATTGCCTGTTCCAGACGGGATACGAAATAAGTATCCACCTTTGTATCATTGTTTAATAAGATCACATAGGGAGTCTGTGCTGCAAGAATTCCTTCATTTACCGCATGGGAAAACCCTGTATTCTCTTCCAGTGCGATCACTTTTACCTTCGGATATTCTCTTTTCAAAAACGCCACACTGCCATCATTTGAACCATTATCCACCACAATTGTGTCAAATTCGTGTCCGGGCAGCAACAGTTCATTTGTCTGCCGCGTCGGATCATACGTGCGGGAGCGCTTTAAAAATGCAAGACAATCCGGCAGATATTTCATTCCGTTGTAGTTTGGTATGATCACAGTCGTTTTCTTCATTCCCGGTCATCCTCCCTTTTCCCACCTGCCAGACTTTCCCAGTCCGGAGCATATAAAAGGCACATTCCCTTTTCTCTTGCTTTTGCACAGGAAATATCCAGCCCCGGGCGCCAAACGCTGTAATCCTTCAGCAGCTGCTGCACGTCTACCCGCAGTGCTGCCCTGTGCATATAACCGCTGTAACACTGCCGCAGCCCCACAAACATCTTTTTCCCGTCTAGGATTGGCGAATCGGCTATGATCCCCCGTTGCCCAAACAAGGTACCGGTACGTTTTAAGATTCTCTTTGCATAGGGTGTAAAGCTGCTTTGGGCAATACAGTTCCCGCCAATCGCTGCCACATCCGGCCTGGTCTGCCAGAAATGCCCCCGATAGTCTATCGTATAAAAGCCTAGATGTCTGCTGTGTCCGGTTCCGACCTCCCAGCCCAGACGTCTGGTAAAACCGGAAAGCGCTGCAAGTCCCGCCTCATAGGCATAGCGCTTGCTTTCCGGATTGTCAGCCGTAGAGGCCGCATGACAGCGCCAGTGATACAGGATCTGCGGCACGTGTCCGATCTGCTGCCTGAAGATCTTATGCATGCTTCTCATCGTTTCCGTCCGGTCCCCATTTTGTCCGGTCTGTCTGTTTAAAAGATATTCTACCGCCCGAAGCACCAGGTCATAATCCTGCGCTCCATCCATTTCTTTTCGAAATCCGAGTGTTTTGATCAGTTCCGCCTTCATCACAAGAAAATGACAGATATAATTGTTGCTAAGAAGCAGATCAAAGTTGAATTCCGGTTTGATATGGGGTTCATAATAGTATTCCATATCCGAATCTGTCTTATCCTCATCGGAATAAAGAAATGCGTATTCCTTCTCCTGCAGTTTTTCCATCATGCAAAAAAGGGCATCCGGCTCCAAAACGTCATCATGATCCAGCAGGGCGATATAATCTCCCTTCGCCAGGGCAAGCGCCGCATTGGTGTTGACTGAAATCCCTCCGTTTGCAGTCAGTCTGTGATAGCATACCCGCGGATCCTTATAAGCTGCTGCCTCTTTCGACACCACATCACTCGCGCTTGCATCCGCGATGACCAGCTCAAATACCGGATAGGTCTGCGCCAGAACCGAGTCCACCATCTGCCGGAAGTAAGCAGGAGCCGTCTCATAGGTCGGAACGATCACACTGAAGGTGTATTTTTCCCCAAACACCGTTTCTTGCTGGCGCTTTTTCTCCCGCTCCGTAAGCGGAATGCGTCCTTTATATTCCTTCATAAAGATCGACAGATCGTCCATATGCCTGACATCTGTGCGCTCTCTTACGGCATACCAGGTATCCGTCAGACCGTTTCGTTTGAAATAAGCAATCGTTCGTTTGATATTTCCCATATTCCCTAGTCCCTCTGTCTCTTTCCCAGAATCCCTGCGATCAGCAGCACATAGCCGATCAGGTACACCGAATAATAATACATGAACAGACGGGAAGGTGCTGTCAGGAAAATAAGCGGCACCTTGGCAAGCACAGTTGCCAAAAGCAGAGCCTTTCCCCACTCTTTCCGGCGCAAAAGTGCAAAACAGACAGCTATAAGGAAAAGAATGGGAGGCAGCGCCGAATAGACCACGCCGTATCCCGCCCTTTTCTGTTCCTGATCCCCGTTCTTTCTCCACTCCAAAAGACGGATCACCGTTGTCCGTAATCTGTCCGAAACAGGTTTTACTCCAAAATATGTTCGGAAGGTATCGTAATTGGGCACACCTTCTTTCACAAACAGTTCTGTGGTATTTTCCAGCAGATCCGTTGAATGGACAAAGCAGTCCCACCGTTCTTTCAAAAAAACCGCCGGATATTTAAGAACCAGCCGATAGTATGCATGCTTAAACGCACGATAATCCGAATCCGTATATTCCCGCACAAACTCATCGCGCCGGCTCCAGTAGAGACTGATCCCGCTCCTGTTCTCTTTTGCGCCTTCCAGCGCAGTCTGCACGCTGATCACTCTGTCAATCTTAGAAAGAATCCCCTTTGCGTCTTCATGCTTTGCAGCCTCCTCCACCAGAGGTACCACAGGCAGTACAACACTTGTAAGATCATATTCATTGCCGCTGGTCAGCTGATTGCCAAGCTGCTGCGGCACGAACAAAAAGAGCGTCATAAAAAGATAACACAGTATGGTTTTTTGTTTCTCCTTTTTTGTCCAGCTCTTGCAAAACAATACTACGATCAGGACCGGGATCGCTGCGAGGTAATAGATCGCCTCGGTTCTCCATACCGTCACGACCGCACCCAGTGCCGCAATTTTCCACAGGAATGCCGTTCGAAAGGATTTCTCTTTTTCCTCATACAAAAGAACGATCAAAAGCAGTTCCAGAAAGGCATATACGCTCATGCGCATCGGATAAAGGTTGGAATCGATCACCGGAAAGAAAAGGAACGGCAGATAACAAAGACAGACTGTTTTCGCATCTCCCTGTGGCCTGTCTTTTCCCTTTTGCAGCCGCACGGTCATTTTTCGGATCACCCACCCCGTGATCAGGCTGTTGATAGCGATCTGCACAAGGATCACGCCTGCCGGGGTCGGAACGAGCATCACAGAAAAAATATAAAAAATGCTGGTCAGATAATTCTGCCAGAAAACAGGCTGTAGACGGATCGCGTTGGAGAAGATCCCAAATTCATCCATACGCCAGATCCCCGGCCAGGTAAAGACCAGCAAAAGCAGATTGATCGCAAAATAGATCAGTGTATATCTGCGAAAACCGGCATCCGCTTTTTTGATAAACCACCACAGACCATGCCACAAAAGCAGGAGTAACAGGAAAAAGACCATCTTGCACCCGCAGGTGAGTATGGTCTTGATCGTCTGCTTTGGATCGGAAAAATCCCATGTGACATAGAGAAAGATCAGCCTGTCCGTAAAAAAACTGAGCAAAAAATGAAGGCAGGCCATGATCACGCAGGTCTTATTCAGTTGTGGAAAATGTCTGAAACGTTGTCTCATTAAGATGCTCCATGTTTTATCCGGATCCGTCTACCCGGTTCATTCTCTCTCTGCTCCGATCTGTACTCTCATGCGCTTCCGGCTGCCAGCCCGGGATCCCTTAAGGATGATAGGTTTCTTTGAAGGTATCAAGCTCCTCCGGAGTGCCCAGAACGTGAACTTTGTCGTAGTCTATAATGGAGATCCGCACGTCCATTCCCTTTTCGATCATATAATTATAAAGGGGAGCCACATATTTTTCCCCTTTTTCCAGTTTGCCGCCATCTGCATAATACTCTTCATACATCTGTTCATAAAGGCCGCAGGTTCTGAAATAGTAAGCTCCGAGAGTGCAGTTGTCGGAAATGCGCTGCTTCTCACGCACCTCGACTGCTTTTTTGTTCTCATCGAGTTTCACAAAACTCCAGTGCTCACCCTCCGCATGAAAGCAGGGAATATAGCCGTCACCTGCGATGTCCTCCCGTTTCATTTCATAGGCTTCCACATAGGTATCGATGTTGTAGATCATAAGCTCCGACTCTTTGTCCCAGTACTCTCTGCCAAGCATCGCCGTGGTTGCCTGACCGTCCGTGAGATAATCCAACCCTACAACAATCACATCCCGGATGCCGATCCTTGCACAGGTATCTTTGATGAACTGCTCGGACTCATCTTCTTTTCTCACGATAAAGATATAACGGTTGTCTTCTGCCTCATATCCTTTTAAGCTCTCCATAGACCATTCAAACAAGGTTTTGCCAAGCGCCTCGATCTGATATTTCGGAACCGTGTATCCTGCCTTTTTAAACCGGGAGCCTAACCCTGCCATGGTGATTACGATCGTCATACTCATTTTATTTCCTCCTTGTTACTGAATCATCGGAAATTGCTGTTGCGCCTCATTCGGTCCGGCGCTTTTGCTTATCCTTTCCAATGGTTTATGCACAACAGTCTTCCTTTCGGTGTTTGCCATCTGCCCGCATATGGCTGCCGTATTGCTTACAGGTTTATCTCTCCGTCATGCGCCATCAGCGTGGCTGCCACAACATTTTTCAGCGCACCGACCTCCCTCGCAAGAGCCGCTTCCTCATCGGGCCGGCACTCGATGATCAGATCCAGTCCTTTGGCTGTGATGTTTCTGGATTTTACCTTCGCAACTTTGCTGTGCGCACGCACCCTTTCAAGAACCTCTTCCTCTGTCTCTGCCGTCGTGGCATTTACGATCAGAAGAACTGCCGCCTTCCCGGCCGGCGTAAGCTCTAACAGGAATAATCCCGCTGTCACTACAAGCGACACAATGATCGCGATCTGGAACATCTGCGCGCCACACACGATCCCGACACTGATCGCCCAGAACAAAAACACCAGATCCATGGGATCTTTGATCGCCGTCCTGAAGCGCACGATCGAGAGTGCTCCCACCATACCGAGTGAGATCACAAGACTCGACTGCATCGCCAGAATGATCCCTGCCGTGATCACAGCGATCAGCGCTAATGATATGTTAAAGCTTTTGGAATAAAAGGTCTTCTTCGCTGAAAAGAAATAGACCGCAAACATATAAAGTGCCAGAAGACAAGTCACAAACAGTGTGACCATGATCATGGAAGTCGTCACATTGCCGCCGTCAAAGCCCTTTAAAAATGATTGTTTGAAAATATCGGAAAATCGGTTCATCTTCGCATCCTTTCCTGTCTGCAGATATAGTATTTGGAAAAAGTGGTCTGTCTGAGACTGCCATTTTCCAGAAGCTCCCTGATGTACTCCGGGAGAAAGCCATCGTATTTCACTTCGAGCAGGTGCTGTCCCGTCGGCATCACAGGCATCCGTCTTGGATGTTCTTCAAAAAAATCCTCAAACGCCACGCCGGCGGCAATGTTTTTGTCAAACGTCACCCGTACATTTCCCGCCGGATCGATCAGCGGAAAGCGCTCATAGGAGACGATCACCTTTGGCTGCATATGCCTGGTAAGGCCAAGTACCGCAAATTCACGCAGAAGCTCCTCCTGTCCGGACGCAAAATCTGTCTGCATGACTTCCCGCAGGATACTCCCATAATCTTCTGCCATCAGACACTCATACTGTTTTGTTGAAAGCGGGCAGCTTCTTTTTCCGGTCATGCCCTGCTTTTTGATCTTTTTCTCCAGGCGGATCACTTCATCCGATCCGTTGTAAGCACGGATCCTGTACTTCGCACGCGGATCTGTTCCCGCATCATTCCTATGATAACAGGTATCCCGGTAATCGTCAAAATAAACACTGCGGATCTCATAATGATCCTGTTCTCCTGTATGTGCATCCCGCCTCATAAGAGGCCTCAGTCTTGCACGTATCAGAGTCCACTTGCTTTCGTCACACAAAAATTTATATTCGTGACGCATTTTTTGTTCCTGCATAATCACTACTTCTCTTTCCGAAAAATGCCGTAAACCTGTCACCTGTGCTTCTCATAACAGTTCCTGCTTATTGTAATCGAATTTTCTGTTTTTTTCAAGCCAAAAGGAGACAGTCCCCTGTCCCCTCTCCTCCTTATTCTGTCAGTTCATCCACAAACTGAAGCCGTTTCTTCGCATAGTCATAAAGCATGGAAAAATCCTCCCTGCAGTTTCCTTCCGGAAAGCGTTCTTTTTCTCTTGCAAATGCTCCGGAGTCTTTGACAAACCGTTCCAGTCCTTCGATCCGTTTTTGCAGGTTTTCCTCCGAAAGCACTCCGCTTCTCCATTTCTCCCAGGTTTCCTTCGCCAGCGCCCTGCTGTGATCCACATCCAGCTTTATCAGCCTGTTGCCGGGCTCCCACTCCACTTTTTGTCTGACCGTCGAAGGATCTTCCTCGCAATAATAGTCATTCTCTGCATAGACAACGCCAAAGGATATATTCAGGTCCCATGGAATGAAGTATCCTTTCAGCCCGCCCTGCTGTTTTCGCACAACATAATACATGTTTTTCGCCTGATTATCAAAGCCTGCGATCGCCTGATAAAACAGCCAGTTTTCGATGATGTTCTGCCTGTCGGAAATCTTCGTGATCCCGGCGCGAAAAGCATCGTCCTCTCCCTCGATGCAGGCAGCCAGCTTTCGCAGGGGCTCCCACTCTGTTTCATTTCCCAGAATCGTGTCCCCTTTTAAATAAAATCCGCCACGATAGTTTAAACTGTTGGGATCCGGACTTTCTCCCACGAAATCCGCTTCCTGCCAGGACGCCGTATACTTCTTTTTATAAATCCGTTCAATCTGTGTCTCACCTGCCGCCAGCTGCGCAGACACCGCCTGCATGCCAGTCTGCTTCCGGTCGATCGGATGTGTCAGAAGATACAGTCCCTGATAGCTGTCATTAATGAAGACCTCCACGAATTCTCCGCTTACTCCAAAGTTTTTGCCGAAGGGATTGCTGTTGGCCCCAAGCTCCTGCCAAAGATCCATGCACAGTTTATCACGCACACGGCTTTCATCTGCATACAGGCTGTTAAGGATCCAGTCATCATCCTCACGTATCCCCAAAAGATCCGCATTGTGTTTTGAGAAACCTTCCTCCGTCTGTTCCAGTAATTTCAGCCTCAGACTCTTTTTCGGATAGGTCAGGCTTGTATTTCCGTGCAGAGCACTGCCTGCAAAGCACCGCTTTACCCACCCGGAGTGTTTCGCATAGTCAAACAGTGCCATGGAAAACACCGGAAGTCCCTCCGCCGTTGTCTGCTCTGTCCCTTTAAATTCCATGACCGGTACGCCCGTAAATTTCAAAAAAAAGCTGCCACAGCAGCCATCTGACACCGCGAGAAACGGTATCGCATGATTTTGACAAATCAGTTCTTTTTTGTCCTCTTTTCCAAAATCCTCCAGAAAAAAAATCTGCGCCGCAAGAGACCGGCTCTGTGCCGCAAAAGCTCCGCTTTCCCATTCTTTCTCCATGGATAGCGGAAGATAAAAAACTTTTTTTTCGCTGTCAAATGGAAGAGACTCTCCATTGAAGGACAGTGACAACTCCATTTGCTCATTTAATTTCATCTTGTTTACCAGCTTCATCCGCCCGCTATCATCCAGATAAGAATACTGTATGGGATAGCGTTCCGCCTTTTTCTGGACAAACACGCCAATTGCTAACAGACAGAGGATGCTGAAACATAACAGGATCTTCTTTTCACGGATATACATTCTATTCCTATCCGACCCGGCACGCCGTTTCGTTCTCAGACAAATGGCAGCGCCCGGATCATTGTCTTTGCTCTATCGATCACATCTGCTTTTTTTGCAGATCTCATCCAGTTCATCCACACTGTATTTAAGAAACTCATCCGGCCTTACGGTACGATCGTCCACATAAAATCCCTTATGCCCCGGCCATGGTTTGCCATAGATGATCTCATCATAGGGAATCTCCCATTTCTCCAGCCATTTCATCAAAACCTTTGCTGTATTGGCATTGATCAGGCCAATATTTCCTTTATAGCTGTTCATATTGCGGGAGGTAAACAAAACAATCTTCGCTCCTCCGGCTTTGTATTCTTTTAATTTTTCGATCATTTCGGGATAGGGAACCAGATCGATGTATTCCTCTTCCTTTTTCTTGATGGGACAAAGCGTTCCGTCTATATCAAAACAGAATGTCAGATCTTCGTACATGCTTCAACCTCCTCTAAAATACGCATTGCATTTAAGATAAACCCAAATACCTTTCCCGGCTGATCCATATGATAGGGCAGCATGGAAAGGAACAGGCTCGCCTCATACAGCCGTACCAGACGGTAATCATACTCATATTTCTTCAGATACTCTTTAAAAACTGCGATATAAGGTGCCGGATTCGTATCAATGCTAAGATTGCAGTGCATCATGCGATCCACACTGATCTGATACAATCCGCTGTTAAAGAAATCATAACAGCCGCAGATGGAATGCGAAAGCTTTGCCAGATCATAATAGGGATCCGTGTAAAGCTCCTCCTTTTCAAGCGCACCTTTCGGATCGATCAGCTTCAAAATACCGGCTTCATGATTGTACAGGATATTGGAAAAACACAGGTCGCCATGACCGATTGCCAGCACATGCTCTCCTTTTTCGCTGCTCATTCTCTCACGACTGAGTTTGTCATAAACAGACAGGTACTTCTGCGTTACATCTTCAAGACTCTCATATTTGGTTCCCATGGCGATCATATGATTAAACTGCACATATTCCGGAAGTTTTTTCAAATCTTCCATGCGATCTTTTAACTTGCTCACATAAAGCTCGTCGGCAACCTGTTTTGCCTCCTCTTTCGTTACTTCTTTCGTGGCGCGATGTCTCAGGAAATAAAACAGTTTCTCTAAAATGTCGGAAAGCTCTGCTGTGCTCACCGCCCCATGTACAAACCGGATCGCGATATCCGTCATATGGAACCGTTCCATTGTATAGCTCGCGTAGTCTTCTTCCTCTTTGTAATCATAAGGCTGCACAAACCACATTTTCATATCTTCCGGAAGAAGATGATAGAATGTGTATTCCGCCCGTATCTTCTCTTTCTTGGAAGACTTCTTGGTAACCGTGTATTCATCTCCTTCTAATGCATTAAAGAATCTGGCATCAAACCCGCCGGTGATAAAGGTAAGGAAATTGGAACGCACTGACAGATCCATAAAGGCTTTGCTCTCGATCTCATCTGCTTTGCATTCGCGCAGGAGTACCTCCTCAAACTGCTCCAGATACGAAGATACACTTTCAAACATCATCATGGCCGGCTGTTTGTCACAAGGCACCTGATAGGTCCTGGTGGTATAGGCCGCTTTGGTCAAAAGTACTGCAAACTCTTCGGTGGAACGCAGTGCATAACTGGAATACAGATGAAGGATTGCAACCTCCTGTCTGACTGCATAAAGACTCTCAAACAACGCATCCCTGTCAGCCGGACGATTATAATAAAGCACCTTCAGCACATTCTTGTCACGCAGGATCACTTCCTTCATGCGGTTTCTGAGTGTTACGCGCTTAAAGATCGTATCACCGTAGGATTTATTCCCGGTGATCGTGCGTATCTCCTTATTTGGCTGTACACTGTCATCATATACTACGACAATCTTTTTCATACCATTCTCCCAAACAACTCTATCGTTTTATCCTACAAATCATATCTTTCCTGCCCGTATCTGCCTCGAACTGCCGCTTTGTTTCTGCATTCATTCGCGCAAAAACATTCTAAACAGTCTTCCTGCGGCCTCTTTTTACCCCATATGCCAGATACAGGATCCCTGTGACTGCCAGCATGATCGCCGCACCCACACAGGTATATTTCTTCAGCAGCTCGTTCGTCTCCCCGCTAAAGATTGCCCGGATATACTCACTGAAATCCCCCATGCCAAACTGCAGTCCCAGATACATGGAAAACACTTTTAAGACCGCCACCTCAAAAACCCATCCTGCAAGGGATGCCAACGTGATCAGAACAGATCGTCCCGTGATCAGATTCCTCGTAAAATCATACCACGCCTTGATCACATCCAGAACTTTGAGCGCTAAAAGCGCCCTCTTTGATGTCTTGTGCCGGATAATGTAATGATTCAGATATTCATAAGTCGGCAGAATACTCAGGTAAATGATCACAAACAGCAGGATCACAAGCAGCAGCAAAAACGTCACCATGGTAAGTGCTCCATGATACAACAGATCAAACGGTATCAGCACGATCAAAAGCGCCACCATATCAAAAATACGGTCGATCAGTACGCTTAAGATCCCCACCTGCCATACCTTTGTCAGTCCCGTAATACGGATAAACCGATACAGCTCTCCTAATTTAAACGGAATGATTAAATTGATAAAGGTCGTCCCAAAGTACATCCTGATAAACTTGCCAAAGCCGATCTTATGCTCCATAAGCACCAGATACAGCCTTAACATCTTACAAAGATGTACCAATCCAAAGCCGATCAAAAGAACCGGTATCATCCACCACATCTGTTTTTACTCCTATTATTCTTCCGCCTCTGTGATCTTTTCACAGGTATATGCCTCGCGCACTGTCTCACGGTATTCTTTTTTGATCGTTTCATGATCAAAGAAGTATTCTTTTGCCATCTTCAAAACGGTAAGCGCCTGATTCATCATCTTTACATTGGATACCTGATCTTCCTCCCTCCAGGAAACCGGATAAAAGATAATGTCATGTTTATAATAATGCGACGCTAAGATCATCACATAATTAAACATGAGATTATCCGGAAATTTGAAAAAGAACTTATCCTTAAGCATGGAAGTCTTATACAGATTTAGTCCCGAGCCCAGATCAAAGATACGCTGTCTGGTCACAAAGGCAAAAATAAAATCATAGACAATGTTGCCAAAAGTCCGAAACCGGCTATATCCCTTCAGCTTCGAGCCACGCATAAACCGGGCCCCCAGTACACAGTCATGTCTTTTGTGAATCCCCTTTTTGAACATGGGGAGAAAGTCATGAATATCTCCCTGATCGTCTCCATGCAGCATGCACACATAATCAAACCCGTGCTCGCAGGCATAGAGAAACGACATCTTCTGTGATCCGCCCAGGCCGTAATTCTCGGTATTGCGCACCAGTTTAACGGGAAGCTTTGGATGCCTGTCCATGAAAGAAAGCACTTCCTTCTCCGTATTGTCCGTGCTGCGGTTATTCACCACCATTACTTCATCAATATACGTAAGTACTTCCCCGTCCAGTTGTCCAAGCACGCGCCCGATCTGCTTTTCACAGTTATAAGCCGGAATAAACAGTAATATTTTCTCACTCATGTCTGTTTCCTCTTTCTTTTCTGATCGCCATCATGATTTGTATTCATCAAGCAGCCTTCTCATAGTTCCTATCATTTTAATGTCTGGGTCAAAACCCGATATCCGGATTGTTCCGTGCTTCGCACTCCCACAATCCTCCCACATTCCGCACTTTCATGGCGCATTCGCACTCTTTTCTAGTCTTTCTTCTCCAAGAAAATCTTTCGCGTGATAAAATTATAAACCATCACGATCCCGGTCGCCACGATCTTCGCTCCCGCTGTCACAAGAGCAGGTCCTATAAAGGATTGCAGCCATGCGGAATTCTCATAGATCACATCAATCGAGACCTTGATGATCCCTTCATTCAGCGCCAGCCCAAACAGACTCAGGATCGTAAAGATAATGAATTCACGTCTCCTGCTCATATCCTCCTTGCGCTCAAATACATATTTCATGGACAACAGATAATTGATGATGACAGAGATCACAAATCCCCAAAACGCTCCGATCAGGGCTGCCGCCCCCGTCTGCATATGAAGTCCGGTCCGCAAAATCGCCGCCACTGCGTTTGTGATCACAAAATCAATGGTAAAACAAACAACTCCCACCACGCCGAATTTTAAGATCTGCTGTATTAACTTTTCCATAATCACTCCTGTTACGATATTCCTTCTTTTTCTTTTGTACCTGACGAGGGTAGACCGGCTGATCTGCTACGCCATGTGATAATTTCTCCGTCTACTCCGGTATTTTCGAAAGCAGTGCCTCCGTCAGCGCCTGCAGGCGCTCTTCGGCATCCAGAAGTCCGGTTCCCTTGACACCCATATAAAACTTGATCTTCGGCTCCGTTCCGGACGGACGGGCACAGCACCAGGAATCATTCTCCAGGTCAAAGTACAAAACGTTCGACTTCGGAAGATGCGTTGGATGCCTTTCACCGGTCGCAAGCACCGTACAGACATCCGTCTCATAATCCCGGATTTCTTTTACCTTAAGATCCCCAAAAGCCTCTGCCGGATTCGCGCGCAGATCCGCCATGATCTCATTGATCCTGTCGGCTCCCGTAATGCCTTTCATTGTGATTGTGTGAAGTCCCTCTTTGAAATATCCGTATTTTTCATACAAACGTAACATCTGCTCCCAAAGGGTCAGGCCGTTTTTCTTATAAAAAGCTGCCGCTTCACAAAGACAGGTCACCGCAACCACTGCATCTTTATCTCTGGCATGGGTCCCGGCCAGACAGCCGTAGCTTTCTTCCAGGCCAAAGACATAACTGTAAGAATGATCTCTCTCAAAAAATTTGATCTGTTCTCCGATATATTTAAACCCGGTCAGCACCTCGATCAGCGTCACCCCGTGTTCTTTTGCCATCACATCCGCCATGTTGGTCGTCACGATGGTCTTAACCAGTGCCGGATTCTCCGGCATAGTGTGTGTAGCCTCTCTCTCATTTAAGATATAATCCGCGATCAGCATCCCGGACATATTACCCGTAAAGGGCATATATTTACCGCTTTTTGTATCCAGTGCATAAATACCGAGTCTGTCCGCATCCGGATCAGTGGCGAGCACGATATCTGCTTTCACTTTTTCTGCCAGTTCCAAAGCCAGGGTAAATGCCTTAGGATCCTCCGGATTGGGATACTCTAAAGTCGTAAAATCCGGATCCGGGTTTTCCTGCTGTTTAACGACATAAACTTTTTGAAATCCAAGCTCGGAAAGAATCCTCTTTACCGGCACATTGCCTGTCCCGTTAAACGGTGTATAGACAATGGTGATATCCTCCGCCATCTCTTTTATCACATCCGGATGAATGATCTGCTTCTTTAACTCTGCCATGTAGGCATCATCAAGTTCACTTCCGATCATGGTAAGAAGTCCTGCATCCTTTGCCACACACTCTTCCATCGTCTTTACTGTATGATAATCCGTCACCGCTTTCACTTCACGGATGATCTCTTTATCTTTGGGCGCCGTAATCTGAGCACCGTCTTCCCAGTAGACTTTATAACCGTTGTATTCCGGCGGATTGTGGCTCGCTGTCACAACAATGCCTGAAATACAGCCCAGCTTTCTCACCGCAAAAGACAGCTCCGGCGTCGGACGAAGTGCATCGAACAGATATGCCCGGATCCCGTTCGCACAAAGGCACAATGCCGCTTCCTTTGCAAACTCCGGAGAAAATCTTCTCGAATCATAAGCGATCACAACTCCCTTATCCTGTCCGTTCTGCTTCAGGATATAATTGGCAAGTCCCTGTGTCGCCTTTCTGACGGTGTATACATTCATGCGGTTCGTTCCCGCACCGATCACTCCGCGCAATCCGCCCGTCCCGAATTCCAGCTCCCTGTAAAAACGGTCTTCCACTTCTTTCTCATCATTACGGATCGCCAACAGTTCCTGTTTCGTCTGATCGTCAAAATAGTTATCCTCCAGCCAGAACCGGAAAGTATCTTTATAGTTCATGGTTGTTTTCTCCTTTTCTATCCTGTAAATACAGATCCTGCCATTTTTCGTCAACCGGATCTGTTCTTTCCACTGTACACCGTTGCAGTATTTCCCGTCACTTCTGTGTGTTTCCGTCCTCTCACACTTACCGGTCTGCTGCCGAAAGTGCCAGCCGAAATTCACTGTCATTTAATGAAAAATTCGGATTGTAATACGGATCGCCTTTTTGCAGAATCTCTTTGTATTGTTTCTTAAAGACTGCACATTCTTTGTTATAGCGGTCTGCTTTTGCCTTCTCCTCAACATCACTGCCGCGGGAGCGACTTTCAAAATGATACAGCTCCGCAAATGGTGTAAATACCACCAAAAGTCCCCGTTCTCTCACCCGTAAGCAAAAATCCACATCATTGAGCGCCACTGCATATTTTTCATCCATTCCCTTCAGACTGTCGTACAGGTCTTTGCGCACCATCATACAGGCTCCGGTCACTGCGGACATATCCTGTGCATAGCACAGTCTTCCCATGTAGCCCACATTCTCCTTGTTGACTTTATAATGCACATGCCCCGCACTCCGGTGTGCTCCGAGTCCCAGAACAATTCCCGCGTGCTGGATTGTCATATCCTCATAGTACAATTTAGCTCCGACAGCACCCACATCTTGTCTCTGGGCATACATCAAAAGCTCCTCGATCCAGTTTACCGTGATCACCTGCGTGTCATTGTTTAAAAGAACCAGGTATTCACCGGTCGCAGCACCCGCTCCGAAATTGTTGATCTTCGCATAGTTGAAACCGCCTTTGTATGTTACGATCTTTACCTGTGGATGCTTACCGATCTCCTCATAATAATCTTTGATCTCCTGTGTTTCAGAATTGTTCTCCACTACGATGATCTCAAAGTTTTCATAAGTGGACTTATCCAATATGGAATCGATACAGCGTTTCAGATCCGTAAAGTGATCTTTATTCGGTATGATGATGGAAACCTTCGGTGTCGCCAGAAGTTCATAGCGGATCCGGAAGATTGTCTCAAAGGCTCTCGTACTTTCGATCTTAAAATTATGAAACCCTTGTGTATTCAAATGATCCGCAACGGCGCCCCGCGCCGCTTCGATGGCATACGTCTTGGCACTGATGTCCGATGCCACACTGCCCTTGTGGGAACGCCAGTAATACAATAATTTCTGCACATGTACGACCTTTGAAGCGTTGGTGGTCAGTCTCAGGATCATGTCGTGATCCTGGCTGCCGTCAAACTTCGAGCGGAACAGCTCTGTACCTTCCAGCAGATCTCTGGAAAAAACCGAAAAATGGCAGATATAATTATTCGCACGCAGATTGTCGATCGCATAGTCCGGTTTGAAGTGCAGCGTGATCATATTGTCGATATTTCCGTTTTTAAAGGTTGCCTCATCACAGTAGATATAATCCGCATCCTGCTCGCAGATCACCTTTGCATATTCAAACAAAACGGACGGATGCAGAATATCGTCATGATCAAACAATCCGATATAATTGCCTGTCGCCATCTTGTAGCACTCGTTTGTGTTGCCGGAGATTCCCTCATTACTCTTTAATTTCTGATAGACGATGCGCGGATCCCTATCATGATATCCTTTACAGATCTCTCCGACATATTTATGTTCATCATCCGATCCGTCCGCCAGACACAGCTCCCAGTTTTGATAAGTCTGTGCTGTAACAGAGTCGATCATCTCTGTCAGGAAACGCTTCGGCGTATTGTAAAGCGGTACCAGAATGGAAAACTTAATATCCGCCGGCATTTCTTTTCCGTTCAGAGGATCTGTCTGCTTAAAGACATACTCTTCCTGCTGTTTGCGCTGTGCTTCATCCGGAAAGCTTTTCTTCCCATGCTGTTTCATCGCTTTTTTCTCGATCATTTTGGAATGGATCTTGTGTGCGAGGCTTCTCGGATTGCCGTAACGCACGATCCGGTCCTTCGTCCGGATGCAAAAATGCATCACGACACGAAACGGTTTTGACATTTTCCAGATCGGATTATTTTTGATCCTTTTTAATTTAAAATCCAGGTCTGCTGCTTTTTCGTTGGCATCCGCCAGCTCTCCGGCCAGTTCTGCATTGCGCTTTTTTTCGCGTTCATATGCTTCCCTGTAATATACAAGCAACTCCTGTGTTTCCTGCTCTGCCATAGATATCCTCTTTTTATATTGATATTTACCTATCGGTTGCTTTTTCCCTAAAGCCATCCGACTCAAGTGCAGCCTCCTAATAAGCCATATAGCTCAGGTTAAGATCCACACGTCCATTGATACCGCTTACACTTCCCGCAGAGGTATACTGCCACATTGAGTATTCCCCGTCATAAGTGGGTTTATCACTATACTGGGCAAGCCAGTTCTGATATCCGGTAAGCTGTGACATATCCAGATTGCCCCGGAACCAGTGCCTGTTTGCATAAATTCCTGCATTAAAACCGGAATTCTCGATTGTCTCACAAAATGCCTTTACCACATTTGTGCGCGTCTGCTTATCAATGCCGTCCGCACGACCGTGTCCGCCGGCACCTTCCGTGTCAATATAAAGCGGATATTCCAGTTTATAAGGGCGGATCAGGGAGAGTACCATACTGGCCTCCTCCACCGCTTCCACCTCATTGACGGCCTGTGTAAAGAAATACACCCCTACTTTAAGCCCTGCCTGCGTGGCACCTTCTATATTCTGCTTAAAATATTTATCTTCCACCAGCGCGCCTGTGGAGGATCCTCTGTATCCGCAGCGAATGATCGCGAACCGGATCCCATCCTCTTTTACCAGCTGCCAGTTGATCTCTTTATTCCATTTGGAAACATCGATCCCCAGAAGCGCATCCTCCTCGGAAAGTTTCTGATGATGCTCTGTACCGTCCGCATCGATCTCTGCCTGATTGACCTGCGTATCTTCTTTGGCCGCATCAATCTCATCTTCTGTACGGATCAGATAGGAGATATCCTTCAAAACGGTATATTCCAGCTGCTCCTTTACCTGTACGGGCACATCATTCCCGGCAATCTCAAATCCTTCCACATCTTCCAGACTGACTTTATACTGACCGGCATCGATGTCTGCAATATAAATGCAGCCATCCTTATCCAGATCCACATATTTACGGGACGGATCAAACGGATTCTTTCCGTCTTCGGATCTGTTCTCCCTGCCGGCAGCACCTGCCGTAGAACGAATGTTTTCTTCTCTGGCTTTTTCTTCCTCACTGTCTGTTTTGACGGCATCCGCCTTATCTTCCGGGTTGGGGCTCTCCTTCACTCCATCCCGGGCTTCGCTGTCTGTCGCCATTTTTTCCGGTTTCTTATGATGATTCTCGATGCTTCCCGTATTCTTCGCTCCCGCCGCCCCTGCGACACTTCCCGCTGCCGTGCTTTCTTCATTTTCTTCGGTATTTTCCGCTTTCGTCAGACTCACGCCAAAACGCTGCCCCTTAACTGCTTCTCCTTCGCCGTTGACAACGCTGACATAAATATCTCTCTCTGCGGAGCTGACTAAAAGGGAAAGCTGTGTCTTCGGATCCTTTTCTTCCTCCTCCACATCAAAGAAGGAATCATCACCCAAAAAGGCATACGGATCCTTAGAAGGATCCAGGTGGTACTTTTCTGCCAACGAAGCATACTCTTCGATCGGCTCTGCCGGTATCTCTTCCGATCCAGTCTGTACCTGTGATTCTTCCTTTTGCGCTTTCTTCTCTCTTATCGCCTTATCCTTCAGATAATTGGCATAAAAAACAGTGCCGATCACCATCACGACCATCAGAAGTGCGATCGTGATCACTTTTGCCTTCAGCTTAGAGTCCATTCGCAACCTCTACTAAATATTTACCATAGTTGGTTTTCATAAGAGGCTCTGCCAGCTTCAGAAGCTGATCCCTGTCAATAAAACCTCTCTTAAACGCAATCTCTTCAATGCAGGAAATGTAAAGTCCCTGACGCTTCTGGAATGCAGCCACAAAATCGGAAGCATCCAGAAGGGAATCATGATTGCCGGTATCCAGCCATGCAAAACCGCGTCCCATCTTCTCCACACGAAGGGTTCCTCTGCGCAGATATTCATTGTTGATGCTGGTAATCTCAATCTCACCTCTTGCGGATGGTTTCACATTCGCTGCGATATCCACCACATCATTATCATAAAAATAAAGTCCCGGTACTGCATAATTGCTCTTTGGCTTCTCGGGCTTTTCCTCAATGGAAAGTGCTCGCCCGTTCTCGTCAAATTCCACCACGCCATATTCTCTCGGATCCCTTACATAATACCCGAAGATCGTAGCACCGGACTCTCTGGAGGCCGCACGCCTAAGCACCTCGGAAAAGCTCTGCCCGTAAAAGATGTTATCTCCTAAAACAAGTGCGACATTATCCTTTCCGATAAAATCAGCACCGATGATAAACGCATCTGCCAGTCCTCTCGGCACTTCCTGCACTGCATAGGTAAACTCCATGCCAAGCTGCTCGCCTGTGCCGAACAGTTCTTCAAACACCTTGATATCCCTGGGTGTGGAAATGATGAGCACCTCTCTGATACCGGCCAACATCAGTGTTGATAACGGATAGTAGATCATCGGCTTGTCATAGACCGGCATGATCTGTTTGGAGATTGCCTTTGTCAGTGGATACAGTCTGGTGCCGGAGCCTCCTGCTAATATGATTCCTTTCATGTCTTATCCCTCTTTTCGATTTTACTCTCTGCTCTTTACTGTCCGCAGCCGCAACCGCTTTCAGCAAATCCGCCGCATTGCTTTCGATCAGAAATATGCAACGGATAGCAACTTTTTACACACCAAATGGGAAGACCAGATTTTAGTCTTCCCATTCAGTTTATTTATACATTTCGTTATAGTATTTCTGGTAATCACCGCTGGTAACGTTCTTCATCCATTCTTCATTCTCGAAGAACCATTTGATCGTCTTTTTAATACCGTCTTTGAACATGGTCTCCGGCTCCCAGCCGATCTCGGCTTTGATCTTGTCCGGTGCGATGGCATAGCGCCTGTCGTGTCCCTTGCGATCCTCCACATAAGTGATCAGATCCTCAGTCACAAGTGCCTTGCGCGGATCATCATCCGCCAGCATTTCCTGAAGAGTATCCAGAATAATATGAATGATCTCGATATTCTGTTTCTCATTGTGTCCGCCCACATTGTATGTTTCAAACAGGCGTCCCTTCTCCTGTACCATATCGATCGCCTTGGCATGATCCTCTACATAAAGCCAGTCACGGACATTCTTACCGTCTCCGTATACGGGTAATTTCTTGCCCTGAAGCGCATTGTTGATGATAAGCGGGATCAGCTTCTCCGGGAACTGGAACGGTCCGTAATTGTTGGAACAGTTCGTAATGTTTGCCGGGAATCTGTAGGTATCCATGTAAGCCTTTACCAGCATGTCCGAGCTTGCCTTGCTTGCCGAATACGGACTGTGCGGTGCGTATGGCGTAGTCTCGTAGAAATAACCACCGTCTTCCTCCAGCGAACCATACACTTCATCCGTAGATACATGGAGAAATTTCTTTCCCTCTTTAAATGTACCGTCCGGAAGCTCCCAGGCCGCCTTCGCACAATTGAGCATCACAGCTGTCCCCAGCACATTGGTCTGTACAAACACTTCCGGATTGCGGATACTTCTGTCCACATGGCTCTCCGCCGCAAAGTGTACAACCCTGTCTATATCATTCTCGGCAAAGATCTTTGCGATCGCTTCCTTATCACAGATATCAGCCTTCACGAAGGTATAATTGTCACGTCCCTCCACTGCTTTTAAATTTTCAAGATTACCTGCATATGTCAATGCATCTACATTGATGATGCGGATTTCTTTATCATACTTCTTAAACATATAGTGGATATAATTGGAGCCGATGAAGCCGGCACCACCTGTCACTAAATAAGTTCTCATCCCAAATGCTCCTCCAAATTCTCATAATCGCATATTTCGTTTATTGTAATACATTTTTACGTTCTTGGCAAGCCGGTTCTTTTACGACAGCTTTGCCGCCACCTGACCGGCCAGTTTCACACCGGGTTTTTCCACAAATTTTGCCACAAGCCAGGCGAAGAAGGTCGTAACCGCAAACGAGACGATATACACAATCAGCGTCGCAGCATAGTAATTCATCTTATCATACAAAACAACGAACAGGCCGCACCCGACCGTACACATGACCGGAAAATGCAGCAGATAGAATCCGTAGCTGGAACGGTTAAACCACAAAAACGCCTTGTTGGAGAGCAGTCTGCGCGGCGCCTGCAAATGCAGCAGCGCAAAAAGGACCATAGACGCACCTATGATATAAAACAAGAGCACCTTCGGTGGAAACATCTGATAGATCGTCCCCTCGTAGTGCTCTCCGATCGGAGGGAAGGATCCCAGAAATGCTCCTCCTAAGAGCACGAGCCACATCAGCCATTTTTTGTCCGTCAGTTTTTTCAGCCATCCGTATCCGCTGTAAGTCAGATCACAGACCACACAGCCAAGCAAAAACGGCAGAAAATCATTGCGGATCGTAAGCAGCGCCGTCACCGCATACACAACATAACGGGAACGGTATTTTCCAAACAGTGCCAAGATCGCCGCTACCAGAAGTGTTCCGAAAAATTCATAATAAATAAACCACAGCGGTCCATTATACTGATTTGCACCCGTCACAAAGCAGCCGATCACCGCTTCTTTGACAGCCATCGGCAAATCCGGCTCAAACTGATTATAATTGCCAAAAAATACAGAACAGCCGCTTAATGCGGAAGACTGTGCATTCCGGTAACAGCCTGTCTTCATGAGAAAGAATACTGCGATATTCGAAAGCAGGATCGGGAATACCAGGCGGAAATATTTTTTGACTGCGCCGTTAGTCAAGGACTTCATATCGCCGGTCGTAAAAAAACGATAACCTACAAAAAATCCACTGACGGTCATAAAGATGCGTACACCAAACTTCCCGCCCATCAGGATATTAAGCGGTGTGCTCCCCAACACATATTCCACCGCCGGTGCATGAAAATCCGCGGGATTTAACGAATAGATCCCGCAGTAAAATGCGTTGATAAAATGAAAATTGAAGATCATCAGACAGGCCAGTACCTTCAGCCCGTCAATATAGTCCAGTTTTTCCGGTTGTTTCATAAAAACCTCTCTAAATCATCTCTTTTTCAGCCGGTTCCGTCGTCTGTCCCGGTCATTTTTCACAAAGCCGGTCATTTTCCGTCGCCTCTGCCCACACCAGATACAAAAACAAAATCAACTGCACAAGCGCGATCACAGACAATGGAAGAAAACTGTCTCCCCTGAAATAAGCTGCATAAGCCAGATATGTGATCGTCACCTGCAGGATCGCAACATAAAAGCGTTTTAATCGGGTAAATCCATAAAAAACGGACAGTACCGCGGCAAGAAGTCCGGCACGCTCATCCATAAAAGGCAGAAACCAGGGAATCGCGATTGAAAAAAGCAGGCTGTATCGGACAATGTCTTCCTTTGTCATCTCTTTGATAAAACGCATCCCCAGAATCGTGGCGATCGCCACCGCACCAAGCACCACGTAGCGAAATCCCGTTCCGTACTCATGTACAAAGGCATCCGCCCCCACAAGCTGATACAGATTCGGATAATGATAGCTAAGAAGCACGCTTCCTCTGGATGCTGCCAGCTTTCCTTCCTCACGGAACAGAATAAACGCAGAGGCCTCCCCCCGATCCATGACAAAGTGCAGTATGATACCCAAAGCCGGCGCCAAAAATCCCGATACCCAGTTTCTCTCCGGCTTCTTTGTGAAATAGTACCAGATGTAAACCGGAAATATAAACAGCGCATATATGTTGAAAAATACCGCCATTCCATAGAACACAAGCGACAGTACAAAAACATTCCCATCTGTCAACAATAAAAACAGGGAAAACAGCACAAAAAACAGATACACTGCGTCCCCCATGCCCCACATGGCACTTCCTGCCACAAGTACGGGCAGCATCATGCCGATACCGTATGCCAGGAATGACCGGATCTTATGCCCTGTCAGCCTGTGCACGATCAGTCCCGTCAAAACGGCTACAAGGATCTCAAATATTGCAGAGACAATCTTCATGGTCAAAACGGTATTCTGATATGCTGCATTTTCAAAAACAGCTCCCCAGACCTGTGCCCGCAACATCACTCCTGCTGCAAACGTGCCTGCAAGCAGCAGATAGTCGATCGGTGCGATCTTCGTTATTTTATGCTCTCTCACAAGCCAGCCCGTAAATTTTTCGTCCATTCTTCTTCCTTTCTTACCATCCTTTGTCATATCTGACTTTTCACTTTCTCCTTATTCTGCCGTACCCGTTGTGACCGCAGAATTTCCATTCATCTCACGATAAATATCCGTTCCCAGTACAAACATCACATAGACAAAAAACAGGGTGTACACGCACATGGGAAGGATTGTCTGCTTCGCAAGATAAATACTGTATCCTGCAAAAGAGGATAAGATCATCAGTACCGGAATATAGAACTTACGCGGCCTGCAAAACGCATAGGCGATCGCAAGCACATCCACCAGAACAGCATAGCGCTCATGCATATGTGGCAGGAAAAAAACCACCGTCATGGTAAGAAGCATCGCCATCTGCAGGATCAGACCGTCTGTCAGTTCATACTGTTTTCTTGCAAAAGTATACATCAGGATCATAAGAGCTCCCAATGCAAGCCATACTCCTGCGTCCGCATATTCAATGAGAAACGTATCCGTCCCGACAAGCTGATAGATATTCGGGAATTTATGGGACAAAGCATAAATGTCCATCTTGCCATCCGCCTGCATCACATAGACTCCGATCAGGTCCAGAAAGTTCTGACCTGCGATCAGTCCCGGAATGATCCCTACCAGGTACATAAGCGGCACAAACAGAAAATGTTTTGCCTTCACTCTCCCCTTCATCCAAAGGATCACAAATAACGGCAGGACAAAGAATGTCTGCAGTTTAAATGCAAACGCTGCGCCATAAAAGATCATGGCACAAACCGGTTTATCCTTCAGGATAAAATAAACCGACCACATCACAAAGCTGGTAAAGATAATATCACACTGTGCCCACATGGAGCTGTTGGCCACAATCGTCGGTGCCAGCAGAAGGCATCCATACGCCGCAATGGAAAGAGTCGTATTTTTCTTCTCATGATACACCAGAAACATCACTGCCACTGCCGCTGAAAAATCAAACAATACCGATACCAGTTTCATCAAAAACAGGGAATTGAGAAACGGGCAGATACTGATGCAGGATAATATAAACAGATACGGTGTGGTATAATCCACATAGTCAAAATGGGCATTCAGTCCCCTGATACCGCCGCCCGCCTCCCGCAGTGTGGCCACCCAGGGTTCAAAAAAGATGGTGTAGTCATCCGCCACTACATTGCGCAGAGCATAGCGTACCATCAATGCCGTAAAAGTCACACAGAGAAAGAGCAGGATATCGTAGATTCCAAACGCGATAGTCCCGCCTTTCTTCGTTTTGATATGCAATTCTTTGTTAAATCCGTTTTGGATCGCTTTGTCTAACATAGTTTTCTTACCTTTATGTTTTTATTATATTTTCTTCCCCTTTACCTCGCAATCCTCCTTACCGTCATTCATAGGGCTCGTGCTCTCGCACTCTCCGGCTTGCTTCCGCTCGCCTGCCCTATTCATTCCGTTAAGGTTCCTGCTTCGCAGGAATCATAAAAAAACAGAAGCATTCTCTTGCGAGCAAGCTCGTCGAGCCTGCTTCTGTTTTTCTTCCTCTTTACCCCGCAATCCTCCTTACCGTCATTCATAGGGCTCGTGCTCTCGCACTCTCCGGCTTGCTTCCGCTCGCCTGCCCTATTCATTCCGTTAAGGTTCCTGCTTCGCAGGAATCATAAAAAAACAGAAGCATTCTCTTGCGAGCAAGCTCGTCGAGCCTGCTTCTGTTTTTTTATGAGATTGCGGATCGTAACGCGATTTATCGCATATATTCTGCGATCGCATCATGCCAGTCGGCAAACATAAAATCGGTAGTCAGCTTTAACATATAATTCTCCAATACAGAATAGGCCGGTCTTTGCGTCGGAGAATTGTATTCTTCCGTGGAAATCCCACAGATCACCGTGCTCTTTCCGGCCAGGCGCAGTACTTCCGCGGCAAAATCCGCCCAGCTGCAGATACCCTCGCAGGTGCCATGGAACAAGCCGTAATTCTCGGTCGGTTCAAGATACGCGATCGCTTTTGCCAGTTCACTTGCACTGGTCGGTGAGCCGATCTGGTCGTTGACTACTTTGATCTCATCATGATCCTCGGAAAGTCTTAACATAGTCCTGGCAAAGTTTTTGCCGTCTCCATACAGCCATGCTGTCCGGATGATAAAATAATCCTTTGCAAACTGTTTCACAAATTCTTCTCCGGCTAATTTCGTGCGACCGTACATGCTGATCGGGTTTACCTTGTCAAACTCTGTCCGCGGATTGGGATCATTTCCCTCAAACACATAATCTGTGGAAACATGGATAAGCTTCGCTCCGGTCTCCGTAGCCGCGATACTTAAATTGCGCGGTCCGATCGCATTGATCCTGTAGGCATTATCCACATCTGTCTCACACTTGTCAACATTGGTGTGTGCGGCACAGTTGATGATCGCATAAGGTTTTACCTGTCTTGCGAAGTCAAGTACCTGATCGACGTCTGTAATGTTTAAGGAGGTAATACCGTCTCCCTCTATCACATCCGTATTCACCAGTTCATAGTCACTCTTCCCTGCATACACCTGATTAATGGCACGCCCCAGCTGTCCGTTGCAGCCTGTTACAATAATTTTCTTCATCGTGATTCTCCTATTTCAGATATTCTATTTGATTTTCCTGTTTGCGTCCATGATCGCCATTCGCTGCTCGCTAACGCTCATTATATCATATGACTTTCTTTCCTGCCATATAGATATGGATTTATTGTTGTATTAATTCCAGTGCTTCGGAATATCCTGCATTCCGGGCGATCCTGTGAAGGCCGTCGAGCACTTCTTCTTTTGAAAAATCATGGTCTTTGAGGAAACTTTCCTCTTTTTCCGATAAGTAACGGTAAAAAAGTACTGCTGCAGCGACTTCTTCTTTGCTTGTATAATCTATCTTTTCAAGAAGCCGGTTCTCTGCTGCATCGATTTCTCCACGATCGATCAACGCGTAGTATTCGCCTAACTTTTTCCCTGAAACTTCATATTTATTCTGGATTTCGGGTTCAACTGCGACATATTTCTTTCCCAGGATCAGAGAGATCAACACACTGACAAGCTCTTTAATGATCCTCATAATATAATCTTTCTCATCTTCAAAGTTCATATCATTCTCCCTCTGCTCCGTCATGCTCCATCCGAAAATTGCCGCTTTCTGTTTCTTTTCCTTTTTTGTCTCCGACGGCAATTTTCGAATGGCGGGCTTTCGCCCTATGTTCACAGCGTTCAGACGTTTCCTTTGCAAGCTTGCTTGCACGGAATCGTCTCCCTTTTATCCGTCATGCTCCATTCGAAAATTGCCGCTTTCTGTTTCTTTTCCTTTTTTGTCTCCGACGGCAATTTTCTCATGGCGGGCTTTCGCCCTATGTTCACAGCGTTCAGACGTTTCCTTTGCTAGCTTGCTTGCACCTTTTCGTCTCCCTTTTATCCTTCATGCTCCATTCGAAAATTGCCGCTTTCTGTTTCTTTTTCTTTTTGTTTCCGACGGCAATTTTCTCATGGCGGGCTTTCGCCCTATGTTCACAGCGTTCAGACGATTCCTTTGCAAGCTTGCTTGCACGTTTTCGTCTCCCTCTTCTCCGTCATGCTCCATTCGCAAATTGCCGGTTTCTGTTTCTTTTCCTTTTTTGTTTCCGACGGCAATTTTCTCATGGCGGGCTTTCGCCCTATGTTCACAGCTTTCAGACGTTTCCTTTGCAAGCTTGCTTGCACGTTTTCGTCTCCCTCTTCTCCGTCATGCTCCATTCGAAAATTGCCGCTTTCTGTTTCTTTTCCTTTTTTGTTTCCGACGGCAATTTTCTCATGGCGGGCTTTCGCCCTATGTTCACAGCTTTCAGACGTTTCCTTTGCAAGCAAGCTTGCACGGAATCGTCTGAAAGCTGTGAACGCATGACTCATTGCTTTACCATATGGTTCTTCCGCCGTCGAGGATGACGGTGGCACCGGTCATGTAGGAGCTGGCGTCGGACAGCAGATAAAGGACGGTCGCGGGATATTCGTCAGGGCGGCTCATGCGTCCCATGGGGATCAGCTCAGAAATCTTTTTTACGAATTCCTCGTCCTGACCGTTGAAAAGACTGGCAGGACACAGGGTATTGACTCTCACACCCTTTTTGCCCCAATAGGTGGCAAGATATTTCGTCAGTCCCATTAAGCCATGTTTTACCACGGAATAGGATACCGGCTTGATGATCTGTTCCTCCTCCGATACTCCTTCCTTCCGGTAGATATTCTGATTCGGGCTGATCACACCATAATCGGAAGAAATGTTGATGATTGCACCGCTTTTTTGTTTCTCCATTACCGTACCGAATATCTGGGCACACAGGAAAGCTCCGGTGAGTCCTACTGCCAAATCCTCCTGCCAGATGTCCAGTGGAAAATTGTAAAACTGGATCGCTCCCATATTTTTGGAACCGCCCTCCATCTTCGGATTATTTGCCGCATTGTTGATGAGTCCGTCAATATGACCATATTTTTCCAGCAAAGCATCCCTTATGCCCTCCAGACATTCCTTCGAGGTAATGTCTGCCACATAAGTCTCAACTTTTCCCTGTGGATATTTCTCCAGAAACTCTTCCTTTACTTTCGCAAGCGGCTCTTCAAACAGATCTAAAAGTACCGGGATACCGCCACCCTCCAAAACCGCCTCCGTATGACGTCTGCCGATCAGGCCTGCGCCTCCGGTAATAACGACCACCTTTCCGGTGATCATAAACTGATCAAAAATCGAACTCAATTTTCTTACCTCCCATCTTCATGGATTCCTTTACGGCCAAGAGCATCTTAACGCCCAGAATCCCGTCCGTAAAGCCGATGGCGGGATTGACAGACTGTTCTACAGCCTCCATGAATAATTTTAGTTCTTCTATAAACATATCATTTCTCTCAAACTCTTCATATTTCTCCAGGAAAGTCTCATCCCCAACCGTCCATTCGATCTCATTATGGATGATATCTGCCTTTGCTTTGCCCTTCGTGCCGACCACCTGTACATATCTCTCCGGCGGGCTCTGATAAAAATCCGCATGTACGGAAACAGGAAATGTTCTCTCTCCATCCGCCCATGTAAAGATTGCCTCGCAGTTATCTTCTACATCAATACCCAGATTGCCAAGTGTTCCTCCGACCGCATAGACATCCTTCGGATTTCCCAGAAGATAGCGCAGGTAATCCATTTCATGTACCATCTGATTGGTCACAACTCCGCCGCCCATGTCCTTTCTGGCCATATAAGTCTCTTTATAATCCTCATAAGTATGCATGGTGACCAGTCGTTCGCCCACAACAGAACGAACATTCAGGATCACGCCCAGCTGCTTGTTCTCAAGAAGTGCTTTCAGTCGGGCGATCGCAGGGTTCAAACGGTTCTGATAGCCCACAAAGATTTTGATCCCCTCTTCTTTTGCGATCGTTTGAAGCTCTTTTAGTCCCTCCTCAGAATCAGACACCGGCTTTTCCAAAAACAGATGACAGCCTGCCTTCGCACATTGGATCGCACAGGGAATGTGCATATTGGTGGGATTGGTGATAAATGCAATATCCGGCTTCTCCAAAAGAGCCTCCTGTAAGTCACCAAACGATCGTATCCGGAATTCTTCCTCCAGGGAAACATTCTTCCTGATCTGCATGGTGTCGGAAAATGTCCTTTGCAGTCCTCTCACACGATAGGCAATGATCTGTGCATCTTCTCCGTAAATACGCCGGATGTTTCTTAGATGTCTCTGGCCGATGCTGCCGAGACCTATCATTAAAAATTTCATTATCTTTCTATTCCTTCCACATTGTATTTTCCTTTTATCACATGTACTGTCTTTCGTCTTCCTGCAGCTTGTTTCGTAAGCATTCCTGCTCCTTGATCAGCACATCGATCTTCTCTTCATTCAGTGCGATCGCCTGGGACAGCTTACGTACCCTCTCGGACATTCTGGAAAGTGTAACCGTCAGGATAAAAATAATCAGGAGTGCAAAACAAAATCCCAGAAAAAAGATCATATTGACCGGTGCCCAGATTCCCAGGAAACTTGACAGCTTATTTAAAAGGATCGGGAAACAGTCAAACAGAAAGACAAACAGGATTGCCCCCAGCCATGACAGGGCATATTTTAATTCCAGTTTTCTTTTTTTGATCATCTGTACAATGCTCAGAAATGCCACCATCAGAAAGAATCCGATGATCAGCTGTATTTTGGTCGTCATCATACTTCTTCACCCCCTTAGCGAAGTGCCTCTACCAGAATTGCCAGTGTTACCTTTACCATATAATAAACCGATTTTAATGGCGAGATGGACGATCTGCCTTCCTCTCTCTCCCTCATCACCACCGGATATTCTTCTACTTTTTTCTTCTGCCGGATCACGGCAACCACGCTCTCGGGCTCCGGATAATCTTTCGGATAGCAGTCCGCATAGATCCGAATGATCTCCTTGTCCACCATACGCATGCCGGATGTGGGATCCGTGACCTTTTTTCCCGTCAGCAGCCGGATCAGTACAGAAAAATAACGAATGCCAAACCGCCGCAGTCCGCTGGACTGAAACCCCTCTTTCGTGATAAAACGGGAGCCGATGAGCATATTCACTCCATGCTCTGTCATATAATCCCGCATTTCATGAAGGTATCTGGCGTCATGCTGCCCGTCACCGTCAAACTGGATCGCGAAATCATAATGATTCTTTTCGGCATATACATAACCGGTCTGTACCGCGCCGCCAATCCCCAGGTTCACCGGAAGATTCAGCACATGCATGCCCTTTTCGCGACACACCTCCAGCGTTGCGTCTCTGGAGCAGTCATTGACAATAACATAATCAAACTCCGGTGCGTGCTCGGTAATATCCTGTACGGTTTTCTCTATACTCTTTTCTTCGTTATAAGCCGGTATAATGACCAGACTTTTCATAGCCGCCTCCCACGTTGTATCCTTTACTCATAATCTCTTTTTTCAATCCGCAAACAGTATAGCATACTTTGTTTCAATCGAGTAGAGTAGATTTTATTTCCGTCTGCTTATTCTTTCCTGCTATCCGGAGTGAAACTGCGTAAGCACCCTTACGGTTCTTCTCAGATTGATCCAGAGCGGGTGTTTCACCCTGTTTTCCTTTAAGGCCCGCAGGCTTTCCAGAAAAGAATCCACATAGCTGGAAAGTGAACCGGTACTGGTTCCGCCGTAAAACATCTTGACCAGGACCCTGGGCAGATAGGAAAGCTTCACTTCCTCATCCTTCAGGATACGTACAATAAATTCGTAGTCTGCCGCGATACGGTAATCCGTCTTATAGTTTCCGTATTTCTCATATACCTGCCGCTTCAGATACAGCGTGGGATGCCCCGGCATCCAGCCCTGTCTGATCGTTCCTTCTCCCATGCGCCATTTACGAACGATCCGCTCACCATCCACATAATCAAGATCACCGTGAACGCCATCTGTTCCCTCTTTCTGCATGATCTCCACCATCTCTGACACAACATGCTCCGTAGCAAAATTGTCAAACATCAGACCAATGATCTCTCCGCTCGCCAGTTTCAGCCCTTTGTTAATGGCGTCATAGATTCCATTGTCCTTCTCCGAGATCCAGACAAGCCGCTCTCCAAAAAGTTCCTCCGCCTGCCGGATCACTTCCGGTGTCCGGTCCGTGGAACCTCCGTCCACAATAATATATTCAATTACAGGATAATCCTGTTCATATACCCTTCGCACGACCTTCTCAAGATGATCGGCATCATTATACGTTGTTGTGATAATGGAAACCTTTGGCGTCATTTAAACTTCTTCTCCCTTTTCTTTTTTTGCAAAAACACTCTTTCAGGCAATGCCAGGCCCAAAAATACAAGCATGATCACCAGTTTTGCCGCCCGATAGCGCTTCGCGGAAGTATAGGTTTTCTGCCCGACTCTCGCCACCTGAAACATCAGATCTTCGTTCCTGTTCTCTCCCGCAACAGTACACTTTCCGAATGGATACGCATCATAACTGCCGCATTCATAGCTGACAAACTGAAGATATTCGTCTTCGTTTCCTTCGGTCTTTTGGATCGTCAGCAGGTAGTCTTCTTCTCCTGCCGGCGTTACCGGATCAAACTCATATTGAAACACTCCCGCATACCCTTGTCCGGCGGCTTCGATCTTCTGTTCCCAGATCTTTTGTCCCCGTTCATCGGCAAGCACTACCCGGTAAACACAGTGATTCTGCGCTCCCACCGGGTTGCGCCACTGAAAGATCAGCTCGTCAAAACTATCCCCTGTCCGGAAGGATTGTGTGATTGGTTCTTCTCCTCTGTATTCCAGCTCTTTATCAGCGATCAGCTGATTTACCACCGGCGCCTTATAGAGATCATTCTGTGCAGTGAACAGATCTGCATTTTTCTCAAAAAAGCCTGCTACAAATATCATACAAAGCAGACCGGGCACAGCCGGCATCCATTCCAACACACTTTTCTTTTGCATTCCGTTCCATCTGTTCCGGATCTTTTGTGGAAATACGAAACCATTTATCCGCTCTCTGCCTTCGACCGCCATTCTATATCCGTCCAGCGCCAGAAAAAGCATCAGGAGAAAAAACGGCAGGCTGTACTGTCCGCTGGTCTCCCATAACACATAAAACACAAAGCCCCCCAGTAAGATGAGCTGTAAAAAAAACAGAAGTCTGTCTTTTTCCCGTTTTCCTCCAAGTCTGAGCAGGACTGACAGAAAAATACCGGTCAGCGTCAGCAAATGTATTCCCTGATGGTATAGTATCGCAAAGTCCTTATGATTTCCAAACAAATACGGATAAATCCCATCCATTCTCAGGCAGTTTTCCATAAACAGCACATAGCTGTTTGCACCATTTGCCCAGGTGTTTTTCAGCTTGTCCCAAACCAGCCGGAGCAATCCTTTTCCCCCAAGCTCTGTCAGCTTTTTTTGCATACGCTGTCTGACAGCAGTCTTTTTTTCCTGCGCTGTCTTGAAGGAAGCCGTGTATGCTTCATCCTCCGCATTATGGCATCCCGGCGATGTCAGGCTCATCATCACCCAGTGCGTTGCCGGAAATGCCGTGTCCGTTGTGTCGATCCCGATCTTTTCTGCCAAAAACGGCTTTATGAGCACAACCGCAAGAAACATGGTCAGAAGGATCACCAGAATGCTTCCGCACTTATATCTGCGATCTCTTTCTGACTGCGTTGCTCCATTTTCCCTTCTCTGCAAAGGAAGTATGCTGCAAAGAACAGCTGCGATCAGAACGATTCCGGTGGTTGCCCTCAAAAGAACACCGATCGCAAGCACGATGCCGGTCAGCACAGACAGTACGATCGACCGCAGGATCCCTTTTTGCGGTCCGCTTCTTTCTCCGTACTCCGTCGCCACTCCCGCATCGTTCTGCTTTACCTGAAAGAGAGAAACGATCAGAAGCACAGCACCCATAAACCATGGCAATGACAATGTGATCGTATAATAATAGGAAACCCCCATATAGAAAAACGGCTGTGTCAGTATCACAACCCACACAAAAGCCAGATCCGCTTTTGTATATCCCTGTCTCAATCTTTTCCAGACAAGGATCCCCAGCCAGATCGCAAGATCCAGTGAGACCATATTGAACACATTCAGCAAAAGCTGGGTCTGTCCGCCGTCAAGTGCCAAATGCCTTGCCACTTTTAACAGCTGCTGTGTCAACACTGCAAATGCATTCTGATTGGGATAGATCGAATAATAGTACCGGGCTTGCTCTGCCACCCTGCCGTTTTCAGCAAGTCCTGTAGCTCCTCCCACCACGTAGGCAGTATCCCACATATACAGACTGCGGTAATAAAGCAGGAACAAAAGCTGTCCCGCCAGTAAAATGCAGGGCGCCAGTATACAAATAATCTGCAAAACGGTTCTTTTCGCCCTCTGCAGGAGAAGACGGAGGATCCGGAAGATCCGAAATAGTCCATAAGCCATTATCACGGGCAGAACTGCCAGCACCCATTTCGGCTGTGATGCCTGCAGAAATTCCGCGTCCGGATATGCCGTAAATGCCTGAATAGACACGATCCCCAAAAACAAAAGCAGAAAGATCCTGCACATATATACGATTTTTTCCAGTCCACGGTCATACCACCGGTGATCCATTCCACATTCTCCCTGCATTCTTTTCCTTTCCTTCTTTCGGACAAAATAAATCTATCCATCCATGATTCCGATCATACCTGCGGAGCCGATCGTCTCATACATAATTATCAGTCAGATGACGATAAAGAGTAAGATAAGCCTTAAAGCATTTTTTCTTATCAAAATCCTCTGCTCTTTTTAAACATGCCTGCACCGGCTTCGGTTTTTGCAGACTGCTTTCAAGTGCCTCAAGCACCGCATCCAGATCCCCTTTGGGCACTACATAGCCGCACGCATCATTCAGCGACTCTCTGCTGCCGCCCGTATCAAAGGTTATGACCGGGGTGCCACAGGCAAGCGCTTCCAGATTTGTCGTCGGGAAATTATCCTCCAGGGTAAGATTCACATACACGTCGGCTCTGGTATAAAGAGCGGCAAGCTCCTTAACATTTTCGGTCCTTCCGATCCCGATAATGCTTCTGGAAGGAAACTCCTTTTTAAGCTCCCTTTGCTGTTTTTCATTCACACCCACCAGCAGGATCCGCCATCCGTCCGGCAGACGTTTTGCCAGTTCTTTAAAGCAAGAAAGACCTTTCCGCTGCTCCCAGACATTTGCCACTCCCAATAACAGTTTTGCGGCCTGATCGATATCAGTCTGACCGGGCAGTCCCCTCTCCTTCGCAAACTCCGTCGGACGAAACTGATCCAGATCGATTCCGTTTGGGATCACCTGAACCGGATATTCCTGCAAAAAGGACTGTCGCACAAGACCCGCAAGCCATCTGCTGGGTGTTACGATCCTCAGATCCTCCACACCACAAAACGCCTCTTTTTTTCTCAGAAATGACTGTTTTGAATTGTCGCAAAACAATGCATAAGGATATGCCCTCGCATGCTGTATGCAGTCATGACATCCCGTTTTCCATTTATCGCAGGAGACATGGTCAAAATAAGCACAATGCCCGGTAAACGGCCAGCAGTCGTGAAACGTCCAGACTACAGGGATATGTGCCTCTTTCAGATAAGCAAACAATCTCTCGGTCTGCAGATAAAAGCCATGGATATTATGCAGATGGATCACATCCGGCTTCTGTTCTTTCAGCCAGGCAACGAACCGGTCCGTTACCCCCTTTGAACCAAACCCGCTCTCCCCCAGAAAAAAATTCCGGAGCACATGCATATAAAAATCTGCTTTGTTTCCAATCAAAAAGCCGTTCACGTCTGCCGGCGCATCGCCTCTTCCGTAAGCGGCAACCGGAATATCTCCGGCCTTTTGTATCGTTTTATATAAATCAACGACGATCCTTCCAACGCTTCCGCGTCCGCAGACCGTATTTACCTGAATGATCTTCATATTTCAAACCAATCCAATATCTTCAAAATCTTGCTGACACCATTCTTTTTTTTTGTTATACTGTGCTTATATCTAAAGAAAGCAGGGCACACTTATGTTAATAATACAACCTATCGGTGGTTTATGCAATAGAATGCGGGCGATTAATTCTGCCTGGATGTTAGCCAAAGACCGCGGTGACAGTCTCACCGTCATCTGGAATATCAATCAGGAGCTGGGTGCTCCCTTTGAGGCATTATTTGAGCCCTCTCCGAAGTTTCATGTCATAAACATCCATTCCAAATGGAATCCGAAAAAACTCTTTTTGCAAACGACTTCCCGTTTTGTCAACAATGAAGAGATTAAGGCACACAAGGGAGACGGACTTTTAGATGAAGCCTTCCGTGTCTCACTGCCTTCCAGAGTATATATTTCCACAGAAGAACATTTTTATCCCTGCCACAGCTATGAACTGTTTACGCCGGTCCCTTCGATCCAGCAAAAGATCCGGCAGATGACAAGGGATTACTCTTCCCATCCTGTGGGGGTCCATATCAGGCGTACCGACAATCTTCCGTCCATCGGGAAAAGCTCTACCGAAGCCTTTATCGATTCCATGGACAAGGAATTAAAAGAACATCCCGATACGATCTTTTATCTCGCTACCGATGACAGAACAGAAGAATCCAGACTGCGGGATGCTTTTGGAGATCTGATCCTTTCCAATAAAGACCGCGATCTGTCAAGGAACAGTACTGCAGGTATCCGGGATGCCATGATCGATCTCTATGCGCTTGCTTCCACCAAGAAGATCATCGGAAGCTACTTTAGCTCCTTTACGGATATTGCAGCTGACATGCATGGAATCCCCAAAGTGATCGCCGGAGAAGAAAACGAAAACAGTTAAACAAAAGCCATGCGCCGATAGCATCTGCTGTCCTGCGCATGGCTTTTGTTTCGCTTCCTTATGATTCTATCCGGCAGTGCGTGTTTCTGCCATTTGTGCGGTTTGTCAACCGTCCTGTCATCCATCTAAACCATCCCCCACGCCTCGGAAGACAGATCCAAATACAGCGCCGGCATGACACCGTTGCGCCTGTCATCTATAAACCTGCCAAAGGGAAATACATAACCGCTGTAATCGATATAAGTCACCGCATAAGTCGACACTCCAAAAGCCCGAAGCCATACCCAGCTGTTAAAATTGCCCCCGGCCCACTGCACATCCGAATAAACTCTGGTGCCCATCGCATGACTGTATTCTGTCGGCTGCACCCATCTGGTCGATGAATAGCAACTGTAATTTGCGCAAAAACCATATTTCGGATTGACCGCTTCCTCTCTGGATAGCAAAAAAATCTTATCCCGCGTGATATGCAGCGGATTCCCGGTCATCTGTGTTGAAGAAAGGATCGCTTTTTTTTCCTCTTCACTAAAAGCCATTTCATAGAACGGTGCCGAAACAACACTTTTCTCTCTGCGACTGCTTCTGTAACCCTCATAGCCATTGAGCCACTTGCGAAGCGTACAGTTTTTCCATGTTACAAACTCATTATGGTCATGATACTCGACACAATCCAGCGCCTTTAAAGACACTATAAACGCCTTGCGCTCATTTTTGTGAAGAACCTTCCATTTGACAGGCTCCCATCTGAAATACCGGTAATACTCTTTCCCGCTTTCATGAAAAAACTCATCCTGACAGGCATCTGTCTTATCCACTTTGCGATACCGTTCACCATCCACCGATACATCCCCTTTGATCGCTCCCGTCTGTTCAAAAGCCTGTTCGATCCTGCGGATCAGTTTTGCATCCGTTATTTCCGACTGGGGATAGGAACCAAATGTAAGTATACTGTAATCAGAATAATCTGCCGAACACTCATGCTCATCATCGCAATGATGTACCGGATTCGATAACCCTCTCGCACGTATCTTCCTCTTCTTACGCTTTTCTTTTCCGGACTTCATCGCACTCCCCCCTTCCCCAAGGTCAATATGGCGACTTATTTTCATCATGTATAATGATATCGCGATCAAAACCCGATATCATATGATTCTATTCTAGCACGAAACATTTTCCTTGACAAATCCCAAAACAAATATCTGCTCATCATAAGTCCGTGTCTGTTCCAGAAATATGCTGCATCCCGGACGGCCGTTACCCGTACGAAAGCCAGGTCTTAACCTCTGTAATATTCCTCCAGTTTCCGTCTGCACCGCATAAAATAAGGATTCAGTCGTTCATCAAACTGTGTTCCCATACCCTCCTCAATGATCTCATATGCTTTTTCAAACGAAAAAGCCTCTTTATAGCAGCGCTTGCTCACAAGTGCATCATACACATCCGCGATCGCCATGATCCTTGCCTCGATTGGAATCTGTTCGCCGGAGATTCCCGTTGGATAACCGGATCCGTCAAAGCGCTCGTGATGATAATGTGCCACATTAACTGCCAGTTTACATAAGTCCGGATCATTGATATCTTTTAAGATTTTTTCTACGATCTCGGCTCCCTTTTCCGCATGGCTTTTCATGATCTCATATTCTTCATCCGTAAATCTGCCCGGCTTCCTGAGGATCGCATCATCCACGGCCACCTTCCCCAGATCATGCATAGGGGCGGCTTTGATCAGGTTTTTCAAAAAGGTATTGGATAGCCCCAGCTTATTATCCTTGCGGATCTCATCCGCCAGAATCCGGATCACATCACTGGTACGCTTGATATGACCTCCTGTATTTGTATCACGGTTTTCGACCATATCCGCCATGCTTAATACCAGATGATCCTGTATCTTCTGAATGTGTTCGGTCTTTCGCTCCACTTCACTTTCCAGCTGCTCATTATAACGGTTTAAAAGTCTGATGTATTCTCTCTCTTTGGTATTATCCTCAAGGCGGATCTGATACCCTACTTCTTTCTTATCGAAGTACAGTCTGCCGCCCGTTACCTTAAGGCATCTCCCATTACGCTCCAGCTCCTCGCCTGTAAGCTCTCCCTTTTGTTCCATTTCGTCAAGGAATACACCCAGGATCTTGTAAAGGCTGCTATTATTCTGTATCGCCTCATCTGTCCGGAAAGCAGAAAGCTCCGGCAGGAACCGGCTCGCCGCTTCCGAACAGCCCAGATAGCGCCTTGCTGTGTCAAAAGAGATCACACCGATATCCCCTTCCAGCAGGATCGAATGCATGGCAGTATGGGAAATATCATACAGACTCAGCCTTTGTGCCATGACCATCAGGATGATCTGTGAAAGAACATAGGCACAGGGAAGGTAATCCAGCCAGACGGTAATACTTTTCCTGACTGCAAACGCAGCAAAGTTCAAACTATAAATCATAAACAGAAGAAAAATATTGATGCCGGATACATCCTTCTTCTTCATACCATATATCAGTATTCCAAGCTCTAAGGCCAGATATACTCCGATCAGCACATAATAGATCGCATGCGCCGGTCCGTAGTCCTTAAGAAGATACGTCACTCCGTTTTCACAGGCGATCGCCGCATTTTTGTATAAAAAATGAAACTGTTCCGTTGTAAGGGCACAGCATTCAATAAGTGTTCCAACAGCGAACAGTGTAAAACTGAGCCACTTCGGCATATGCACTTTGCAAAAAGATGCCACATACAACAAAAAGAAAAACTGCAGATAACAGCCATTCATATAGGTAAGTACATTACCAAGAAGTGCTTCCCTTACCGTCTTGGATGCCGCAATCGCATAAGATCCCAGACTGGTGATCGGGATCATCAAAAAGATCATCGACAGATAAGTAGAAACGTGCCTGTTCCATTTTCCCAAAAAAACTCCTGTCAAAAGAACAGAAAGTCCCAGCATGATTTGATAATACAGTAACATCTTTTCTCCCAAAAAGACCGCGGAACTATCCGCGGTCTCGTATCTTTATTCCTGTGTATCGGATTTATAAGTTTCCCCATCGATCGTAAAGGACTTGTCATCTTCTACGATAGCGATATATGTCTTACCTACATTGAACTCGACCTGCGACAGATCATCATAATAAAATCTTGTCGGAGAATAATCCGAAGTCTTAGCCCATTTCACATGGACAGCCTTACCATTCGTAATGTAATATCCGTCATGTGTATTATCATGACAATTAAATGCAAGATAACCCTTTGCATCTCGCACTTCATAATGTGCAAACTGGATCACTACGTTCTCGAATGACAGCTGCTCTCCTGTCGTACCATCCTTCTGCGGTGAGCCGTACAGGGATTTCTCATAGATTCCCTTCTCCTCGTTGTATGTAAGGGAAGATTTGGTATAAGGGAATCCTCCTGTCAGATCGATCTCTTTGGCATCCATCACGCCTGCCTGTCCTTCTAAGGTATTCTCTTCCTTGGTAGCATACAGGAAATGCTCCGGATGATACTCTTCGTTGGTATGTGTCAGCGAATATTCCAGTTTCTCGCACTGCTCTGTCAGCTTGGAACCACTGGTGTACGCATTATGCGGTGCTTCCTTATCCGTAGTCCGGTAAAATGCAGCCGCACCCGGATCATTACTGGTGGAATTGACCGCACAGCCTGTAATATTATCAACATCCTCACGGTTTACAACATCCGCCAGATAATATGGTCCTCCGAAATGTACTAAGATCGGATCCCATTCCAGAGCCCAGTATACATAATAATCCCGACAGCTTCTGACATTTCCCAGTGTCTCGATATCTTTCCAGTTCTCGATCACTGCCATCTGACGTGACATATCGCCTTCTTCCATACACTCATATAAAACACCGGCCTCGCCGATACCGTATTGCGGCTGTGCCGCTTTATCGGAAGGAAGCATGATCGCGATCGGACGCGAATCTGCAATCTCCTCATCAATGATCTCGCCAGTCAGGGCACTTCTTGCTTTTCCTGCCGGTAGAACCTCTTTTTCTTCCTCTTCCACTTCTTCCGGCTCTTCTTCCTTTTCTTCTGCCGGTTCTTCCTTTGGCTCCTCTACCACCTGCGGTGCAGGCTCTTCTTCTTTTGCCCCGCATCCTGCCAGAATAGAAACAGACGCGAATGCGGTGATCAACAATACTTCTAATTTTTTCATAATATCCTGCTCTTTCCTTTAAAACTGTACTTTTTTGGTTGCAACGCTATCCTATTCTATCAAATAAAAGGCGGTTTGCCTATACCTTTTCGAAATTCTTAAGATATTTTATGGTATTATTTCTTTATATATGCGACGTTCTCTGCTGACTCCTCATAACGGATGTAGTCCCCGGCAGCGGGGGTGGTGATCCATTCCTGTTCGTATTGTCGGGAAAGGAACAGAATCCCGATCGCGCCGTTATCGTCTGCGGTCTGTGATAATGCGGCATCTCCACCCGAAAGACATTTCAGATCACCACTGCTTTCGGCGACGAAGACGTCCTGTCCCGCCCAGTCGGTGCTCCGGCTGCCGTTTTCGTCCGGTCCGTAAATAACCGCAGCGTACAGGGTAGTCTCACTGCCGTATTGTTCCCGCAGTCCGGAAGACGTCAAACGGACAAGGTTCTGGAAATCATTGCCCTCGACTTCGGTCTGTTTATGGATCGTGGTGTAAACATCTTTGGCATAGACTGTGATGCAGACGGCTGCCAGGATCGCGGCCAGTGCTCTGAGAGGGATCGTTAGTTGTTCTTCTTTGATCACCTTGCCACTCACGACCGCCATGACTAAAAGCAGCGGGATCGTGACGGGATACAGATACCACAGCAGTTTGTTGGAAACGGCGGAAAAAGCCAAAAACGGGATCAGAATCCACAGGGCATATGCGATGACTTCCCTGCTCTGTGCCTTTCGTTCTTCCTTGGTCTTTCCGATGGATAGCAAAAACAAGCCTGCCACATCTACCATAAGTGCCCACAGATAGATCATCAGCTTCCCGCTCATGGTGCCAAGATAATACTGTGCATACCAGCCAAAGGGCTGGATATTGTTCTGCAAAGTCCCATCCGTTCTTCCAAGGACATCTGTCAGGATCATGGCTTTGAAAAAGGCTGTCCCGTCCGCCATAAATCGCGGCACTGCCCATACCAGTAACGGCAGGATGCAGGAAGCCGCAAAGTACAGCCAGGTCTTTGCCTTCATCTTTTTGATCTCACCGGAAGCGATCAGATACAATCCCCCGATCACGGCGATAACGCCTGCGTGATAGCTCTTTGTCAGAAATGCCAGCGCAAAAAAGAGTCCGCACAGATACAGGTTTGATTGTTTTTCCGGAATCTGTATCATAAAGAGCATCGCCAGTGTAAACAGAAGCACATAGAGACTGTCCGCATCCCCCGCTCTCACCATATGTGCCGCAAACGGCGTGGTATTGCAGGCGAGAAGTCCCAAGCCCAGAACGGCTTCCACTCTCCCGTATCGTTTCCACAAAAAACGGGCACAGACTGCTGCCGTGATCAGATAGCAAAGTCCCGAATAAAACCGCAGTGAAAAAGGACTCACTCCCAAAATCAGAAAGCTTACCATCTGACACCACATGCTAAACGGCGGTTTGAGATTATAATAATCCGGCTCGTAAAGATAAGTGTTCTGAAATAATTTCCCGCTTTTTAGCATTTCGTAAGCATTGACCCCATGCCTTGCCTCGTCCCAGGGATCTACATATTTCACGCCCAGTTTATAAAAGCACAAAAAAGCCAGGAGCGCAAACAAAAGTGCACAGGCAAAAAGTGCACCGATTGTTTTCTTTTTTTCACTGATCTTCCGGTTTTTCATTTTCCTACTCCCAATCCTGTTAATAATCCCTACGTTGCTGCTAAGCTTCGTTACCCATTTGTTTCTGTTTCTGCGAAAACGTTACTCCGGTCGATGAATGTAACATGTTTTTCACATGATCGGCTGTTTTATACAGTTTCTCCGCAACCTCGCAGCGTCATACGAAGCTCGAAATGGTAACGCGAATGCACTTCGCAATCTTTCAAATCGTTATATTTCTCTTTCTCCTACCGGAAATAAACGCGTACCGCCAGATAGATCAAAAAATAAAAATGATACTTCATAAAAAACAAAAACAGTTTTTCGGCTGCACTAAGTCCCGGCATATCGGCTTCTTTTAATGCCTTAACCACCACATCGTCCGTGCAGATCTTCACCAGATCCTTTCGAAGAATCCGATAGGCAGTCCCTTTTCGTTTATAGATGCTTCCTTTGACCTCCAGCACTGTCAGGCAGAGGAAATCGTTGGTGATCTGCGGTTTGAAATCAAATACGTTCTTCTGATCCGAAATCCGCTCAAGATTTTCCTTAAGCCTTTTGATCCGTTCTATATAATGCTCATCGTACTTCATCGTCATAGAAGTATTGTTCATCCAGTAATAATAAGGAAAATAATCCTTTAAGATCACGACTTTGTCTGCGTCCAAAAACATGCAGAGGGAAAACTGGAAATCTTCTCCCACATCCACTCTGTCATCGCACAGGGAAAGATTCTTTTGCACCAAAGAGGTACGCACCAGCTTCGTCACGCGGTTTGGCTGTAAGGAACGTCCCATAAAAGAACCATTGTTGATCAGTACCGGGAACATTTTGTCCCGAAGCTGTTCGACCGAGAAAACGTCCTGCGGGAACTCCATCTGCTCCGTCCATTCCTCATGATCCTTCGCTTCATAAAAATGTTTCAGACCGCAACAGGCGATATCCGCATTTTCCTGTACCGCCCTTTCATACAGTCTTTCGTACATTTCCCTTTCGATAAAATCATCACTGTCTATATATCCGGTATATTCTCCCGTGGCGATCCGGCTTCCCGCTTTCCATGCGGAAGTAAGTCCGCCGTTTGGCTTGTGAAGGACCTTTATGCGGCTGTCAGCCGCTGCATATTCATCACACATCTGCACGGAACGGTCCTTCCCGCCATCATCCACCAGAATGATCTCGATGTCCTGTAAGGTCTGTGCCTGAATGCTTTTCACACAGCGGTCCAGATATTTTTCCATATTGTAGACAGGTACGACGATACTTACTTTTGGCATTCCTTTTCCCTTTCCTGCTCATTACTCACCTTTCGTCATTCTACCATTATCGGGCAGGACAGTTCAAGTCTTTCCTTTTTCTTTCACTCAAGTATGCATCCTCCCGATCTCTTTTTTCCATATATTCCAAAAAGAAACCGGCAGATCTACGTGATTCTGCCAGTTTTTCATTTCGCTTCAGGAACCTGCGATCAGTCTGCGGTACAGCCACGGAGTCCATAAAAACAGCCGGTATCCGATCCTGTTGCGGCTCGTCAGATTATGATACTCCCTGTCCGCCGTCAAGGCATCCCTCACATAATTCTTTAACCGTTTTCTTTCATCTGCTGCCTCCGGTATTCTCTCCTTAAGCGGATAATAATACTTGATCGCTCCGTCCGCTCTCGCCTGTATTCCGCAGGAAACCAGATCCCTCTCACCTTTTTTTTCAAAATAATGGATACGATCTGTCAATGCATCCATCCAGTCCAGACGTTTTAAGGAAAATGCATCCCTGGTGATGCTCGAAGGGGCACTGAAATACGCATACATGGGGACTTTAACATAAACACCCTTCCCCGTTTTATCAAAAATCTTATAAGTCGTCGCCTCGTCCTCATGGATTTTGCCCTTCGGGAAGCGTATTCCTTCCCATAAAGCTGCCTTGTAGAGTTTATTCCAGCTCACGATAAAATAAGTCGCATCGGGGTGGTTCCGATCGTACATATTCAGTAACAGTCTGTGTCTGTCACAGATTTCCATCAACTGCCCGCTTACACTCTGCGCTGTTTTCTCCGTGCCTTTTGCTGTCTTCTCCACAACATTTGCCGCTACGGCCTCCCTGCCGCTGCCTGCCGGATAAAAACGCCTGAGTCTGTCCGCCTCGCAACGGTCTTCTTTTGTCACGACCTCATACCGGCAGAAACTGACATCTGCATCATTTCTGATCAGTATCTGATACAGTTCTTCTATAAAAAAATCCGCGATATAATCATCGCTGTCGACAAAGACCACATATTCTCCCGTCATCTGATCCAGTCCCGCATTTCTTGCATCAGACAATCCGCCGTTTGGCTTATGGATCACTTTGATTCTGGAATCTTTCTGTGCATACCGGTCACAGATCTGTCCGCACAGATCCGGGGATCCGTCATCCACCAGAAGGATCTCCAGATTGGTATAGGTCTGCTCCCGGATACTCTCAATTGCTCTTTGCAGATATTTTTCCACCTTATAGATTGGAACAATCACACTGATCAAAGGCTCCATACTATCTCCTTCCCAACAGTTTCACCACGATTCCCCGCAGACAGATCATAAGCCGGGTTATCCCTGTCATTCGGCGTTTTAAGAAAAAATAGATGATCTTATAATCCGGCAATGTCAGTCTGATCAGACACCCGGGATGATCAGACAAAAGGTCTTTCAAAGCCTGCTCATACTCTCTGATGATGCCCGTTTTCTCCTTGTGGCTCATTCCCTTTTCAAAATACAGGCCCTCCACATCATCCAGAAATTCCACTACCAGTTTGGAATCCAATACGCTCTGTTTCTTCGGAAGCTCCTGATACATCTGTCCAAGTCTTTCGCAGACTTCTTTGTAGAGAGAAAGTGTGATCGAAAGTTTATCTGTCCTTCGTTTGGTCGAGAGAGTCGTCCCGCGATCATCCTGTATATACTCACAGACCGTCTGCTGTATCACCGTAAACCGTCCGGTGCCCTTCAGATAGGAAAGATTAAACAAAAGATCCTCTCCCAGATTGCGGTCTGTCGGGAATCCTTCCGTTATCTGTTCTCTCTTATACAGCTTATTCCAAGGCATGTTCAGATAACCGGTCTCGTACAGTTTTAACACTTCCTCCATTGCTTTTGACGTCCCAAAGGTACCTGTGACCGGAGGGAGTTTGGTGATCTTACGACCAAAATACAGATGATGGTATCCTGCGATCACCAGATCCGTATCTGTGTTCTCCATTGCTTCCACCATGCAGCGGATCGAATCCGGCTCCACATAATCATCACTGTCCACAAACCGGATATAGGTTCCTTTCGCTTCCCGGATCCCTCTGTTGCGCGAGGGAGAAACTCCCTCGTTTTTTTGAAAGATCACCCGCACTTTCTCATTCTGTTCTGCCAGCTTCGCAGCTAAGATCCCGGAGGCATCCGGTGGCGGATCCACGACCAGAATGATCTCCAGATCCTCATACGTCTGCGCACACAGGCTGTTCACACAGCGTTCTAAGGTATCTTCGCTGCGGTAGACTGGAACTACAACACTTACCATATGTTTTCTCCACTTGACTCTTTATACATTTAAACGCAGGATCACTAATTTCCAGATCATTGCCAGATTCAAAAAGATCATGCTTCCTGTCAGCACTGCATACATGGCAGCAGGTCTGATCCCATTCCATATTTTCCCGAGTGCAGTCTGTTTTTTTTCCGTATCTCTTCTTAAAAACAGGCAACTGAAAAACGGCAGAAACAGCGGAATAAAATACCGTCCCTGTACGCCTTCGATCACATCAGCTCCCACAGCTGTATAGGAGACATACATGGAAGTCCAGACGATTGCTGTCACTCCGAAACACATGATCAGATTCAGGATCACATATTTCATTCCGATCGCACTTCGTCCGAAAATCCCCTTGTTTTCCCCGGAAAAATACTGGGTTTCCCTCGCTGTGTAAAGGGATGCGAGCACTGCCAACAGGATACAGATCCAGTTGACCACTCCGGAAGCAAATCCCAGATAGGCAAAACCCACAAACGGTACCGAAGCCGTCACATAGTCTGTAAGCATCCCGGCCATGGAGCGAAGAAGCAGGATCGTATAAGCATACGGGTTATGCAGGATATACCCAATCTGTCCTGTAACGCTGGAACCTGTATTTCTAGGATCACCGGCATAACTCAGATTGGACACCAGCGCATAATCTCCTCCGGAGACAGGAGTCGGATGGAAGATATTATACAGCATGAGTCCTGTCATAAGCAGTACTGCCGCCTTCATTATGAATTCCTGAATTCGGTTTTCAAACTTATCCCGGCCAAAGAACAAAAGCATGCACGCCATCACGATATAGATCGGCTTTGACAGGCAGCCAACCTCAAACGAAAAGAGCATCAGCAAAACACTGCCCCCTCTCAGCTTCCTGTGTGGCTCTAAAATCTCATTTAACATCAGTACCGATGCCAGCAGTAAAAAGGAAGTCACTACCGCATCATATGTGATCGATGTGGCAATAAACAGATTATTGGGCAACAGTCCCAAAAGCACTACAAATAATCGATACTGCCCTGCCAGTCTGATCGCCAGCCAGACAACTGCGATATAGGCCAGAAGATTACCGAATTTGGCAAGTGCCACCGTCCTGGCAAAATCCAGGTGCAGCTTTCTGCCAAGCCAAAACCCCGCTGCCATCGGATAGTATACTCTGGTCTCCGTACGGACCATACGACTCTGATGGGTAATGTCCGGTGCGATCTTTGTTGCCATTTTCTGCTCATAGGCTTCCACCATCTGTCGTTCCTCAGGGGTATTGAAATAGGGCAGCAGATTACCTTTCATCTGCATTGCCGCTTCTGTTGTCTCTATTGTTGCCCCAAAAGACAGATCATATGCAGTCTTTGCATGGGCATATTCATCAAATCCGACCTGATTCGTTCCGATCCCCCAGATCATAAGGCTTCCCAGGCAAAACGCCGATATTGCAAACACCCATTCCGGCTTTTCACTCAGATATGTTCTGGTCTTTTTCAGGATCAATGTATTTAGCAGGATCGCTACAACACTGAACAGTAAAAACAAAAAGAAAAACCGCATGAAATTAAAAGAAAATTCATTGGAAAAGACAACGGAAAGTGTCTCCGCATCCGGTTTCTGCTGCGTCGTGAGCACAATTCTTGCCGCATCTGCTTTCTGCCCTACGTTCATAATACCAAAGCCAATCTTCGAGCTGATGCTGCAAAACAGTCCTTCCCCGGTCTTTTCTCCATTCTGATACAGGCTTACCTGATACCCGCCGTCTTCCTCCAGTGCAAGCCCGACGGAAAGCTTCTTGATATAATACTCATGTCCCAGGTCAAGCTGCAGAATCGTCCTCATAACCTTGCGATAAAACACGCCATCTTTTTCAACAAGTGTATCATCTTCTTCGGGCTGATATACTTCCCCGTTATACTCTGCGATCAGGCGCTCGTTTTCCCGCTGCACCAGGATCGCATTCTGTTCTTCATCCGTCAGCTTCGCCAGATCCTCCTCATAAGAGATCTCTGCTTTTTTGCCGTTCGCAAACTCTTTTGCTGCAAAGCAGATCGGCTTTTCCTTATAGGCAAGCGAACTCCACTGGAACAGGACACATTCTGTAGCACCGGCAAGTGTCAGCATCAAAATCCCCAGCAAAAGAAAATGGATCGCCAGCTTCGAAGCGGGAAATGTTCCGTTATGCTCCTGCTTCATGTTGTTTCCCTCCCCTTCTGTTCTTGTGCGGATAATGCACTGCCATGGATGCTGCCAGAAAAATACAGGTCATGATCCTGAAATCATACAAAAACGGATACGTATCGTGCGTGTAAATATAGCTTCCCTTCAGGCTTCCGCTAAATTGCGGATCTGCCGTACTCATTGTCACCGTATCTGCTGTCATGGTATGATTCGCCATAAGGGCAGGACTCATCACTTCCGCTGTATTGTCCTGTGTATAAAAATCTATGCTAAGCTGCCCTGTGCATTTTTCATACCCGTCATAAGGCAGATAAACATATTGCAGATCGTACCCTTCGGAAAGATCATATACGTTACTGCTTGCCAATGTCTCATTTCCATCTTTCATAACATACACATCATAGTGAAGGATTCCGGAAATTTCCCTCCCCTGCTTGTTGATGCCGACCTGTATCCCCTTCATGGGAATACCTTTCGTATCCATCTGATAACGTACATGATTTCCTTCTGCCAATGAGAGCAGTTCCTCCGTGTCTCCTTCTTCCTCCGTCATATTCACCGAATAGGTATCCAGTACCTTATCCGGAAGCAGGAGACTTCCGATCCAGCCTGCCAGACAGAACAACGTTATGGCCGGAAATATGATATACCGTTTTTCTTCTGATTTCTGCCACATTTTTTTCATGATCACCACAATAAAGAAGCCCATCTGTTCAGATGGGCTGTCCTTTTATTCTCCTAGTCCGCTTTCAATAGCATTTACCAGTGCCGCTAAAGCCTCTTCCTCATCTTCACCGTCACATACAAACTCGACCTCATCACCGCACTTAACACATGCCCCCAGCACGCTTAACACGCTCTTGGCATTTGCCGTACTTTCTTTAAACGAAAAAGTGATCAGCGACTTATACTGCATTGCTTCTTTGCACAAAATCCCTGCCGGACGCAGATGTAATCCGGTCGGATTCTTGATCACGACTTTTTGCTTTACCATCTGTCTACCTCCATTTATGATATTCCATAACCCCTATATTTTGATCATTGATTCTACGAAACAGTCATTTAAAATATTATATCATATATTTTATGATATAACAAGTTTGTAAGTTATCCTTAAAGCATAACATCCTGTATCAGATTGGCAAGTTTATGTGCCTCCTCTTCGATCTGTTTCTGATCTTTTCCCTCGATCATAACACGCACCAGCGGCTCTGTGCCGGAAGGACGAATCAGGACTCTGCCTTCTCCTGCAAACCTTGCAGACAGCTCATCGATCGCATTTGCGATCTCAGCATAATCCATATAGCTTTCTTTTTTATGATTCGGCACCTTCGCATTGACAAGCGCCTGCGGAAGTACTTCCATGATCTTTGTAAGCTCGGATAAAGGTTTCCCGCTCTCGACGATGACCTCCAGCAAATGAAGAGCACTGAGCAAGCCGTCCCCGGTAGTATTCTCATCCAGGAATATAATATGTCCCGACTGTTCTCCGCCCAGATTAGCATCGATCTCACGCATTCTCTCCAGCACGTAACGGTCACCAACCTTGGTCTGCTCCATATGAATCCCCTGTTTCTCTCCCATCAGGAAAAATCCGAGATTACTCATAACGGTCGCCACGATCGTATCCTGCTTTAGCGTCCCTTTTTCCTTCATATGATTGCCGATGATCGCCATGATCTCATCGCCGTCTACCTTTTTTCCGTTCTCATCTACCGCTAACAGTCTGTCGGCATCCCCGTCAAACGCCAGTCCCACCTGCGCTTTCTCATAGACAACTCTTGCCATCAGTTCTTCCATATGCGTGGAACCACAATTCGCATTAATATTGGTACCGTCCGGATTATTATGAAGTGCCACCACATTCGCGCCAAGCTCCTTGAGTGCTTCTACCGAAGTATAGTAAGACGCTCCCTCAGCGCAATCCACAACGATCTTCATACCGGTCAGATCCACCGGGATCGCCTGGATTGCATGATTGATGTACTCCTCTCTCGCATCGGCACGATATTTGATCTTTCCCACACTGGAGCCTGTCGGGAATTTAACACCTTTCATATCACTTTCGATCAGTGCCTCGATTTCATCCTCCAGTGCATCCGGAAGCTTATACCCCTTACCGTCAAAGAATTTGATCCCGTTAAACTCAACCGGATTGTGACTTGCAGAGATCACAACACCGGCATCCACTTTGTATTTGCGTGTCAGATATGCGATCGCCGGTGTCGGGATCACGCCCACATAAACACAATTTGCCCCAACGGAGCAGGCCCCTGCCATCAATGCATTAGCCAGCATATCGCCTGAAATTCTCGTATCACAGCCAACCATGATCGTAGGCTTATGCTCATTCTCTTTTGACAGCACATAAGCACCCGCCTGCCCAAGCTGCATCGCCAAAAGCGGTGTCAGCTCCTCATTTGCTACTCCGCGGACTCCGTCCGTCCCAAATAATCTTGCCATACTATCTACCTCTGTTTTATTATATTTCCGATCTGCTTTGTATGTTCCCGGGAAGGCAGATCCTTTCTTTCCCGCTGTTATTTTTTCGTAACTCTCAATCGCACAGTATAAGTACGTTCATTCATGATCTCAACGCCTGCCGGCAGCTTGATCGTGAGCGGCACCTCATAGGTCGTTTCGTCTGCCAGTTCTGCAATGCCCTTATTCTTCATATGATCTGCCACATCAATCTTCACAGTCATCGGCTCTTTTGACAGCTTATCCATTGCATCCGCCATACCGGTCAGTATGATATCAATAGGTGCATCCAGAGTGAAATCCCCCTGGTAGCCCTCCGGCATATTCTGAATACTGATCATGGAATAGGTGATCGTCTTCTCCAAGGTTTCCTTTTTATCGATCCCAACCCACACTTTTACTTCTGTATCCTGTTCCGGATCCGCAAAGCGGATGGAATCCGGCAGATAATCCGACAGGTCAAAGGTCTCTTTGACATTGCTTGTAGCATCCTCGATCGACAGTTCCGCTGCCGGTATGATCAAATCCGTTATATTCTTTAAAACACTGTTCTTTGCTGCGATCACAACTGTAGACGGTGTGATCCTGATCTCTCCGGTCATGCCGTAGCCTTCTGCCGGATCCCCGGAAGTATAGGCTTTGACACCCACTTCCTTCGTCCCAAGGATCTCTGCCACCACTGCGATCGAAGAAATATTTTTGGTGATACCGTTTCCATTGATCTGCTCACCCTGTTCATTATACAGACGAAGATCCACCGTTGTGCTCACGTTACTGCTCATACCATCCACACTGACTTCCGCCATAACTTTGCTGACCTCAGATACTGCCTTTTCCGGGCCGGAGATCCGCACGATATTCTGATCCATCGTCACATCGCCGATCACATAGCCGTCCGCCGGTGTACCTGTCACGCTGGCATAGATCGGAAGCTGACGTTTCAGCAGATTGTCAATACTTACTGTGATCGTCTCTTCCTTTGCCTTCATACTGTCGATCTTCTCACTGTATTTGTTGGATTCCACTTTTAATTTGATCGTGCCGGTTTCTTCATCCAGATCCCGCATATCCGCTACTGCTTTTAAGTAATCCTTGCTTATGGAATCCAGGATCGTACGTTTGGCATTCACAGTCACAGTCACCGTCCCGGCACTGAGCATTTCATAAGTCTTTCCCTCCGCTGTCAGAACTTCCGTATTGGTGATCTCCACCGGAACGCCACTAAACGTCGTCGTCGTGACAGGATCACTGACATTGACGACCACAAGCCAGATCAATATGGAAATAATGACAGCCAAAGCCTTCAGCCATATATTATGACGTTCATTAAAATCAGACAGTTTTCTTGCGACCTGCATTTTTTCCCCTGCCTTTCCATATTCTCCTTTTCCTGCGACTATCCGGGCCTTTGTTCTGGATCATGCGAAGCTGTTCCCTGAGTGACTCCGCATCCAGATTACGTCTGAGATTTCCCTCATATGCAACGGAAATACGCCCCGTCTCCTCCGACACGATAACCGTCATGGAATCCGTAACCTCCGAAATTCCCACTCCCGCTCTGTGTCTGGTGCCCAGATCCTTAGACAGCGACATACTGTCCGAAAGCGGCAGATAACAGGTCGCCCATGTCACCCTGTTACCCCGCACTATAACGGCGCCGTCATGTAACGGCGTATTATGTTCAAATATATTGATCAATAGCTGATTCGTCAAAACCGCGTCAATCTCGATCCCTGTTCTCTCGTACTCTGCCAGAGAGGTTTCCTTCTCGATCACGATCAGGGCACCCGTTTTCGCCTTGCCCATCTCCATGCTTGCTTTTACGATCTCATTTAAAGTTTTATCCGAAAATCTGCCATTCTCCTCCTTGGCATTGTCAAACATCAGAAACGAGAAGGCAAATCGTTTTTGCCCCAGTCTTTCGAGCGCTCTTCGAAGTTCCGGCTGCAATATGACTACGATCGCTATAACAGCGATACTGAACATTTTTTCCGCGATCCACAAAATCGTGGTGAGCTGAAAGATGACTGCCAGAAGCAGAAATGCCAAAATGATCAGGACACCCTTCAGTAAAGACCATGCCCTGGTATTGCGAATCCACATTAAAACCTGATACACCAAAAAGGAGATAATGATTATCTCCACAATATCGGTCCACATTATGTTTTTGGGAATGTGCAGGCTGGAAAAATATTCGTCCATCATGCCTGACCAGTTTAACAAATTCGCCATCAAAACCACCTGACATATCTGATCTGTTTACAACACGCTTGTGATCTTTTTCACCGTTTTCTTGGATTTGCCTACGGAATTCTTGGGTACCGCACGCACATAATAATAATATTCATCATCTTCAAATTGAACATACTCGGTGCGGGAATAATCCACATTAAAAACAAAAAACTCCAGCACCTTACATAAAAGTGCACTGACCAGAGTCCCGATCACCGTCGCCATGATGGAGATATTCGTCTCAAATGACAAATCCCCCATGAGGATCGCAACGATACAGACTACCGAACCGATTACGATCGCGATCGTCCAGCAATAGTCCACCGGAAGCCGGCGAAGCAGATAAACCACAACTACCGTGGCGGCAAACGCCATGATCAGCACATACATCGTCTTGTTATTGATCATTCCATCGATCAGAAAACGAAATCTTGCAAGAGCATTTTCAGACCCCTCCATCGCACTGATCGCTGCTGCATTCTCTTTAACATATATCAGCAGATAATACACAACCACACCACAGGCCGCAGAGACAACGGAAGTGATCGAACCGACCAACCCCAGCGCAAGCGGAATCAGATACGGTATCTTAAGTCCGAAAAAAACAGGCAAAAGCGCCACCGCAATCGCTTCTTTAGGGGAAAAACGGAAATACAGTAAAAAAAGCAGTAAAAATACAGCTCCACCCACGATCGCCGTCTCCAGCGAGACTGCATAAAAGTGAAGCACTGCCATCAATGCATCGATCAAAAGTATAAAATTCACTGGTAGGAAAGAACACATTAGTGCCAGTATCAGCATGATGATGATATTGTTCAGACGTGTCATATATCCCAATGATGAATTTAACAAAACAAAGGTTAACAGTGCCAATAAAAATTTAAACAAAGGTGTCAGATAAATCTCAAACTTCGTATAAAAATCCCTGAGATTTTCTCTTATTTCCAATAAAGTTGACATAAAAAAATCCTTTCTATGTATTTACTGACGACTTTCCAAGTCATACATAGCAGATAGTTGTTTTAAACTATAAAAATATTTTTTCAGGCTCTTTTTGGCCTTACTGTAACGATACGCGTATACAATATAAGTGATCACAACGCTGCAGGCAAGAAAGATCAGGTATTTGTAAATCACTCCTTCAATAAACTTCATCAGATCCATCTTGTAGATATCCTGCATGAACTGCTCCATGCCATAATACATATACATGGCAAATACAAGGGCAAACGCGATCGTACCATACACGATGGATCCGATGATCTGCATGCCAATATAGTCCAGCCGGAAATAACTTCCTATGGACATATTCTTCCTGCCCTGATCCTCCTCGTAAGCTGCCATGCGCGTCATAAGCTTGATCCGCTCCTGATTCAGCATAACTCCTCCCGTCACTTTCGTCCTTATTACTGTAAGAATCTCATTTTCTGACCGGTAGTTTCTCTTCTTCTCGGCTCTTCCGGCTCGATCTTTTGTGCCTTCGGATTCAGTCCGTTGATCAGATTTGCCTTACATTTACTGCAATAACGCCCGCAGCCGATCATAGCTCCGCAGCCTTCGCAATTCACCTTGATCGGAGAATCATCCGAAAACTGAAGACGTTCTTCTCTGATCCACTGTCTGATCTGTTGAACATCCACATCACAGTTCTCACTGATCTCGCTCATGGTAGCCTTACCATTATCCCTGATATATTCCTTTACTTGCTGGAATTTTTCCTCCAGGCTCTCCCTACACGCCGGACAAATACTCGGTCCCATCACATAATTAAAAATCTTTCCGCATTTTCTGCAATTTCTAACATTAGCCATACCCTAACCTCCTAGTCTGATATATTGCTTTAAAGCGTGTCCGATCTTTCCAGTCATCTTACTGTCTTCCGATCGCCAGTGTCAAAACATAAACCTTACCGATTCCGGACTGTCTGAGAACCGTTGTAACCGCATCTGCTGTCGCTCCGGTCGTATAAATATCATCGATCAGAATCAGTCTATTTAATTTTACATCATTTCGTCCTATTTTAAAAGCCTTTTTCAAATTATTTTGCCGTTGCATGGCATCTAAATTTTTTTGCGGTGCGGTATCCCTGATGCGGAGAACCAGATCTTCATAAAGCGGAATCCCCGTCCTTTCCGATACTTTCTCCGCCAGGAGTGCCGCCTGATTGTACCCCCGCTCCTTTTGCCGCTTTTTCGAGATCGGTACCGGAGCGATTCCACCGGCATCTGTTCTTCGAATCCATTCTCCCAGATACCGTACCATCTGCTCTGCATAAAATCCTGCATATTCTCCCCGTCTTGCGTACTTCATCCGGTACAGGGAGGAACGCAGTTCTCCTTCATATATGTATAAACTTCTTCCCTGTTCAAACAGATGTCTCCCATTGACGCAATCCGGACAGCATTCCGCCTCCTGTCCTGTCAGCGCTTTTCCACACTTAAGGCAAAAATTTTCTCCCACTCTGTGCAGTTTCACAAGGCACTCCGGGCAAACCGCCGTACCGCTTGGTGCCACGTCATCGCAGACCGGACATCTTAACGGATAAAGCCAGTCTATGCACTTTTTTGAAGCCGGCAACAGAATTCTTTTCAATGCTTCCATCTATACCTCACGGGCAGGCAGGACATAACATTCCAGTATGCGGCTTTTCAGACCGCTGTAACGTTCCTGCTCTCTGCCATTTTCTATCATCTGTCCAATGGTTTCCTTACTGCCAAGCAGTGTCACGCAGTTCTTTGCCCGCGTCACAGCTGTGTAAAAGAGATTACGGTAGGTCAGCATCTTGGGAACGCCCAAAAGCGGCATAATGACTGCCGGATACTCACTTCCCTGAGACTTATGTACCGTAACCGCATAGGCAAGCTCCAGCTCGTCCAGTCCCGAATACGGATAGGTGACCCTTTTATGTTCATCGTATTCCACTGTCACCGTCTCTGCATAGGTATTGATCTCCCGTATGATCCCTGTGTCCCCGTTGAACACTCCCACGCCCTTGTCGATGGGAATGTGATACCGGCTGAGTATTTCCCATTCCAGTTTGTAATTATTCCTGATCTGCATCACTTTATCGCCTTCGCGAAACAATGTCTCTCCGTTTTTACATTCTCTTTTATTACGTTCTTCCGGATTCAAAAACTGCTGCAGGATCCCATTTAATGTCTCCACCCCCAGCGGACCTCTCCTTGTCGGTGTCAGAACCTGTATCTCAAAAGGCGAAACTCCCACATAGCGGGGCAGCTTATCTGTGATCAACTGCACAATATGTTTGTAGATCACATTTACATCATTCCTCGGCAGAAAGAAAAAATCCCGGCTCTTATTATCCATTACAATGGGCTCTCCCTTGCGGATCCGGTGCGCGTTCATTACGATGTCACTCTCTGCCGCCTGACGAAAGATTTTCTGCAGCTTCACTACCGGAAAACATTCACTTTCAATCATATCCTTAAGCACCTTGCCCGGTCCCACGCTCGGAAGCTGATCCCGGTCACCTGCCATGATCAGACGTGTTCCCACAGGAACTGCCTTTAACAGGCTGAAAAACAGATAGATATCCACCATCGACATCTCATCGATGATGATCACATCCGCCTCAATGGGATTGTCTTCATTGCGCTCAAAAAAATGTCGTCCTTCTTCCGCACCGCCGTTTACCTCCAGAAGACGATGAATCGTTCTCGCCTCGTATCCCGTTGCCTCCGTCATGCGTTTTGCCGCCCGTCCCGTAGGAGCAGCCAGACAGATGTTCATTCCCTCACTGCTAAAATACCGCAACATCGTATTAATCGTTGTGGTTTTCCCGGTACCCGGACCCCCTGTCAGGATCATCACTCCGTTACAGGCACTTTTCACGACGGCTTCCACCTGCAGATCGTCCAGTATCTCTTTTTTTTGCCGACCTCTCTTTAGGATTTCGGAACGGATCCGTTCTTCCTCTGCTTTCTCTGTGATCAGTTTCCGGTTCAGCTCCCGGAGCAGTGCTGCACATCCCGCTTCACACTGATAGGCCGCCGCCGCATAAAGTGCCAGCTCCTCCCGACCGTTTTCCTGCAAATAAGGTTTTGCAATCAGTTTCCGCTCCATGATCAGATTTTCCATCTGAATCCCGATCATTTCCTCCTGTCCTTCCAGTTCCAGAAGTTCTTCTGTTTTCCGTACAAGAAGACTCTTTGGCAAATACAGATGTCCTTCTCCCCCCGCCTCTAAGAGCGCGTACAAAAGTCCGCTTCGGATTCGATAATCCGAATCCACATGAATCCCGATCCTGGCTGCGATCTTGTCTGCCGTTTTAAACCCGACACCTTCAATATCCTCAGACAATCGATAGGGGTTGGTCTGAAGGATCGCGTACATGGAATTACCGTACTTCTCATAAATCTTTAGTGCAAGACCGTTTGGAATACTGTATTTTTGCAAAAACAGCATTGCATTGCGGATATCTTTTTTGGACTCTGCGATCATACCGATCTCGCAAGCCTTGCGCTCACTGATCCCTTTGATCTGTGCAAGTCTTTCCGGTTCTTCTTCCATGATCCGCAGTGTATCTGCTCCGAATTTCTTCACGATCCGCTCCGCCAACGCCGCTCCGATTCCCTTGATTGCTCCGCTTGCAAGGTATCTGCGGATGCTCTCGACATCACCCGGCTCTTTTATCTCATAGGATTCCACCTTAAACTGTACGCCATAAGTCGGATGATCCACAAACTCACCCTTCGCGACCAGATGCTCTCCTTCATCGATCGTCTGGAAAAAGCCAACCAGTATCTGTTCATCTTCCCCGGTTTCCGCGCTAAGCACGGTATATCCGTTCTTGTCATTATGATATACGATATGCTTTACATACCCATCCAATTCCTGCATTTCATCTCCCCTTTGCCGGGACAGTTAAAAAGGCTGTCGGATGCGACAGCCTGATCATCTCTGATTTTATTCTTTCGTCTGCAAAACTTCCGGTCCTTCCGGAATGTGATACTCTCTTTTCATCGCCTCATACAAATGTCGGGCAATGCCCATTCCTTTTTTGTCTGAAATATCATCTGCAACTTTCTGCATAGTGGAATCCATAAAGAAGTCCACAAGCTGCCCGTTTGTCCCTTCGTTTTCTTCTCCAAAGAGCGAAGTCGTCTTTCCCATATGCTTCATCACCTGCTCTAACAGATAAGACTCAAACTGTTTGCAGGCTTTCATCAGTTCATCATCTGTTGCCTTGGAAAAGTCCGTCTTCTTCGTAAGTGCTTCGATCTGTTTCGCCGCTTCATCCTTCCGGACTGTATTTATCTGATTGATGTAAGCAGAGGTTATCCCATCCAGTTCCATAAAAAGCCTCCTGTCATGCACCGATTGGCTCTGTTTTGATTATCACCGGTTATCTTTTCAGGTTGTTGGCAAGTTCCATCATCGTATCGGTCGTCGTGATCGCTTTGGAATTCATCTCATAAGCACGCTGCGCAATGATCAGATTCACCATCTCGTCCCCCACATTGACATTGGAATACTCCAGATATCCCTGCGCCAGAGAACTTCTCTGCAGTCCGGCTGTTGTAGCTTCATTCATTGCCTGACCGCTGGCAGGCGAAACGACATAGGAAGTATCACCCACATGCTCCAGACCTTCCGGATTCTGGAACTGGTACAAACCTATGGTAATACCGAGTGACTGGGGATTGTTACCGGCGTCCGGATACATGATCGTACCTTCCCGCGTGATCGTGATCATGGAAGTATTGTAATTGCCTGTCAGGCGGATTGCTCTTCCATTCGTGTCCAATACCGGATACCCATCGGAAGTCGTAAGCTCCACCCCTGTACCGGTAAGAGCCCATGTAAAATCTCCGTTTCTGGTATAACGCGTCGCACCATCCGGACTCTGCACCGCAAAAAATCCCTTTCCCTGAATGGCAAACGCCGAAGTACTGTCTGTGGCTGTCATATTTCCCTGTGTAAAAATCGATTTGATCGAAGAATTACGCACACCTAACCCCACCTGTGCCGTCACCGGTTTTGGTGATCCGTCGGAGGAAGTCGTCTTCGTCTGTAACGTTTGATATAATAATGATTTAAATTCCGTCTTTTCGGATTTGTAACCCACAGAATTAACATTTGCAAGATTGTTGGCAATCACGTCCACCGCCACCTGCTGGGAACGCATACCTGTCGCTGCCGACCATAAAGAACGTACCATATTCCACTCTCCTGTCTTTTGTTATACCCGATCGTTAATAGTTCCTTTATACCTTACCGATCTGATTCGCTGCGATCTCCAGTGTGGAATCGATCGTTGTGATCATTCTCTGATTGCTCTCATAATCCCTGTTAATGGTAATAAGCTCTACCATCTCGGAAACCGTCTCCACATTCGAAGCCTCCAGATAACCGGAATATACAAGCGCGTTTGAATTTGCAAATCTGGCACCCTGTATCGGCTGATAATAATTCTCACCGTAATGCTCTATATAATTGTAATCTTCAAAATCCACCACCTGCACCCTGGCAACATTCCTGCCATTCTGCGAGATTGTGCCGTCCCGGCCGATATAAGCGCCCTGTCTGGGGTCCAACTGGATATGCCTGCCATTGGTATCTAACACAAAATCGTCATCCGATGTCACCAGATAGCCTTGTGTATTTAAGGAAAAAGATCCGTCCCTGGTATACTTGGTCGAATGCTCTCCTGCTTTATTGGTAAATTCCACTGCAAAGAACCCCTTGCCGGAAAGCGCAAGATTGTAAGTATCTTCTGTGATCTCCAGAGGTCCCTGTGACCAGTCGGTATAATTCTCTCCGATCTTCACACCGAGATTTGCTCCTCCGATCCTCTGGGCATAAGCAGGCGTGGAGCGGTCTTTTAATTTGTATGCAAGCACAGTATCAAATGCCTGGCTGGTCGCTCCCTCTTTTTTGTAACCTGTCGTCGCCGAGTTCGCAAAATTATTCGTGACAATATCCATGCGTCTCTGCTGGTTGATCATACCTGTATAGGCAGTATACAATCCTTTTACCATAAAGCGTCTCCTTATCGAATATCCGATTAAAGATCCTCCTGATGTCCTGCCAGAAATTCCACAAACTTGCCGGTACCGATGGCCACACAGGTCATCGGGTCTTCAGCCGTCATGGTATTGATACCGGTCTTGGAAGAAACAAGCTCTTCCAGCCCGCGAAGCAGGCTTCCGCCACCTGTCAGGACAATACCGCGGTCTGCGATATCTGCCGCAAGCTCCGGCGGTGTCTTCTCCAAAACGCTGTGAATCGTTTCCACAATCTGTGACGTCGTCTCCTTCAAAGCCTCTTCTGTCTCTTCGGAGGTCACACGCACCGTGCGTGGAAGACCTGTTACAAGGTTTCTTCCCCTGACATCTAACGTATCGATCTCAGGACGTTTGTAGGCAGACCCGATCTTAATCTTTAAATCCTCTGCCGTCCGCTCACCAATGAGAAGATTATGTTTCTTTCTCATATAACGAACGATTGCTTCATCAAAGTCATCACCCGCGATCTTGATGGATGCACTCACCACCGTACCGCCAAGTGAAATCACCGCGATATCAGAAGTACCTCCTCCGATATCCACGATCATATTCCCGCAGGGTTTCGCGATATCGATGCCGGCTCCGATCGCTGCAGCGATCGGCTCCTCAATGATAAAGACCTCTCTTGCACCTGCATTGTACGTAGCATCTTCAACCGCTTTTTTCTCAACTTCCGTAACACCGCTGGGCACGCACACCGCGATACGCGGTTTGCGGAAAGACTTCTTTCCGAGTGCCTTCTGGATGAAATACTTCATCATTTTCTCTGTTACTGTATAATCGGAAATAACACCCTGTCTGAGCGGTCTTACCGCAACGATATTCCCGGGCGTCCTTCCCAGCATCAATCTGGCGTCCTCGCCGATTGCCTTGATCTTATTGGTATCTCTGTCAAAAGCCACCACGCTGGGCTCTTTTAACACGACTCCTTTTCCGCGGATATAAACCAAAATACTGGCAGTTCCCAAATCTATACCGATATCTGTATACTGCATGACGATCTCCCTTCTATCCAGATACAATTAAATCTAAAACTATATGCGATAAATTAGATTATAACGCATAATCCTATCTTTTTCAAAGGGTTTTGTGAGTTTTAACAGATTTTTAAATATTTTACCAGTAAATATATACAGTAACCGTTATTTTCGTCATAGTTCACCAAAAAGCGCTGATGACCATATACTTTTTATATCGGCCCAAAATCCTGTTATATTAACCTGTCTTTTCCCGAAAACCCTATTCTTTTTCTGCTCCTGCGACTGATGCCTGTCTCCTCTTTTCCCGGAAGGCTCAAAAGCAGCACTGCAAGCTGCAGCAGAATCTGCGGCAGGATCAGGAACAATAACTCCTTCTTTGCCATAACCGGTCCGTATTCTTTCTGATATACCCGAAACGTCAGATCCGCCTGCTCCATCGGCACTCCGTTCTCCACATAAGCACCCCAGGGATAAGGATCGATCGCATCAGAAGCTTTCTTGTAAAACACCAGATTGCTGATATCATCCGCCTGTACTGTTTCGATCAAAAAGCGGTATAATTCACCGCCTTTTTCAGGCATAACCGGTTCAAAGGAAACATCACAATATTCATAATCCTCAAAATCACTCCCTTTGATCAGTGCCTGTCTGAGCATCTGATCCTCACTGTCAAATAAGGTCAGCCGGTAAAGGGATTCATTCTGTTTCCCGTAAAACCAGCTGTAATTGCGTATCTGCACCCCAATGGTATTAAATGTTCTGTCTGCCCGGAATTCCTGTCTGACCGCTTCATTTGCCAGAAGTCCCCGTTTGATGTCACACCGTTCCATGGCCTGCGATGCCGTATAGTTTCTGATCGTCCGTTCCTGTTCCAAAAGCTTTTGTCCATATCCGAATCCCCAGATCATCAGGCCAAGCCATGCCGCCGCTGAAAGGATTATGACCGGATACGCGTTACGCTCTTTGCCTTTGGTACCGCCCTTGCGATTCCGCCATCTGTCTCCGGTCGCTGCAGCACCCGACAGCTCCAGAAGCTGCCAGAGTCCTTCCGTCATAAGCACCAGCAAAAACGGCATGAACGGAAGGCTGTATAAAGGCTTTGCCTCCCATAGTAGATGAAACAGTATCCCGCCAAGAAGCACGATGCGCATATAATCCGCCGCCTGCACACTCCGTTTGGCAAAAGCACAGACCGTTCCGAATACGATACACGCAAACATGAGAATCCGGAAGATCTGACAGTAATATAAGAAAAACAGGCTTTCTTCCCCCAACAGACAGTCATACCATTTTCCATACGGTAAGCTGTCCGTATTCTCATTTATCGCATCATCATTTCCTTTGGCCCATGTCACACACAGCTTTCTTGACAGAAGCCCGATCAGTTCTCCCGCATCAAGATCTCCAAGACGTTCTTTGATCAGTTCTTTTGTATAAGCTTCTTTTTCCTCTTTTGTCTCGAATTTTGCAAGCTGTTCCGCATCATTACCGTCCCAGGTACCATCCCCTTTTGCGCTCATGGCCACCCAGAACAAAAGCGGGCGTTCATAGGACGCGGTATCGATCGTTACCATCTTGTGATCCAGTGCCTTGTAGCCGATACTCAACAATAAAAAGGTCAGCACAAAAGCTGCCACTGCTGCCAGATTACCAAGCATGCGTGCTTTTTCCTTCTTCTGCGCCTTTCGTTCTTGCTGTCTGTATTCCCGCCGGTTCCGTCCGTTTGTTTTCCCGGTTTCCTTTTCCGTTCCTTCCGGTTCTGTTTCTGCATTCTCTTCGCCGTATTCCGGCTCCGCTTCCCCGGGCTCTTCCTCGTCATATCCCGTCCCTGCTTCCCAGGCTTTCTCGTCATACTCCGGCTCTGTTTCCCCGGACTGTTCTTCGTATTCCTCCTCTGCTTCCTCTGGCTCTTCTTCGTATTCCGGCTCTGCTTCCCCGGGCTCTTCCTCGTCATATCCCGGCTCTGCTTCCCAGGCTTTCTCGTCATACTCCGGCTCTGTTTCCCCGCTCTCTTCGCCGCACTCCGGCTCCACTTCTACACCTTCTGATTCGGATTCTGTCTCTGATTCTTCCATATCTTCGTCAGAATCATCTGCCCGCTCACCGGAAATAACCTCCTGCCTGTCAGCAAAGTCACTTTCCAGCTCCTCTGCATGGATGATCAGTTCCAGATCGATTTCCTCTTCCACAGGCTCTTCTTCCCGTGAAAATTCCTCTGCCGGTCTGATCCGCTCCGTCTTCCGGATTGTCTTGTTTCTTTTGGAAGCGCTCATCACCTTCGGAGATTTGTTTGCATTTTTTGTTTTCTTTTCAGAATGCTCCAAAGCTACATCTGCATCGGTCTCATTCAGGATTTTTTCCATTCTCTCCAGCGTATCCGTTTTCGGTGCCCTCGGTCTTCCTCTTTTCCCGGAACGACTTTTTTTCTTTCGATGATCGTTTCCGGCTTTTTTCTGATCCGTCTCCGGTTTTTCCCGTTTTGGCTGAACGGGTTCTTTTTCTTCCGGTTCTGTCTGTTTCTTTTGCTCCTGTCCCTCTTCTTCCTTCTGCTCCTTCTCTTCTTCGTTCATTTGGGGGACGGCTTCTTTTCTTTGCCGGCTCTTTTGTGACCTTCTCTTGTTGATTTCTTTGACTTCCGACTCATCTTCCATTCTTTCACCGGCGTTTTCTGCAGGCGCTTTCTCCTCTGTCCCCTCCCGGATTTCTTCAAGCGCTTCCAATGTCTTTTCTTCCGGCTTTTTTGTTTCTTCTCCCTCAGCCGCTTTCCCCTCTGCTTTTTCCTCCGGTTCTTCCCGCTCTGTTTCTTCTTCCTGCTCCGTTCTTTCCGGTGCTGCTTCTTCCTCCGGCACCGTCTCTTCCCACTCTGCTTCTTTGCTCTCCGGCTCTTCCGGCTGCTCCGGTCTGACTACTTTTCTGATACGTTCTTTCCGAAAACTCTCCGTCTTTTTCCTTTCGAAGTACATCTGCTCATTATCTTTGTCCGCCCTCGCATATGTCTCTTTTTGCGACTGATATTTCCGGATCCATTCCCTTAGCCATTGTAATGCCACGTACAATACATAAGCGATCAGCGCGATCAATACCGTCGGGCGGATCTTATTCCCGATAAAACAGATCACCCCCATCACAACACCAAGCAGGATCTTCTGGTTTCTCTTACGGCACTGCGGTGCCACTCCCGAAAGCAAGAGCAACAGCGTCATAAACGGCAGGCACTGTACTGTCGTATAATGAAACAGACACCACAGATACGTAAAAGGCTGTAAAAGCATCATAAAGAAATACAGCGTCATTACCCTTAGCCCTTTTTCCCGTCCGATCACAAATCCGGCACCCAAAATACAGCTATCGACACAGATCATGCACCACAGATCCAGATAAACCATATACATGCTTTCCGGAATATGCAAAGAAGCTGCAATCTTTAGCAAAAACCAGGTAAGATATAATGTCCCCCTCTGATGCGGATTGGCTCCAAAATAATCCCAGTTGGCGATCTGCCCCGTTTTCAGGAGGCGACAGGCCTCTTCATACACCTCCAGCGCATCATAGCGGAATTGTATACGCAGCTTAAAAATACAAAGAATCTGCAGGATCCCGATCAGCGCAATGCAAAGCAGGATAAAAATACCTGCATACTTTTTCTCCAAAAGTAACCGGATCTTTGCAAACAGAAAGAACACCAGAAACAGAGTCATGCTGCCTCCAAACAACAGAATGGTCAGCCATGGTTCTTTTCCGAACGCCTCCATCGATTCCTTTAATTGTATGTTACCCAGACTCAGTCCCAATATCCAGACGGCAAAAAACAAAAACAATGCCCTTACCGCCTGTTTGATCCAGTCTGCCGGATTTCTCTTCTGCTCCATATTATACGCCTCAAATAGTTTTTAATTTTCTTTCTCTTTATCTATCATTTTCTGAATATAATAACCCGTGTACGACTTCGGATTTTTCGCCACTTCTTCAGGTGTCCCGTTTGCGATGACTGTGCCGCCGCCGTCTCCGCCCTCCGGCCCCATATCAATAATGTAGTCCGCCGTTTTGATTACATCCAGATTGTGCTCGATGACAACCACCGTATTGCCGCCTTCTTTCAGACGCTGTAAAATCTCCACCAGTTTATGCACATCCGCAAAATGCAGACCTGTTGTCGGCTCGTCGAGCACATAGATCGTCCTGCCCGTACTGCGTTTGGAAAGCTCAGTTGCCAGCTTCACTCTCTGTGCCTCGCCGCCGGAAAGCGTCGTGGAAGGCTGCCCCAGTTTGATATAGGAAAGCCCCACATCCCGGAGCGTCTCCATCTTGCGTCTGATGGACGGAACATTCTCAAAAAATGTCACGGCTTCCTCCACTGTCATGTCCAGCACTTCATAAATATTCTTCCCTTTATAACGTACATCCAGTGTTTCCCGATTATATCGCCTCCCGCCGCAGACCTCGCAGGGAACATAGACATCTGCCAGAAAATGCATCTCAATCTTGATGATCCCATCACCGCTGCAGGCTTCGCACCGTCCACCCTTGACGTTGAAGCTGAAACGTCCCTTCTTATATCCTTTGGCTTTCGCATCGGACGTCGCTGCAAAAATATCGCGGATCATATCAAATACACCGGTATAGGTCGCCGGATTGGAACGGGGTGTCCGTCCGATCGGAGACTGATCGATGTCAATGATCTTATCCAGCTGTTCGATTCCCTCGATCCGTTTGTGTTTCCCCGGGATCGTTCTGGCACGGTTTAATTCCTTAGCAAGTCTTTTGTATAAGATCTCATTGACCAGGGAGGACTTTCCGGAGCCGGATACCCCCGTCACGCAGGTCATTACCCCCAGCGGAATCTGCACATCGATGTTTTTCAGGTTATTTTCCGCCGCACCGCGGATTGTCAGAAAACCTGACGGTTTCTTTCTTTCCTTCGGAATCGGGATTCTCATTTTACCGCTTAAATACTGGCCGGTAATGGACGCCGGATTTTTCATGATTTCTTCTGCCGTTCCCTGTGCTATGACCTCGCCGCCATGACTGCCGGCCGCCGGACCGATATCCACGATATGGTCTGCGGCCAGCATCGTATCTTCGTCATGCTCGACTACGATCAGCGTATTGCCCAGATCGCGCAGATTCTTAAGCGCGCCCAGCAGCTTGTCATTGTCCCTCTGGTGCAGACCGATACTGGGCTCGTCCAGAATGTAGCAGACTCCCACCAGTCCGGAGCCGATCTGTGTGGCAAGACGGATCCTTTGGGATTCCCCGCCGGAAAGCGTCGCCGTTGCCCGTGAAAGGGAAAGATAATCCAGTCCCACTTCCATCAGAAATCCCACTCTCTGGCGGATCTCCTTTAAGATCTGTTCCCCGATCATCTTCTGTCTGTCGGACAGTGTCATTTCCTGCAGGAATGCATGCAGGGCAGCCACTGACATGGACGTGATCTCATAAATATTTTTATCACTGACCGTCACCGCCAGTGAATTCTTTTTCAATCGCATGCCTTTACATTCTTTGCAAGGGGTAATGCGCATAAAGGTCTCATATTCTGCCTTCGTCACCTCGGAAGCTGTCTCTCTGTAACGTCTCTCCACATTGCGCACCAGCCCTTCAAAGGCAATGGGATAGATTCCTCTGCCGCGCTGTCCCACGTAGTGGACCTCCACTTCCTTCCCGTTTGTTCCATGCACCAGGATCTCTTTTATGTGATCCGGATACTCCTCGAAAGGCGTATCCAGACGAAATCCGTACTCCTTCGCAAGTGCGGTCAGAACGGCATTGGTAAAACTTCCTTTCTCACTGCAGGACTGCCAGCCCATGACCTGGATCGCACCCTCATTGATGCTCAGATGCTGATCCGGGATCATCAGATCCACATCAAATTCCATCTTATATCCCAGTCCGAAGCAGACCGGACAGGCACCAAAGGGATTGTTAAAAGAAAAACTTCTCGGCTCGATCTCCTCCATGCTGATCCCACACTCAGGACAGGAAAAACTCTGTGAAAAGGTCATCGGTTCCTGTCCGATTACGTCCACTGTAATGATTCCTTCCGTCAGTCCCAACGCTGTCTCGATAGAATCCGCAAGTCTTTTTTCAATTCCTTCTTTTATCACCAGGCGATCCACGACGACTTCGATCGTGTGCTTGATATTTTTCTCAAGCTTGATCTCCTCGGAAAGCTCATACAGGTTGCCGTCGATGCGCACTCTCACATAACCGCTTTTCTTCGCGCGCTCCAACACCTTGGCGTGCTCCCCTTTTCTGCCTCTCACCACAGGTGCTAAGATCTGGATACGCATTCCTCCCGGTATGCTCATGACCTTGTCCACCATCTGGTCGACTGTCTGTTTTTCGATCACCCTGCCGCAGCTCGGACAGTGTGGAATCCCGATCCTTGCATACAGCAGACGGAAATAATCATAGATCTCCGTCACCGTCCCGACTGTGGAACGCGGGTTGCGGTTCGTGGATTTCTGATCAATGGAGATTGCCGGGGAAAGTCCTTCGATCTTCTCCACATTCGGTTTCTCCATCTGCCCCAAAAACTGTCTCGCATAAGAAGACAGAGACTCCATATAGCGTCTCTGCCCTTCCGCATAAATCGTATCAAATGCCAGTGACGACTTTCCAGATCCGGAGAGTCCGGTCAGCACCACCAGCTCGTTTCGTGGGATATCCACATTGATTCCCTTTAAATTGTGTTCATTCGCACCACGGATCTTAATATATTCCCTTGGTCTTATTTTCGTGGGATTTTTCTCACTCATATATTTCTCCTGTTATATCTGATTCTTTTATAGGATTCCTTCAAAGATCTGTTTGTACGAACTCTTATCCAACTCATTCATCTTTGAAACAATGCGTTTGTTTACATTAACACTACAAATACTAACACGTTCCGAAAGCAATAACAAGTATCGTACCCGGAAAAAGCCAAAGTGTGCCTGTCTACTCCCCATACGTCACATCCGCCAGCTCCGTATAAGCATACAGATCATCCACGAATGCCCGCTGCGCGCACTCAAAAAGCACCACGTCCGGCTTTAGTGCCTCCACATATTCCTGCAGATGAGTATAGTTTTGTCTTGGCACCATAAAGACTTCTTTGTAGCGGTATGTCAAGAACTTGTAGCGTTCCTCCAGAAAACTGTCATGGATCACAAGGATCTTTGTCTTGCAGACGGCGTCCGGATTGATATAGTCCTGCATGCTCGTTCCCGGCACTGTAGTAAGCCTGCCCACTTTCTTTGTCCTTGCGCCCAGATGCTGCTCTCTATTTACCTCGCACACCGGGACACTGTCCTTTATCGGCAGTTCGATAAATTCGATTCCTTTGGATTCGTAAGTGATCGTAAAATCCTCTTTTAAAAGCGCCGGAAGCTCCGGATGGTCTTTTCGGATCACATCGTCAACCAGCTGCATGCCATAAAGCGCCCCCAGATCATTCCAATGAGCACAGTCATAGCTTTTGTTATAGATCTGCTCTGTCTTTGCCTTTTTCTGAAATTCTTTTACCGGGATCACGTAAGGCACGCCTGCCTGTGTGAGCTTTTCCGAGAGCATTTCCGGGATTCCTTTCTTCGTTTCATCCACATGAATGGAATCCGGAAAGTACTGCCCGTAAACCGCTTTTTTGTCCAGTCCCATGGTAAACACGAAAGTGATCCCCCGGGAGTTTAAATAATCATTGGTACGGGACAGGTACGTCGTCAGGTTGTCCAAAAGCGCTTCATCCGTATTCAGATGCTGGTAGGCTTTGACATAGGCGTCATCTGCCGGAAAGATCCACCCATCTTTGCCATACATATGAAGATCCTCGGAAAACTCGTGAAACAGGGCATAAGTCCCTTTGATATAAAATCGGATCGCTTTCTCTCGAAAGGCTACTCTATCTTCCACATAATGACCGTACCATTCGTTATGTTCTCCCTTTAAATCAAGCCCCGGCCATTTGGTCATGGAGCGGTTTTCCAGTGTAGAGTCGATCGTTTCCGCCGTATCCAGCTTTAAAAACGGGACAAAGATCATACAAAGGAATACGAGGACGAAGGCTACGTCCAGACACCATTTTATGCGTTTTTGGGGGGATGTTTGGTTTTGATTCATTTGGGTTCCTTTTTATCTCATAATAGATTGGGGCATGTAATTGGTGTTATTGATATTGTCTAAAAAGTCATTTTTTCTGCATATTCTAAAACCTGAAATAGATAAACGGGTTATAGGAGCTGTTAATAATGAATACAAAGTCCAGCGCTAATAATCCCAGTAAGAGAAGCCTCTTTCCCATGCATATGATCCAATCCTTTGTTTGGTTCATTTCTGCTACTACTCCCTGCAGTTTCACAGTCTCCCGTTCCGGCCATTCTTTTGTCTGAGCGTTATTCTTTGTACCGCCATCCTTTTGACCGGCAGAACGTTTTCTTTTCTCCAACACCTCTTTCCATGGCACACAGGCGAGAATCGCCACGGTCATGAAAAACTGCATCTGATGATTCAGGTAAAAGCCGGCGTCATATGCCACGAAGGTATTTCGTCTGATCCCGAACATGACCGCCAGATAGTCCAACGCCTCATGGAGATTGACCTTGGCAAAGATTACCCAGCCTGCCACGACTACAAGCATAGTGTAGAGCCAGCCAAGGAATGTTTTCACATTTTCCGATACGGTCCGCATACGGGACTTCTCATTATCGAATCCCTGCCCGTCTGCTGTTGTCCGTTTACGTGCGCGTTGTTCAAGATAATACTCGATCAGCCGGAACGTTCCATGCCAGATGCCCCATGCGACAAATCCCCATGCGGCTCCATGCCAGATACCGGTAGCCAGAAATACGATTGCCAGATGGAAATACACATTTCCCTTTCTGCTGCCTCCCAGCGGGATATAGAGATAATCTCTAAACCAGCCTGATAAAGAAATATGCCATCTGCGCCAGAATTCCTTGATGGAGCAGGCGATATAAGGGTGGTCAAAGTTTTCCAAAAAGGTGAAGCCAAATATTTTACCAAGTCCGATCGCCATATCGGAATATCCCGAAAAGTCGAAATAAATCTGAAGGGTATAGGCGATCGCTCCCAGCCATGCTACAGAGGCACCCATGCTTGCGACATCACTTTCTAAGATCCTGCCTGCCATCTCTCCGGTCATATTGGCAAGGATTGCCTTTTTGGAAAGTCCGATGATAAACCGCTCTATCCCGGCCGCAAATTTGTCCGGAGAATGAACCCGTCTTGTCAGATCCTTCCCGATATCATGATAGCGCACGATGGGACCTGCAATAAGCTGCGGAAACATGGCGATATAGAGTGCAAGCCTGATCGGGCTTTTTTGCGCCACATGCATCACCTCACCGTTTTCATCTTTCCTGCCTTCCATGCGGTATACATCCACGACGTAGGACAGTCCCTGAAACGTATAAAACGAAATCCCGATGGGAAGGGCGATCTGAAGCACATCAAAGCTGCCGTTTGTCAATTGCCTGATCGTCTCCAGTGTAAAGGTAAAGTATTTGAACACGAACAAAATACCAAGATTCATGATAACGGCCAATACAAGGATTCCTTTTTTTAGCGCCGCATGTTCTTCCGGCGCGCCTGCGGCCTTGGAAAGTGCGATCCCGAACAGGTAATTGCAAAGGATACTTCCCAGCATGATCCAGACAAACTTTGGCTCGCCCCAGCCATAGAAAAAAATACTGCTGATCAGAAGCCAGATATTTTTCAAGCGCTCCGGCATCAGATAATAAACGATGATCGTAATTGGCAAAAATGCGCATAGAAAAATGATCGTACTAAAAACCACGTCTGCTTCCTACTCCTTTAATGTCTCTAAAAATTTCTTGAGTTCCACCATTTTATCACGAAGCTCAGCTGCTGCCTCAAAGTTCAGCTCAGCCGCCGCCTTCTTCATCTTCTTCTGTATCTTTGCGATCAGCTTCTCCAGCTCTTCCCTGCTCATAGACTCAGGATCTTTCTCAAACCGCACTTCCTCTTTTGCCACAGCTTTGGAAATGCTGATCAGATCCCTGACAGCCTTCTTAATGGTCTGTGGAGTAATTCCATGTTCCTCATTGTACGTCTGCTGTATCTTCCTTCTTCGTTCTGTCTCATCCAACGCGGCACGCATGGAATCCGTGATGGTATCTGCATACATGATAACATGTCCCTGTGCGTTTCGTGCCGCTCGCCCGATCGTCTGCACCAGAGAAGTCTCGGAACGAAGGAAGCCTTCCTTATCCGCATCCAAAATCGCCACCAGCGCGATCTCCGGTATATCCAACCCCTCTCTTAACAGATTGATACCGATCAGCACATCAAAAACGTCCAGACGCATGTCCCTGATGATTTCAGCTCTTTCCAGCGTATCGATATCCGAATGCAGATAACGTACCCGAACCCCCACTTCTTTTAGGTAATCCGTCAGATCCTCTGCCATTCTTTTAGTCAGAGTCGTTACCAGTACTTTGTTTTTCTCCTCTGTCACCTTTCGTATCTCAGCCAGGAGATCGTCGATCTGTCCCTCGATCGGACGCACCTCTACCAACGGATCCAGCAATCCGGTCGGTCGTATGATCTGTTCTGCGCGAAGCAGTTCATGTTCTTCTTCGTAGACGGAAGGCGTCGCGGATACGAACAGCATCTGATCGATCTTGCTCTCAAATTCATCAAAGTTCAACGGCCGGTTATCCAATGCCGAAGGCAGACGAAATCCGTAATCTACCAGCGTATTTTTTCTCGAGCGGTCTCCGGCAAACATTCCCCGTATCTGCGGCACCGTCATGTGCGACTCGTCTATGATGATCAGAAAGTCATCATTAAAATAATCCATCAATGTAAACGGTGTCTCGCCGGGCTGCAGACCGTTTAAATGTCTCGAATAATTCTCGATTCCGGAACAAAATCCGGTCTCTAAAAGCATCTCCACATCAAAATTGGTGCGTTCTGAGATGCGCTGCGCCTCGATCAGCTTATCCTCTCCTTTAAAATAGCGCACTCGCTCTTCCATTTCTTCGAGGATATGCGTGCAGGCTGATTTGATCCTATCCATGGAAACAACATAGTGGGAAGCCGGAAAGATCGTCACATGCTCCAATGTCGCATAGACTTCTCCCGTAAGCGGGTCCGTCTCACAGATCCGGTCGATCTCGTCTCCAAAAAACTCTACCCGGATCAGATGATCCCCTCCCTGTGCGGGATAGATTTCTAAAACATCGCCGCGTACCCGAAAGGTAGAGCGTTCCACCTCCATCTCATTGCGGTCATACTGAAGCGCGATCAGCTCTTTGATTACTTCATCACGCTCTTTCGTCATTCCCGGGCGTAAAGAGATCATCATGCCCATATATTCTTCCGGGCTTCCCAGACCGTAGATACAGGAAACACTCGCCACCACGACCACATCCTTTCGCTCTGTCAGCGAAGCTGTTGCCGAAAGCCGGAGTTTATCAATCTCATCGTTGATGGAAGAGTCCTTCTCGATATAGGTATCCGTGGATGGTACATACGCTTCCGGCTGATAATAATCATAGTAAGACACAAAATATTCCACCGCATTTTCCGGAAAAAATTCTTTCAGTTCCCCATAAAGCTGCCCCGCCAACGTTTTATTATGTGCGATCACCAGAGTCGGTTTGTTCAGTGCCGCGATCACATTTGCCATGGTAAACGTCTTTCCGGAACCGGTCACTCCCAGCAGCGTTTCAAACTGATTACCTGCCTTAAAACCGTCCACCAGTTCTTTGATCGCCTGCGGCTGATCTCCGGTCGGCTCATAGGGCGCATGCAATTTGAAGATGCTATGTGATTCGTTTTTCATCAGGCAGCCTCCTTTTTCTTTACCGAAAGATCTGATTGATCGTATTGAGTCCGTTGTTTGCCCTGGCAATCACCACCACATGGTCTCCCGGTCTGATCATACTCTTTTCGTCCGGAATGATAAACCGGCCGTCGCGGATGATGACGGCGATCATCACATCTTTTTTCAGTGTAAATTCTTTCGCTCCAATCGCCACGTTTTTTTTGACAAAGTTGTCATAGACAATAAACTCGATTGCCTCAGCTTTGCCATCCGCAATCTGATACAGTCCCTGAATATCATTTCCTTCATCGTTATAGACTGCCACATTTTTGATAAAACTCAGGAAACGATCCGTAGAGATCGTCGCCGGAGAGATCGTAAGCTGGATATTTGCCTTATTCAAAAGTCCCTCATAGGAAGAAGTATTGACCTTTGTGATCACCCTGCCGACGCCATGTGACCATGCAAAAAGGGAAGTCACCAGGTTTTTCTCATCTTCCCCGGTCAGCGCTACCACGGCGTCATTGCCCGAAATCTTTTCTTTCAGGAATTCTTCCGTATCGGTACCGTCCGCATAGGAAACGATCGCTTTGGGAATCTGTTCAGACAGATAACGGCACCGCTCGGGACTGTTCTCGATCATCGTCACCAGTTTTCCTGCCGCAGTCAGCTCTTTGGCCAAATACATTCCGGTCGTGCCGCCACCGATCACCATGACCTTTTTTACCGTTCGTCTGGAAGCCCCCAGTTCCACCATGATCTTTTCAATCTCACCACTTGCCACCACAGCATCAATGACATCATTCTCTTTCAGTGTGAATCTTCCATCCGGTACGATCAGCTTACCGTCACGGATCAGGCAGCCTATTAAGATATTTCCGTTAAACCGGGCACGTACATTCTTGACCGGAGCATCCGCCAGTTTGTTTTCTTTCGTGACAATGATCTTTAACATAGCCGCATCTTCGCCGAAAAAAGCATCTGCCTTCACAGAACCCGGAAGCTTTAACAGCCTTGCGATCTCAAGCGCTGTCTCCATCCGTGAATTGATGATGCAGTCCAGTTTAAACTCCTCTTTCAGATACTCTTCCTCGCAGGAGATCTCCGGCAAATGCACTCGCGCCGCCGTATAGATTGCCCCACAGCTTTTTGCGATGATACTGATCATCAGATTTACCTCATCCACCGGTGTCATGGCTATCACCACATCCGCGGTATCGGCACCTGCTTTTAACAGTGTCGCCTTCGTTGCACCATTGCCGCACACACCGCTGACACTGTAAAGATCCGTTACTTTGTCGATCAGTTCTCTTCTGCTATCCACTACAATGACGTCATGGCCTTCCTTTGATGCCATATCCGCCAACATCGTCCCCGTCTGTCCCAGACCTATGATTATTACTCTCATTTTATACTGCCTTTCTATTTTTCGTTCTGTGTCTGAACCTGTCTTCCAATGTCCTTTTGCACCATTTTCAGATACTGTTTTCCGTCCCGTCTCCGTCTTCCCTACCTCGGTACCTCACTTTGACTGCGTATGCGCGCCGCCTTATGCTTTTCCAGTTTCTGATAGACTCTGCTGATCGTCAGTCCCTGTACCAGTACCGTAAAGAAAATCGTCACGTAAGCTGCATCCAGCACGATCAGGTAGGTTTCGTAGTCCAGAAATTCCTTTGTACTCATGGCAAGTGCCAAAGAAAGTCCCCCCTTTAGGGCACTCCAGGTCATAAGTGTCACAAACTCGAACAGACTGTAGCTGCTCGGTATCTTTTTTTGCCCCGTAAGAAGACTCGCAATGCCGACACCCATAAAGCGGGAGACCACCACACAGATGATCGTTACAAATACCACAAAAGCAAGATGAACCGTAAATGCAATGTCCAGCACCGAAATACCCACCATTACAAACAGCACCGCATTTAAAATACTATCCAGCACTTCCCAGGTATCTGTATAAAAATTGTGCGGATCGAACACCTTCCTGCTTCGTGAGATCCCATCCATCTTATAGGCAAAATACATTCCACACACGACAGAGGCAATGACCCCCGAAAATCCGCTGTGTTCACATACGACATAAACGAAGGACACATCCAAAAAGCTGATCAGAAGATGCATGACCGGGTTTTTGGTCAGTTCCAGGATCCGAAACAGCACAAAGGAAACCAACAGTGCCACGACTACAGCTCCGGCAATCTCTTTAAACATCACGATAAAGAAATTACTCTTTCCGCTCTGTGACACAATGCTTTTGATAAAAACAAACAATGCCACGCCTGTACCGTCATTAAAGAGAGATTCGTTTTCAATGATCGAGGTCACATTCTTGGATAGTCCCAGTTTATTCAGGATCCCCGTAGCCGCGATCGGATCCGTGGGAGATACGATACAGCCAAGCAGGATACATACCCAGATATCACAACCCAGTCCCGCAATCCGTGCAGATACATAAAACAGCAGACCGAAAAGCACAGAGGAAACCACGGTCGACAGAAGTGCCAGAAGACTGACCGCTTTGATATTCTGTTTAAATTTGCGCATGTTGACTTTGCTGGCTCCCGCAAAAAGCATAAAGCAGAGCACAAAATCGATCAGGTATTCTTCAAAGCCAAAATCTCCCACCTGCCGGATCGTTTCCAAAAACTTCTCACTTCCGGTAAAATTTGCCACAACCAGTATGATCACACTGATACATAAAGAAAAAAACAACAGTGCAATATCACTCTGCATATGCAGCGTCTTGTCGTTCACAATATGGATCAGAACGATCAAAAATAGAATACAGATTATGAATTCCATTATACTCATGTTTTTCCTCCTCGCAAACTGCTTTTGCTGTTATCAGGGCAGTTTTTTCCCCTCAAAAAGTTCTCTTCTCAAAGCATCGGAAATGCCATGCCCGAATTTGCGTGCAAAGTCATAATCTCCCTGCCGGATCTTTGGCAGATCATCAATCTCCAGATAGGCCGGACTCCCACCGTCTCCTTTTTCCCAGTTCATATAGCGGACCGGTTTTGGTGCGACCTTCTTTGCAAAAGACGAATTCATAAGAAGCGTCTGGAAGAAAAATTCCTCCGGTATCTGACAGTCCTTAAGTTCCTCCAGAAATTCCGTATGCTCTTGACAGTAATGTACCACATATTCTGCTGCAGGCTTTGGCATGGAAATATAGACAAGTCCTTTATACAGCCTGTCCTCTTTAAACTCACCGATCCCGTCGCGTCTGATCCCAAACAGTTTTTGCATGTTTACCGTCAGATTCTGTAACTGCCACAAAAAAGGATTCTTAACATTTTTATCCGCAAACCAGTTGTGATACCGTACTCTCTTTCTTACCTGCGGCGTGAAATCCTTCGCCGGGATCGCATCCATGTAAATATACTCATTCCTCAGATATTTTGCATCCAGTTCTTCCATGGTACAAAGCGGAAGATCTTCGCCGGTAAGCAGATGCAGATACGAGATCTCATCATTTTCCACCGCCTGCGTTAGCAGCTCCAAAATAGCCTCAACATGGGCAAAGCCACCCCAACAGATTTTATATTTCCGAATGGCGTGGCAGTTATGCAATGTATTCAGTTTGGCGATCTGTGCAGAAGTTATGTCACTTTTGGCATCCATATGAATATAGACATATGCTGTCTGTGTCAGAAATTCTGCCAGCGCATACAGACCATCAAAGTCTTTATAGGCTGTGATCAAAAACGCCTGCTTCATCTTAGTGTATCTCCTTTAGCAGGATTTCTTTTGCCCGTTCTCTCTGATTGTCAATGCCGTCCTTTACAAATTTTTCGGCATCCAGTTCCAGTTCTTCATCCGGTTCGATTCCCACGCCATGAATGTCGTTCCCCTTAGGCGTATAATAATGACTGACCGTAAGCTTGACAGCAGAGCCGTCTGTCAGTCCATAGATTTTCTGCACAATTCCTTTTCCGTAAGTCGTTGTTCCGAGAATCGTACCGATCCCGTAGTCCTTAACGGCACCTGCCAGAATCTCGGCAGCACTTGCACTGTTTTCATTGACCAGCACCACCAACGGTACTTCCAGCCGGTGCTTTCCGCTGCTCTTGTATTCTTCTCTCTTTCCGTACTTATCTTCCGTATAGACGATAAGTCCTTCAGGAAGAAGCTCCTGTCCGATATCCACTACAGCGGACAGATTGCCGCCGGGATTGTCACGCAGATCTATGATCAATCCTTTCATGCCGTCTTTTTTCGCATTTTTCAGTGCTTCGTCAAACTGCTCTGTCGTAATGGTATCAAACTCTGCGATCTGAATGGTAGCGATATGGTTTTCTTCATCCATCTCATAAGCCACAGTCTTTGTCTCTATGGCACGTCTGGTAATATCAAATTCAAGATAATCGTATTCGCCCTCGCGATAGATCGTGAGATGTACCTGTGTTCCTTCTTTTCCTTTTACCTCCATGACCACATCGCTTAATGTCTTGCCCCTGGTGGGGATCTCATCGACCGCTACAATAATATCGCCGTCCTTAAGTCCCGCTTCCTCTGCCGGAGTATCCTCCAGCACATGGACAAGCTTCGTCATTTCGGTTGCTTCATCAATGGTAAGGGTCGCTCCGATCCCGTAAAAAACGCCTGCGGAATCTTCGCGTACCTTTGCGAGCTCTTCCGCCGTATAGTATGCAGAATACTTATCTCCCAATCCGTTGATATACCCGGCATAAATGCTGTCTGCAATCGCTTTGTTATCCACTTCTTCCAGGAAATAATCATTTACACTCTGCTCTAACACATGAATTTTGGCAATAACACTATTGTCTAAGACCGAACGTGGTTTCTCTGATTTCTGATCCGTTGATGTCTGTTTATAATGCTGTCTGGAATACAGATACATACCGCCGCTGATGCACAGCGCTACGATCAGTCCTACAGTCACTCCCCATAAAAAAGCGCTGCGGCTGGCCCGTTTCTGCCTTTTCGCATACACTTCTCTTTCAATCTGTTCCCTTTCCGTATAATCATTCTGATTGATATCCAAAGCAATTCCCTTCTATCTTTTTATTTCTTATTTTTGTTTTTGCGAATCGGCTTTTGGTAAACTATATGCACTCTCACGATCTAAAATGCATACAGGATTTTGCTTCTGCCGCATTCCGCTTTTTCACATTCCGGACTGTGTCCTATTTCAGATAATTCCATGGACTTACATATTCTCCGTTCAACCGTACGGTAAAATGCAGATGGCTTCCGGTGGAACGTCCCGTAGATCCCACCAGTGCAATCGTCTGGCCTTTTGAAACTTTTGCTCCATTGGAAACCAGCAAAGACGACGCATGCATATAAACTGTGATCAGTCCGCTTCCATGATTGATCATGATATAATTTCCCATGGTCGCACTGTAAGAAGCCGCGATCACTTCTCCGTCTGCTGCCGCCAAGATCGGTGAGCCTGACGGTGCTGCCATGTCGACTCCGTTGTGAAACTGTTTCACTCCCAGGATCGGATGGGTTCTCCAGCCGTAATCATCCGAAATACGTGTATAGGACGGCGCAGGCCATGCAAATGTGCCTCCATTATAAACAACTGCATTCCCGGATACTCCTCCGGCAGCGGCCGCTGCTGCCGCTGCCGCCGCTTTTGCGGCAGCTTCCTCCGCAGCTTTTACTGCGGCTTCCAGAGAACGTATCAAGGCTTCCTGATCTGCCAGATCCTCTTCATATTGCTTGATTGCCGCTTCTTTATTGGCTATGTCTGCATCATAAGCCTCCAGTTCTTCCTGCTTGCTCGTCACTATTTTCTGCATGGTCGATTCATTCGCTTTTGTTTCAGCCACTGTTGCTTCCAGGCCGACCTTTTCCTCTTCCAGAACATTTTGCAGCTTCACAATGGTCTTCTTGGTTTCTTCATATTTGTCCAGCATATCCCGGTCATAAGAAGACAGTTTCTCGATATAGGTCGCCTTGTTGAGCATATCGGAAATACTGTTTGCATGAAGGATCAGCTCCATATACGTCGAAGCACTCCGCTCGTACATAAAACGAATCCGTTTCTTCATCTGCTCGTATTGCTTCCTGGAATCCTTTTTTGCCTGAATCAGCTCCTGACGTGTCCTGGCTATCTCTTCTTCCTTTTCTTCCACCAGTGTCTGAAGCTCGGAAATCTGAACCTGCATTGTGTTTAATTCAGAATCCAGTTCTGTCACATAGGAGCTCAGATCCCGTCTGGAAGATTCCAGTTCCTCCTTCATATCCTGAAGCCTGGAAATCTTATCCTCCAGTGAGTCTTTTTTATTCTCGGCACCGGACAGCTCCGATTTCTTTTTCTGGTAGGCATTCGTAGCAAATACCGGACAGGCGCAGCTAAAGAGAAGTATCATAGCCAACGCCATACAGATATGCTGTTTCCATTTCTTTTTCGTCATCCTGCAGACTCCTTGTGTTCCTTAATGTTACTCTGCACACATTCCTGCCATTTCCCTAAGATTCGGCCAGTCTCCGCTTTCCAGCGATGGTCTGTCTGATCATCATACACGGATATGTTTGCGCACTGTCATAAAACTTCCCAAAAATCCGATCCCAACGCCAACAATTACAGACACGGGTACCAGTGTCCTGAATAAGGTCTCCACTGTCAGAAATTTTAACAGACCGGCCAGTACGGAAAATCTGGTGGAAATATATTCGATCACATTGTTGTACAGAATATGGATCAGGCCAAGCGGAATCGCCGCTCCGATCAGACCGATCAGCATACCCTCGATCACGAAAGGTGCACGCACAAAATAGTCCGTAGCACCGATGTATTTCATGATATTGATCTCTTCCTTACGGACAGAAATACCAATGGTAACAGTATTGGAAATCAGGAAAATAGAAACCGCCAGAAGAATCACAATGATACCGATGGACACATACGCCACTAACATGTTGACGTTTGTCAGGGTATTGGCCGTCAGTTCAGACTTATGAACCTCTCTGACTCCTTCCACCGACTCCAGGTATGTGACCAGTGATGCCTGCATGGATACATCATTCAGATACACTTCAAAATTGGCAGAATCCTTAAGCGGATTGTCATCTCCAAATCCATCCGCATACTCGCCTAAATACTCTTCTTTGAACCCTTCCCACGCCTGTTCCGCCGAAATATATTCGACTTTTGACACCTCAGCACGTTTATCGATCAGTGTGCCGATCTCTGCGATACGTTCATCGCTGATGTCCGGATCAAAGAACACGGTAACAGCCACTCCTTCTTCTGCCGTCTTGACTATATACTGAAAATTCGCTACGATCGCATAAAAAATACCAAACATCAAAAGACAGGCGCTGATCGTCGCCATAGATGCGAGAGAATACCACTTATTGCGGAAAATATTGATAACGCCCTGCTTTAATGTATAAAAAAACGAACTAAATTTCATCGATGTATGATCCTTCCTTCTCGTCGCTCACGATCACGCCTTTGTTCATAGTGATCACACGCTTTTTCATCGCATTAACGATCTCTCTGTTATGTGTTACCACAAGTACTGTCGTGCCGTCTGCGTTAATATCCTCCAAAAGCTTCATGATCTCCCATGAGTTTTTGGGATCCAGATTACCGGTCGGCTCGTCCGCGAGCAAAATCGGTGGTCGGTTCACAAGTGCCCTTGCCAATGCGACACGCTGCTGCTCTCCACCGGAAAGCTGCTTCGGGCGCATCTTGTACTTTCCCGCAAGTCCGACTGTAGAAAGCACAGCGGGAACATTTCTTTTGATCTCTTTATTCGGCGTCTCCACAACTCTCTGTGCAAAAGCCACATTCTCATAAACATTGCGATCCTTTAACAGACGGAAGTCCTGAAATACCACTCCGATATTACGTCTGAATTTGGGAATCCTCCGATGTTTTAAAGAGCCCACATCCGTTCCGTTTACCTTGATCGTACCACTTGTGGGCAGTAACTCCCGAAGCAGTAATTTGATCAGTGTTGATTTGCCGGAACCGCTGTCGCCCACGATAAACACAAATTCACCCTGATCGATATGCAGGCTTACGTCATTTAACGCCGGCGCTCCTGTTGAATATGATTTACTCACATGATCCAACGTAATCATTGATTCCATTGCCTCCTAATTTTTCTTCCTGTTACGATATGATCAATACTCAAATGTCTCCATATACTTCATGTATTTAACGACCATGAGGGCGATCTTAAAGGTGATCGCATCTTCGAACACGCGAAGATCCAGTCCGGTGCTCTTTTGCAGCTTATCCAGTCTGTACACAAGTGTATTTCTGTGGATAAAAAGCTGACGCGACGTTTCCGATACATTCAGACTGTTCTCAAAGAATTTATAGATTGTAGCCAGTGTCTCATCATCAAACTCGTCCGGACTCTTTTCTCCAAAGATCTCCTTGATAAACATTTTGCAAAGCGGGATAGGAAGCTGATAGATCAGACGTCCGATCCCCAGTTCACTGTATGCTACGATATTCTTCTCATCAAAGAAGATCTTTCCGACATCCATTGCCATCTTTGCCTCTTTGTAGGAACGGCTCACTTCCTTAATCTCTTTTACCGTATTGCCGTATGCCACATGGACATTCTTAACCCCTTCTTTTTCGAGCGCGGAAGTAATACCGAATACACATTTTTCCACTTCATCTTTCACATTGTCTTCTTTTAATTCTTTCACGACAATGACATTATTCTCATCCACTGCTGTCACGAAATCATCGCCATTCGTCCCCAGATAGGTACGGATCGTCTCCAATACATTCAGATCCTTCCCCTGTCCGGCCTCAATGATGATCGCCACACGGTCTGCTTCATTCTTGATGTGTAATTTCTTGGAACGACTGAAAATATCCACCAGCAAAAGGTTGTCCAGCAAAAGATTCTTGATAAAATTATCCTTATCAAAGCGCTCTTTATAAGCCACCAACAAATTCTGCAGCTGGAATGCCGCCATCTTGCCGATCATATAAACATCTTCCCCCGAGCCGACGGTCACAAGAACATACTCTGGCACCTGTTCATCATAGATCTTAAAGAACTGATATCTGGAAACTTCCTGACTCTCCGCCGAAGATCTCACAAAATCCGCGGCAGCCGCTTCAAAATCATGTTCCCCTTCGATCGTCGTTACCACAACATTTACATCCATGTCAATCACAATGAAGTCAACACGGGTGATCGCTTTCAGACCATCTACCGTATTTTGAAGAATTTGGCTTGAAATCATAGTATGTACTCCTTTTCTTTCTCTGCAGCCTCCGGCCACATCATTTTGCCCCATAACTCCGGAAAAACAGCTCACCTTAGACACATTCCACAAATAAACCAATTTAATTATTTGCTATTTTTCCATTTACTTTACTATTCTAATATAAAATAGCAAAAAAATCTACCTTTTTTTATTGGAAATTTGTGCAATACGATAGAAATTATGATTCATCTGTCTCTTTTCGCTCTTTTTCTACCTTTATACGGAATATCTTCTTCGTCAAATATTCATAAAAGCGCGTCCGCAGGCTTCCCCGCTTCTGACTGATCGATACTCCTTCCTTCAAAATCAGCCAGATAAACGTATGCAGCTTCATCCTGCTGTGTGCAAAAAACTCTTCCCTGTGCGGCGTTGCAAGCTGGGAGATCAGAATATCCGGCGCGGCGATGTTGATCTCATTGACCAGGAAGTCTTCATCGGCCGTCAGCTCCTCCCACACATACGTTCCCACGATCTTAAGATGCTCCTGGTATTCCAAAAGCTCCTGTGTAAGCACTCCCATCTGCTGTTCATTCTCTGCTAACAAGAATACGGACTTACGATACCTCACCGTCCTGCGCAAAAATTCTTTGATAAAAAGATTCTCCTCGATCTCGCGGCTCCTTGCCTGCGAGTCGATCTTTGCAGCTCTCAAAATGTCCACATCTGCCGGAACCGTCAGATCCAGAGACTGCATCCACTCTTTCACCTGTGGCATCTCATCCGCCTGGATCAATCCCTTCGTTGTCACAAAGCCAATACTGTTCAGCCTCCCGTTCCGCCAGAATTCATCTATTTTACGCATAGCTTCACGCACTGTATAGTCCTGCAGATGTACACCCAAAACCTGTATTTCTTTCATAACTGTCCCCTATCTGCAAAAGCATCTGCTTCCCTAATTCTTTACTATATCATAAATCATTACCCCAAAGCATATCAAAACAGAAAGAACAAGCGGCATTGAGATCAGCCTTTCCCGCTCACATCCTTCCTTCCTATGAAAAAGTGCTGCCACATACCCGCTTCTGCCTTCCTGACGCGCGATCGCATACAAAAGACAGATTGCCAGTGAAGTCGTTATCAGAGCGATCACCCCGAAAATCCCGATCTCCATGTACAAATACTCCTGATACGTCATCCCGAGCCTGCCAAGCTCCAGCTCCAGTGTTTTACCTGTATCTTCGTAAGCCTCCGGATTCAGAAAGACCGGTATCACATTGCTTAGATTGATCATCATGTGGAAGATCATACTTGCGAAAATGCTCCCCGTGCACTCCACCAGAAGCACACAGACGATCCCGACTAAGATCGCATAACTCATCTGATTGAAATTCATATGTGTCAGTCCGAATAAAAATGCAGACAAAAGCATGGCCCCCACAAACCGTCCGCTCTTTTTATAACTGTGATAAAGCACTCCCCTGAAAACGATCTCCTCGCTCGCCGGTCCGGCCACCGCAATGAGCAGGATACTGAAAAATGCCGGTGCATTCACAACATACTGCATCATATTGGTTACGGTATTTTCCACAAACAGTAAGGAGATCATATTAACGACCAGGATCAGCGGCATCATCAGAAAAGAAAAACCGATGATCATGAAAACAGTGGAAACCCTGAGCCTGTTATGCTGGATCAGAGCAAACGGATCCGTCCTTGTCAACAGTAAAAAAAGAAGGGTAGGAATCAGTATGATCAACTGGGAAACCGTCAGACTTCCCAGAATGCCGATCTTCCATCTGTCTGCACAAAAAATCAAGGCGATCATCACGACCGCCTCAAAACCTAACGTAGATAAAAACAGCCAATTTGCTTTCTTTGGATTCATAGGATACTATCCTAACACCAGATAATCCACAAGCTTATCAATGTCTGCTTTCTCATACGCGATGATCTCCAATTCCGAGATCGTGCCGTCGGAGAAAATATTAGCCAGTGAAACATACTGGGATAATTTGGACTTTAAGTTCAGTCTGTCTCCCTCTCCGGTCACAAGCTCAACCTTGCCCTCGCAACTGTCTACTACTTTAAAGAATTTCTCAATATCCGTGATATTCTGTACTTTCATGCCTTTACCCCTTTCCAGTCTGATTACTATTTACGGTCTCTCTTTAGATTATAATCATATTTATAAAAAATGCAACCCTTTTTGTCACTTCTTTTGTATAAGTTGAATAGAATCCGGCAAGATCCGGATTGCTTTTTCCTTGTACAGACGTCCGACGGCACGTTTAAACTCATTTTTGCTCATGCCCATCTTCTCGCGGATCAGCTCCGGTGCAGCCCTATCATTAAACGGAAGGCTTCCACCCTGTTCCGTCAGGATTCTCCGGATCTTCTCAGCGTCCGCATCCATCTGCAGATATGCCTTCTGTCTCAGACTCAGATCCAGTTTTCCGTCTTCCTTGACTCCGGATACCCTGGCTGTGATCTCCTGTCCCGCTTTCACTTCCCCCAAAAGTTCTTTTTTGGGGATCAGCGCGGAATATTTTCCATCGACTGCCACGAATGCCCCGAATCCGGCACTGATCTCATAAACAATTCCCTGTACCGTATCATCTTTCTGATAGCCGGACTGTTTCTCCAGGTACGGATACAGCTTCATAGTCGCACACAGACGATTGCTCTTATCAATGTATAGCGCTGCCAGGATCTCTTCTCCCGGCTCTACCGGATAAGTCTGCTCCCGGAAGGGCAAAAGCAGATCTTTTTCCAGCCCCCATTCCAGAAAAGCTCCCACCTTGCTTACTGCCGCCACACGGCATTTCCCGATCTGATGAAGCATCATGACCGGTTCATGTACCGTCGCGATCAGACGATCTTTGGAATCCCGGTATAAAAATACCGTGATCAGATCCCCGATCCCGGCTTCCTTCGGAACCTGTTTTGCCGGAAGGAGCACCTTTTCCTGTGTGCTATCCATGCTCTCAGCAAGATACACGCCGAATTCTACTGTTTTTATAATGACCAATTCCTGTTTCTGTCCCAATAATAACATACTGTCTAATCTCCTGTCGTTGTATGAAATTCAATAATCGCAAAGGTCTCTTCCTTACTGTTGTTTAAGGCTATGCCCAAAATATCTTTCCGCTCGTATACCACAGGCACGATCACATCGGAAAGAACCGCTGATTTTTTGTATTCTGCCCGCATGCGTACCACCAGCGTATCCGGTTTCAGAAAGTCCATCGCCATCTGCACATACTGCCCATTGTTCACATGACGGTTGGTATCCAGATGATGCGCAAGAACAACAATATTTCCTTCCTTACGTCCTTCTCCTTCCAGAAGGATCTTGCGCTTTGCATATTCCATGTCAAGCCGCTCTGACAGCTCATATGCCTGCATTATCTCTTCAGGAACCCTGCAGGGACGCTGTTTCTCAAGATCCATCATAGTCCAGATGGAGTTTGCAACAGCAAGCACTTCTCCCGTCCGGGAATCCTTCATGCAAAAATTGCGGTATCCCAAAAAACCTTTCATATCATAAGGTATCGTGGCCACCTGCACTGCGTCACACAGCACAGGGGTTTTCAGGATATCGATCTGCCACGCATTTAATACCCATGCCAGCCCTTTCCGCCTCAGGTACAGCGTACCCACGCCCGCATCCTCCGACTGAAATGTACAGACATCCTGAAAATAATTCAGCATTCCCGGCAAAGTCAGCCGTCCGTTTTTGTCTACTTCGCTATATCGTATTCTGGTTTCAAACTGATACATGGTTTTCTTCCTTTTGGAACATCAAAAAATACAGGGCAGCAAAGCGGCTCTTCCGCCTCACTATCCTGTATTTTATCGTTTTTTCAGTCAAATGTCTACTAAAAAATATACCACAGGCTAAAATGTCAAAAGCTGCTTCGCTTATCCTTACATATCCTTCAGACAGCCCACCACAGCTTTTACAATACTATAGATCACCTTGCTGTCCTTTTCACTGCACTGCTCAATTTCGGCTGCAATATCCTGATCGATGATCGCCTTGCCCTGACGCAGATCATTGCACAGCAACTCATCCAATGTCGTATCCAGTGCATTGCAGATGTCCACAAGGGTCGGAAGACTCACTTTTGTCCGTCCTCGCTCTATATTGCTCACATGCGGATTGGAAACACCGATCACCGCTGCCAGCTTATCCTGCGTATAGCCCTTCTCCACTCTCTTCGCCCTGATTCTCTCACCAAGCACCTTATAATTCAGTTCCATTTGCCCCTCGCTCCTTATAACAGACCACAGATCAACAGACCGACACCCCTATCCTTTTTACAAAGTCCCTCATCGGGATGTCGCATTTCCCTCATGCGTCCGTCTCAAACTCTGTTTTGTCTATGTAATACCGCATAAAATCCTACGTTTCTTATCATATAGCCTTTTATTGTTTTTTGAAATATTTTGCATGCTAATTTTTTATTTACAAAACATTTAATTTCAAAAAAACAGAATTCTTTGTTCTCTTCTCCAAAAAAAGTTCACCGATGTCAGATACACCGGTGAACTTCATTTTACCTGCTCTTATTTGATCTTAACGCCAGAAGCCTGCCCTTTTTTCTTTAACAGCTTCTGATAAGCCTTTTTCTGTTTTTTCGGCACTTTGATCGTTGCTTTCTTATAAATTCCCTTAAACGCATTCTTGCCAACTTTTTTCAGTACGGTTGACTTGATGACGATCTTCTTTAAGCTCTTGTTGCCCTTAAACGCATTCGCTCCGATCGTTGTCACGCCTTCCGGAATTGTAATGCTCTTGAGTGCTGTACATCCGCCAAATGCATTCTTTCCGACAGCAGTGATACCGACAGGGATCGTTACCTTTTTCAGCTTCTTATTGCCTTTAAATGCATTGTCCGCAATCGCTGTCACCTTATATGTAACGCCTTTGACCGTGATCGTCTTCGGAATCGTTACGCTCTTTGTGTTTTTATCTGCCGGCTGCTTATAAGCCACCTCGGGAGAAGCGGAAGAAGCGTTCGTTACCACATAGTTGTTACCGCCAAAAGTCTCTGTCGTACCGGCCTTATCCGGAAGATTCTTTGCAGGTGCCGGTGTTACCGGAGTCGGAGTCACAGGTGCCTGTCCCGTTACTTTCACATGAAGCGTTACCGTCTTATTCTCATCCAGCAGCTCTTCTTCGTAAGTCATCTTCAGAATCGGTGTTCCATCCGCTGCCCAGTGTACACGCTTCACTCTCGCATGACGGCATGGATCGTTTAACGGCTCTGTATTATAAGTAGACTTGCTGCCATCCCATCCACAATGTTTGTAGTTGTGAGAAGTCGGGCGTGCATGGTATACAAAAATCGCATTGCCATCCTTATCCACCGTAAAGGAGTTATGTCCCGGTCCTTCTTCACCGTCCACATCGCGGGAAGTCAGGAGCGGATACGGACTCTTGGTCCATACAGAAGTCTTTGTCAGCTTTTCGCCGCCCTTTGCACTTAACATACCGATCGCATACTCGGAACCTGTTCCGGAAGCAGAATAGCACAGATAGATATTTCCGTCTTTCTGCAATACAGAAGGACCCTCATTCACAATATATCTGACTTTTTCCCATCCAAAATCCGGTCTGGTGATGCAGGTTGCCGCGGAAGTTACTTTCCAGGGTTCCTCCTCATCCAGTGTCGCGATATAAAGATCTGAATTACCGGATCTCTTGCTTGCCCATACAACATAGGATTCATCGTTTACAGCATCCTTGAAATACGTCATATCCAGGCTGAAGGTAGCATCCTTAAACGGATCCGCCGGCGCCTCATCGCTCTTTGTCATTCTGTAATCCTGCCACTGTGACTCTTCATCCGCTGCCGTCAAAGCCGTCTCATATGGATCTTTATCGCCATCCAGGACCAGTGCATGACAGAAGATATTATAGACATCACTCTTACTATGGCTTTCTGTAAAGTAGACTACCCAGTAATCCCCTACACGATGGATTTCCGGTGCCCAGATATAACGATAACCGGAATCTACGTTTTCACCTGCGGAATCAAATCCCTGGTTGCCCACCTTCCAGATCGTCACCTGCTCACTTCTGTTCTGTAAGCCTTCCAAAGTCTTTGAACGTCTCAGGACCACTCTGTCATACTGCTGTAATTTGTCATTTTCATCGATCTCATCGCCTGCTTCCGGGAAATAAGACCCTGTCATGTAGTAATAACCGCTCTTTTCATCCCAGTAAATACAAGGATCTGCCATACCTTCCACAAACTTTGTGGCATCATAATAAGTCTCACCTGTAGCCTCGTCATAATTATCCGGTTCCTCCGGATTTACGTTCTCCGGATCATCCTCCGGAAGCTCACTGCCGTTTAACTCCTTTAACTGGTTCAGATATTTGGTCTGGATCACTTTGCCGACAATGTCATACTCACCTTCTTTGGTCAGGTCCACCGTCTTGCCGTTCACATCCTTTAAGTCTTCCCAGTCGATTTTAAAGCTCTGTGCAGAGCCATCACTGTAAGTCGCATTCACACTCGGCACTTTCTTCGTAAGTCCGGCAGCATCCAGCTTCTCACTCTTATTGACTGTCAGATCCGGTAACTTCTCCAGGCCGGTATTGACAACTGTTCCCAGCTTGTTTACAAGATACTGATACTCTTCCTCTGTGATCGCTACAGCATTGCCCACTGAAAAATTCGTATCCTTCTGAGCCAGATTTTCTCCATCCAGTTCAAAGGTGAAGGAAGATTTTAAAAGCCCTTCCGCTACACGGGTATTATTTGTTTCCAATACATCTGTGTAATAATGTACGCCATCGTCAGATGTAAATACATGGAAGCCGTTGGAAGCGGTTGCATCCTGCGCCACTACCACGAATTTGCCGTTTTCTTTAAAGATCTTCGGTTCGACGATCCTTCCGCTTCCCTTGGAAGCAAAGATCACACCGCCGCCGTTGTTGAGAACTTCAAAGTTCTTGCCATCCTTACTGACTGCAAAGTAAACACTCTGTGTCTCCTGATTCAGATTTGCCGCCTCTGCGTAAAACGGTGTCTTTGTCGTATAGACCGTCAGATAATTGCCGGGCTCCAAAGTCTCCAGGCACCCCAGCACCTCGATTTCAAACGGTGCAGACGTCACATCGTCCAGTTTCGCCGTTACCGTCGCTTTTCCCTTTTTGATTCCCTTTACCAGACCTTTTCCATCTACGGTAAGGATCGAAGGATCACTGGAAGTCCATTCCACAGCATCTCTGTCAACGGTCGCATCCACCGGTTCAAACGCTGCCGACAGCTGTACTGTCTTTTCTTCCTCTACGCTGTTTTTGCCGTTGATCGTGATGTTTGCAAGAGAAACATCCACTTTCTGCTCGTTAAAAAGTGCCTTTACATCCTCAGCACCAAGCGCTTCTGCGTAGAACGTGATATCATCCAGAAGTGCTCCCGCGCAATTCCAATAGGTCGCCACGCTGGATCCCAGACGCACGGATGTGTTCTGTCCTTCCTTGCAAAGCCCGCCGGTCAGATCATTGATCATCTGCGCGTAACTCTCTGTTCCGGAGGAAATCTTTTTGGTGATCTTGCTGCCGTTTCCATAGAATGTGATATCATTTTGGGTTACGCAGATTGTTACCATTTTCCAGCCTTCTGATGCCCCAAAGCCGATATCCCCAACATTAAAGTCCGTATAATTGCCATTCTGATTGGTGGTATTCCAGTATACCATTCCCTGATTGATCGCAAAGCTGCCCGAAGCAGCATTTCTGTCAGCGGCATCTGCCTCACCGCCCCCCAGGTCAAAGTCAATGATACAGTTTCCGCCAGCGATATCGCCGGTCGCTTTGGTCCAGAAGTTTACCGTAAAGCCGTCTTTTGCATCTTTTCCCTCAAACGGATTTGCCAGAAGTGCATATCCGCTGTTACTGTAATCATTCTTTGTCAGGGAAAGGACCTGTCCTCTGACCTCGTCTTCTTTTAACGCCGGCTTCACACCGTTTCCCATTGTTTTAAGCTCGATGGAAGTATCGCCCTTCTTTAGGCTGTTTTCCTCTGCTTTATAGCCCTCAAAGTCGTAAGCGGCGATTGCCAGTTCACTGACCTTCTGATCGGAAAACGGGATCACCGTCACCGCGAACTCAGCGGATTCCACATTTGCCGCTTTTGCTGTAACCTTAGCAGCGCCTTCCTTGATACCCCTGACATTTCCCTCTTCATCTACCGTCAGGATGGTGTCGTCGGAGGATACCCAGGTAACGGTCTTATCCTCTGTCGCGTCTGCCGGAAGAACATTTGCCGTAAGCTTGATCGTCTTGCCAACCTGTACCTGTGTCTTTCCTGAGACTGTTACATCTGTTATCTTTACTGCGACGCCGGTCTCTGTGTAAAGTGCCGCGATCTGCTCTGCCGATAATGCCTTTCCATAGAAAGAAACATCATCCATATACGCACCTGCGCAGTCCCAGTAAGTCGCACCGCTGGCGCCCAAACGCGTCTCCACTCTGCCTCTGCCGTAAAAGCCTTCCTTTTCGGAGCTTCCAACCAGTTCCTGCATCATGGTCTCATAATCTTCGGTACCGCCCGCAACAGTATGACTGATCGCCTGTCCGTTACTGTAGACGGTAAGACCTGTTTTGGTCAATACGATCGATACCATTTTCCAGCCGGTGTCTGAGAATTTCACATCACCGATATTAAAATCCGTATATACACTATCCTGATCTGTCGTATTCCAATAAATCATTCCCTGATTGATTGCAAACGTTCCAGCCCTTCCTGTATCCGCCGGAGCCACTTCAAAATCCAGCAGATTCGCCGCACCGCCCGGTGCTCCATCTGCTTTTGTCCAGAAATTGATTGTCAGACCGTTATCGAGATCTTCCACACTCGCAAACGGACTGCTTGCAAATTTTGCCCACGCTCCCGGATATTTCTGCTTCGTAAGAGACAATACCGTCCCCCTTGCCGGATCCTCTGTAAGTGTCGGCTTCGTACCATCGCCATCCAAAAACATGACGATGTCTTCGCCATCTTTTACATTGTCGCCGTCCAGCGTATAGCCGTCAAAGTCATAATAAGCAATCGCAGTGTTTTTGACGCTTTCACTGCCTTTTTCATTTGCAACAGTCGGAGTTCTGCTCTCGACCGCCGCCACAGGGATAGAGGTAAAAGTCATGGCTGCTGCCAAAACTACCGCCAACCCCGACCTGATTAATTGTTTTCCCTTCATTGTTTCCTCCTTCTTAGTTTAGAATACACTAAATGTTTTTGGCGTTTCTAAAATATTTTATCATTCTCTAATATCGAGGTCAACAAGGGGCGATTGTTAAATAAGTAGAAAAAAACGGCTCATTTTTGGTACTTTTTTCAACCGGGCTCTCTTTCTGAAGGCCTTCTTTTTATTGGAAGGATGCCGGTTCTGCGAAAGCCGGACTCATAAACAGGAAAAACGCCACTTCAAAGAGGCTACTCCCGAGAGATATCAGCGAACCGATCAAGCCCATTCCTCGGAGGACATTATGATCCTATAACTCCGTCCCCAGGGTTCATTTTGCAAAAAAAGAAAGGTCTCGATGAATTTCTTCATCAAGACCTTTTCGCTGGGCTACAAGGATTCGAACCTTGAAATGACGGAGTCAGAGTCCGTTGCCTTACCGTTTGGCGATAGCCCATCAACAAAAGCTAGTATATAACAGGTTCTAAAAAAATGCAAGTACTTTTTTAAATTTTTTTAAAAAATTTTTTTCAATCTCCCGGGATAGCGTAAATTCCCCTCTCTGCATTAGTGCAGACAGCGCAGAGAGAGGGATTCATTGATCCGGTTTCCTTATACTTCGAACATCAATTCTCCATAGGTCGGGAACGGCCACATTTCTTTGTCCACCAGCATTTCCAATTCATCGGCAGGAGTGCGTAACTCCTTCATCACGTCGATCACATGATCTTTATAATAGAAAGCCTGTTCTCTGGTATCTTTGATCTGATCCGCCTTCTGTTCTTCGGTGATCAGCTCTTTTAATGCCTTTTTCATCTTCGCCAGCTTATCGGAAACCTCTTTTAGTGTCTCAAGCTCTGCCACAGGCTCCACCCCTGCGGTCTTGGAAGCATTCACCGTATCCGCAAGGATTCTGGCATATTTCACGCCCGCCGGGATGATTTCCTTGCTTGCCATATCGATCATGGTAAGTGCCTCAATGTTGATCGTCTTGGCATAAGTCTCATAGACGACCTCCTCACGTGATTTCAGTTCTATCTCCGTGTAGATGCCGAATTTCTCAAACAATGCCACCGAGTTCTTTGTCGTCAGGGCAGATGCCGCCTCGATCATCGTCTTAATGTTGGGAAGCCCTCTTTCTTCAGCCTCTTTTATCCATTCCTCGGAATATCCGTTGCCGTTAAAAATAATACGCTCATGTTCTGCCATATACTCTTTGATCAGATCATGTACCGCCAGATCGAAATCCTCTGCCTTCTCCAGACGATCCGCAGCCTCGCAGAATGCTTCCGCCACGATGGCATTCAATGTCGTATTGGCATCCGCAATCGAATCGGAAGAACCAACCATACGGAACTCAAATTTGTTGCCGGTAAATGCAAACGGTGAGGTACGGTTACGGTCTGTCGCATCCTTTTGGAAATCCGGAAGGGTGGATACTCCTGTCAGAAGCTTTCCGCCCTTTTTCACTCTTCTCGCCTCTCCGGTCTCAACAAGCTGGGACACCACATCCTCCAGCTGTTCTCCCAGAAACATGGAAATGATCGCCGGCGGTGCCTCATCCGCACCAAGTCTGTGGTCATTTCCCACATCGGAAGCAGACTGCCGCAAAAGATCCGCATGCTCATCGACTGCTTTCATAACACATGCCAGCACTAACAAAAACTGGATATTCTGATTCGGTGTCTCACCGGGATCGAGCAGATTTACCCCTGTATCTGTCGTGATAGACCAGTTATTATGCTTGCCGGAGCCATTCACTCCCGCATAAGGTTTCTCGTGTAAGAGACAACGCATATCCCGGTTTGCTGCCACCCTTTTCATGGTCTCCATCACCAGCTGATTATGATCCACTGCGATATTGGCCGTATCGTAGATCGGTGCCAGCTCATGCTGCGCCGGCGCCACCTCATTATGCTGTGTCTTCGCTGTGATTCCAACTTTCCAGAGTTCTTCATTCAGCTCTTTCATAAAGCCGCCGACGCGCTCACGTATCACGCCGAAATAATGATCTCCCATCTCCTGCCCTTTGGGTGCAGGAGCGCCAAACAGCGTACGGCCTGCAAAGATCAGGTCTTTTCTTTTCTTATAATTATCTGCATCCACGAGAAAGTATTCCTGCTCTGCTCCCACCGACGGCATGACCTTTTTGGCCTGTGTATCTCCGAAAAGGCGTACGATCCTCATCGCCTGCTCGGAAAGCGCCTCCATGGAACGGAGAAGAGGTGTCTTTTTATCCAGTGCTTCCCCCGTATAAGAGCAGAATGCGGTCGGGATACAGAGGATCAGTCCTGTGGAAGCTTCCTTCAAAAATGCCGGAGACGTAATATCCCAGGTTGTATAACCGCGCGCCTCAAAGGTCGCCCGGAGTCCACCGGAAGGGAAGGATGAAGCATCCGGTTCTCCCTTGATCAGCTCTTTTCCCGAAAACTCCATGATCATCTTACCCATCTCATCCGGATTCGTCACAAAGGAGTCATGTTTCTCTGCTGTGATGCCCGTAAGAGGCTGAAACCAGTGCGTAAAATGTGTGGCACCTTTTTCCGTCGCCCAGTCCTTCATCTCTTTCGCCACTACGTTTGCAGTCGCCATGGAAATCTCACCGCCATGTTCGATCACGCGGATCACTTCCTTGTAGACATTCTTCGGCAGGCGCTCCCGCATCACGCCGAGGCTGAACACATTTTCACCAAAAATCTTCTCAACATTTGCTACTTCACTCATGGTTCTTTCCTTTCGCAATTTTAATCTTAAAACCCATTTTTATATACTACACAAAAATTCTTCATACTGCAACTGTTTTCCACGAAAAAAGCAAGGTCTTTGAATCCCAAAAACCCTTGCATCTTTCTGTCCTTATGTCATATTGCTAACATTTCCGCATTAAGCCTTTTTTCGCAGCAAGTCAAACACCTGTGCTTTCTCCGACAAAGTGATCCACAGTTTCTGTTGCGGGTGGGGACAGCTTTCCATTCCCTCACCTTTTTCATCCGTGATCGCAAGCACTTTTGTCTCCACATTGCTGCCGTCCGGCTTCATGATTTCGATCGTTTCTCCGACACTGAATTTGTTTCGTTGCGTTATGTAAACTTCGCTGCCGTTTGTTTCTGCTTCCCTGCTTTCCTCCACGATTCCCAGATATATATATTCGTTTACATAAGTATTGCTGTCATAAATCTGGGTATGCTCGTTTGTCTTGCCAAAGTAAAACCCTGTAGTGAATTGTCTGTATGTGCATTTGGAAATCTCTTCTCTGCACCAGGGCAGTTTTTCCTCGTAAGCCTCTTTCGACTCCAGTAAGGCATCGATCGCCTTACGATAGGTACGTGCCACTGTCGCCACATACAGCGCGGTCTTCATGCGTCCTTCGATCTTGAAGCTGTCAATCCCGGCATCGATCATTTCCGGAATATGTTCGATCATACACAGATCTTTGGAATTAAAGATATACGTACCCCGGTCATTCTCATAAACCGGAAGATATTCGCCGGGTCTTTGTTCCTCCACAACGGCATATTTCCAGCGGCAGGGATGTGTACAGGCTCCCCTGTTCGCATCTCTTCCCGTAAAATAGTGGCTTAAAAGGCATCTTCCGGAATAGGAAATGCACATGGCACCATGAATGAAGCTCTCGATCTCCATATCCTGCGGAATGTGTTCCCTGATCTCTTTGATTTCCTTTAAAGAAAGCTCTCTGGCACTGACCACACGCCGGATTCCCTGATCATACCAGAAGCGGTAGGTCATGTAATTGGTATTATTCGCCTGCGTGCTCAGATGCAATTCTATTTCCGGACAGTTTTCTTTTGCTAACAGGATCATGCCGGGATCTGCCACGATGATCGCATCCGGCTGTAGTTTCGCAAGCTCTTTGAAATACTTTGCTGCTTCCTCCAGATCGTAGTTGTGGGCAAGGATGTTGGCTGTCACATGCACTCTTACATTATGGGCATGGGCGAATGCGATGCCTTCCCGCATGTCCTCTTTCGAAAAATTTTTCGCCTTTGCCCGCAGGCTGAAAGCCTCTCCCCCGATATATACGGCATCCGCGCCAAACATTACAGCGATTTTCAACACTTCCAGGCTGCTCGCCGGAATCAGTAATTCAGGTTTTCGCATGATCTTCTCCTCTGCTTTCATTCCATTGCTTCTTCGTAGCACATTGTTTTCAGACTTTCGGAACTGTTATTTCTTAACTGACAATGCCACACCATCTCCAAGCGGCAGGATCGCGGTTTCCAGTTGCTCATGGTTTTTGAGCGTATACAGATAGTCCCTCATCCTGGTGTGGATCGTGCGGTTGCGCCTCGTGATAGCATATTTGGACTCGATGATATCTCCATCCTGCAATACATTATCCGACACCAGCACTCCGCCTTCTTTTAACAGCCTTAACACCTGCGGCAGGAAATGGATGTATTGTCCCTTTGCCGCATCCATGAAAATAAAATCAAAACGCCCCTCCAGTGTCTGAAGGATCTCCATCGCATCCCCCTCCAGCAGGGTAATACATTCTTCTTTCCCGTATTTTTGAAAATTTTCCCTGGCAATGGGAATACGCTTTTCATACTTTTCAATGGTCGTGATATGAGCTCCCTTTGGCATATATTCACTCATCAGAAGCGCAGAAAAACCGATGGCAGTCCCTACTTCAAGAAGCTGCATCGGTTTGTTCATCACGATCAGTGTCTTGAGAAAGCTCTGCATTTCCTTTCGGATGATCGGCACATTTTCTGCAAGCGCATACTGCTCCAGCTCATCCAGGTAAGCCGGATTTCCCCGCTCCAGAGAATTGATATAACCTACAAATCTTTCATTTACGATCACAGTATCTTCCCCGTTTTCACTCTTTTTGGTTTATGGTCATTGGGCGCTCTCCTGTGTCTGTGCGGAGTCTTCTTCGCCCTCTGCTGTATTGCCTGCGTCTTCACCCTCTGCCGGTGATGCATCTTCTCCGGCATTATCCTGAACGACTACCTTTTTATCATCAGCAGCTTCGGTCTCTTCTTCCTCCTCATCTGCCTCATCGCTCATAACCGCCAGCATTTCCGTCCCTGTCATGGAAGTGTTCAAAACATAGACTCCCGGTTTGATCTTCCCATGATATTCTGATAATAATTCCTGTACAAAAAAGACTTTTTCGTCTGCGATCAATCCTGCGTCCACAAGCATTTTGCCGGTTTCCATGACACTTTTGCCTTTTTTCACCGATACGGTCTTATCCCGGCCCGGCGAGATCTCCACTGCCACATCCGCGAATACCCGGTATCCGAAATTATAAGAACGGATACCGACCTGATATACAAAATAGATCACGGCGATCACGATCGTAATCCGAATAATCGCACTTAAGATCGCACCGATTACCTGTTTAAACTCCATTGGTGTTCCTTCTTTCGCTTACCACTTTCTTGTCACTCAAAATCTGACATAAACTCCTGATAGATCACATCATTGATCTGCTGTATCATGCGGCAGTAGGCAAGCTCTGCCGCCAGAAAATCATGTACCATCGGGATCTCACGAAAACTTTCGTACTCCTTCTGAAAGGCGTCCATCCGGTCAAAAAGCTGATCCTCCGCCGTATTGTTCTGGATCTCATAGTTGTACTGTCTGAACTGGTCGATCCGCGCTTTCAGATCCGGATAGCCCCGAAGCTTCATTTTTTGTCTCTCATATTCCTGATAGATCTCCGTCGCCTTTACAGACTCGATAAATCCCTGCATCTGTACTGTAATATCATTCATAAGTCTGCCTCCGTCCACAAGTAATATTCTGCCTATCCCCCGCAGTCAGATCTCCCGCCGGATATCCTATACTTCCATGATGATCGGCAGGATCATCGGTCTCCTTCGCGTGCGCTTCCAAAGCAGGTCTCCCAGGGAATCCTTGATCCGTGTCTTGATCTTCCCCCAGTCTGAGATATGCTTCTCCATGCAGTAGTCCATTTCTTCCATAACGACCTCTTTTGCCTCCTCGATCAGAGCGTCCGATTCTCTCACATAGACAAACCCTCTGGTGACAATGTCCGGTCCGGAAACCACAATATTATTATATGCATCCAATGCCAGAACGACAATCAGGATACCGTCCTCTGCCAGATGCTGTCTGTCACGCATGACAATGTTTCCCACATCGCCGACACCCAGACCGTCTACGAAGATCGATCCGGCCGGAACTTTTCCTGTAATCTCGGCCTTTTTCTCATCCAGCTCCAATACTTCACCGCTTCTGAGAATAAAGATATGATCCGACTCATATCCCAGTTCTTTCGCAAGTCCCGCCTGTGCTTTCAGATGGCGGTATTCCCCATGAACCGGCACGATATATTTCGGCTGCACCAGTGTATAGATCAGCTTAATCTCCTCGCGGCACGCATGCCCGGAAACATGCACATCCTGAAAGATCACATTCGCTCCCTTCGCATACAGTTCATTGATCACCTTGGAGACGGCTTTTTCATTACCCGGAATCGGATTGGACGAAAAGATCACCGTATCACTCGGTCCAATGCTGACCTTCCGGTGTTGGCCGCTGGCCATGCGGGAAAGCGCAGCCATACTCTCACCCTGGCTTCCCGTTGTAATGATAACGGTACGCTCCTCCGGAAAATCTTTGAGCCTCTCGATATCGATCAGTGTATTCTCCGGCACATCCAGATAACCCAGGCTGGAAGCTGTGTCAATGATATTGACCATGCTCCTCCCCTCCACCACAACTTTTCTGCCATATTTATTGGCGGAATTGATGATCTGCTGTACGCGGTCTACATTGGACGCAAAAGTCGCTATGATCAGTCGCGTCGTCGTATTCTCCGAAAAGATATTATCGAAAGTTCTTCCCACCGTCGTCTCCGACTGCGTGAATCCCGGTCTCTCCGCATTGGTACTGTCACACATCAGTGCGAGTACGCCTTTCTTGCCGATCTCGCCAAAGCGCTGTAAATCAATGGCATCGCCATAAACAGGCGTATAATCCACTTTAAAATCTCCGGTATGAACTACTATACCCGCCGGAGAATAGATCGCCAGTGCAGCCGCATCCACAATACTGTGGTTTGTCTTGATAAACTCAATCCTAAGCTGGCCCAGATTGATATGCTGGCCAAACTTCACGATCTTATGTTTTACCAGATGCTCCAGACCATGCTCTTCCAGTTTGCGGTCAATGATCCCCATAGTCAGCTTCGTCGCATAGATCGGTACCGGAAGTTCTTTCAGTACATAAGGCAGCGCCCCGATATGATCCTCATGTCCATGGGTAATGATAAATCCTTTCACCTTTTCCGCATTGTCCTTCAGATATGTCACGTCCGGGATCACCAGATCGATTCCCAGCATATCGTCCTCAGGGAAAGAAAGGCCGCAATCCACCACTACGATCGTATCTTCATACTCAAAGGCGGTAATGTTCATGCCAATCTGCTCCAGACCTCCAAGTGGTATGATCTTCAGTCTGGAACCATTACTATTCTGTTGTTTCATATCCTATCTAATTCCTCCATTATCCAACAGCAGACCAAAGTCATATAATGCAGTTTATGAATCCGCACTCCGTATGGTACACGAAAGGCACAGCCAGTTTCCCCGTCTCAAACTCTGCCGTCCGTTACCCGCACAGTCCCATAAAACAAAACTGCATCTGCATTATAAGATCTTTTCTGCCATTTATTCTTCTACAAAATCAATATCATCCAGCATATCTGCAAATACCCCCGATACAGCTTCCAACTCCTGATCATCTGATACGATCTCATATACGCTGTCCGGATTTTCTTCCTCAGACATATCCCTTAAAATGAGTGCCTGCGCATCTCCTTCTTCTTTATCTGTCACAAGAAGATAACTCTTTCCTGCGATCCTCGTCTGTTCCAAAACAAAAAATTCTACCGGCTGTTCTCCCTTTTCCGGCGTAAAACAGATTTTTTCCATGTTTTCTCCTTTTGGATCCTATTCTTCTGATGCCTTCCGGTTCGCCAGATAGTCCAGGTACCCTTGCAAAATAAAAACAGCCGCAATCTTATCCACATAATCCTTGCGGTGTTCTCTGCGGATCCCTGCCTCCATCATGATGCGATCGGCTGACACTGTAGTAAGCCGTTCATCCCAGAGCACAACCTCAAGCCCTGTCCTGCGACTGAGCATTTCCCGGAAAGCCTTTGTTTTCTCAACACGCTCCCCTTCTGTATTGTTCATCATCTTCGGAAGCCCCAATACCAGCTTCTCCACCTGATATTCCTCGATCAGTTCTTCGATCCTGGCACAGGTCTGGCGCAGTTTGTCCTCAGATTTACGGCGCACGATCTCAACGCCCTGTGCCGTCAGTAAAAGTTCATCGCTCACTGCCACACCGACCGTCTTAGATCCAAAATCCAATCCCATTATCCTCATCTTAAATCAGTCCTTTTTTTCTTCCCAATGACTGTTCTTAATATACTCTCTGAGCATTTCTTCCACCAGCTCGTCCCGCTCTACTTTCATGATTAAGCTACGGGCATTCTTATGGCTGGTAATGTAGGTAGGATCTCCGGACATAATGTATCCCACAATCTGATTGACCGGATTGTATCCTTTCTCCGTAAGTGCTTCATAGACAGCCGACAGAACGATCTTCGCACCTGTCTCGGGCTCAACATCTATTTTTACATACTGAGTATTCGTTAAATCCTGCATCTGATCACTCCCTTTGAGCATTACGCACATAATTAATGATTATTGTAACCTATTTTTCCAAAAAATTCAACCTTAGAGGGAAATTTAACCGTCTATTACCAAAACTTCCGTTCCCAGCATCCCCCTGACAATGCCCGTCACAAACTGATTGGAGTGGTATCTTCCGTCTTCGCGCTGCTCCACTGCCGCCTTGACATAGCGCGCCGTATGTCCGATCATATAGCATTTTCCATCTATGATCTTCTCCTCTTCCAGCAGGATCTCTTCTTTGTGCCCCAAAAACTGCTGTCTGTATTGCAGCGATTGTCTGCTTTCCATTTCGATCAGGGCACGGCTTCTTTCTTTTTTTACTGCTTCCGTCAGTTGTCCCTTCATGGAAGCCGCCACTGTTCCTTCCCTTCTTGAATACGGAAAAACATGCATTTCAAAGAAACGGATCTTTTCCAGAAAAGCCTGTGTCTTTGCAAACTCCTCCTTTGTTTCTCCCGGGAAACCCGTAATGACATCCGTCGTGATCGCGGGATTCACAAAATACTGCCTGAGCAGGCGTACGCTTTGTTCAAATTCTTCCGTCGTATAACGGCGGTTCATGCGTTTTAAAGTCTCATCACAGCCGCTTTGCAGAGATAGGTGAAAATGCGGACACACCTGCGGCAGGCTGCTTAGTTCGCTTGCAAATCTTTCGGTCACGCTGCTTGGCTCTAAAGATCCTAAGCGCAGCCTTTTTACTTCTGTTAAAGTGCAGATCTTTTTGATCAACTCCAAAAGCCCGTCTCCGCGCATTTCACTGGTATTATAATTCTCCCCTTTCAGATCCGTTCCGTAAGAACTGATATGAATGCCTGTAAGCACAAATTCCCGGTAGCCTTTTTCGCAAAGTCCCCCGATCTCAGTCAGGATTTCCTCTGTCGTTCTGGAGCAGACCCTCCCCCTGGCAAACGGAATGATACAATAGGAGCAGAACTGATTACAGCCGTCCTGTATCTTGATGTAGGCTCTGGTATGCTCTGCAGTCTGTGACAGTGTCATCTCCTCGTATGCTTTTGGCCCGCTCAGATCCATGATCGTTGCACCTTCCAATGTCTTATCGTTTTTCTCTTCCTGTCTGCGCTGCAAAAATTCTTCCAGGAGTGTGACCAGTTCACTCTTTTTATGATTCCCGATCGCCAGATCTATACATTCATCTTTTTCCACCTGTTCTTTTCCGGTCTGGACATAACATCCTACCGCTACCACCACTGCATCCGGATTTTGCTTTTTGGCGCGGTGAAGCATCTGTCTGCTCTTTCTGTCCGCAATATTGGTCACAGTACAGGTATTTATGATATAAATGTCAGCTTTCTCATCAAAAGGCACAATTTTATATCCTTTTTCCTGAAGCTTTTGTTGCATTACCTCTATTTCATAAGAATTTACCTTGCATCCCAGGTTATGTAGTGCCACATTTTTCATTGTTTTCTCCATTTTTATTTTTACAGATTTTCATATTGACTTTTCCTCCGCCAACGATTAGTATAGGGACTAAGAAAGAAAAAGGAGGATAAATATATGAAAACAGTACAGATTTCTTTAAATTCTATCGACAAAGTGAAATCTTTCGTTAATGACATTACCAAATTTGATTATGATTTTGATTTAGTATCAGGCAGATATGTGATTGACGCTAAGTCCATCATGGGTATCTTCAGCTTGGATCTTTCAAAGCCGATCGACTTAAACATCCACGCTGAGAACAATGCTGAGGACGTATTAGAAGTTTTAAAGCCTTACATGATCTAATCAGTTATTTGATCTGTGATTACGAAAAGGTAGCAAGAGCAAGGATATTATCCTTGCTCTTTTTTAGCTGTAAAAGCCCGCTCCTTTCAGCTGATCACCGGACAGCCGGCCAAAGACCTTGCGATCTCTTCGTCTGTCGGACAATAGTCATCCATCACCCCGTCATTAAACTTCTGATAAGCAACCATATCAAAATATCCGGTTCCCGTCAATCCGAATACGATATTCTTCGCTTCGCCTGTCTCTTTGCACTTCAGCGCCTCATCGATAGCGACTTTGATCGCATGGGAACTCTCAGGTGCCGGCAGGATTCCCTCCACCTTGGCAAAACGCTGTGCAGCTGCAAATACATCTGTCTGTTTCACGCTTGTCGCCTCAAGGATGCCGTCATCATAGAGCTGTGAGACAATGGAGCTCATGCCATGATAGCGTAACCCTCCTGCATGATTCGGCGCCGGAATATAGCCGCTTCCCAACGTATACATCTTCGCGAGCGGGCACACTTTTCCGGTATCGCAGAAATCATAAACATATTTTCCGCGAGTTAAGGACGGGCAGCTTGCGGGCTCTACCGCGATAATCCGGTAATTATTCTCTCCGCGCACTATCTCTCCGGCAAATGGTGAGATCAACCCCCCCAGATTCGAACCGCCTCCCGCACATCCGATAATGATATCCGGAACAATGTCATATTTATCAAGCGCCCGTTTCGTCTCAAGGCCGATCACAGTCTGATGGATCAGTACCTGAGACAGCACGCTCCCGAGCACATAACGGTAACCCTCCTGTGAAGCAGCTGCTTCCACAGCTTCGGAGATCGCGCAGCCGAGACTTCCCGTAGTCCCCGGAAATTCTGCGTTGATCTTGCGTCCCACATTGGTTTCCATGGACGGTGACGGTGTCACCTTTGCTCCATAGGTACGCATGACCTCACGTCTGAACGGTTTCTGTTCATAGGATACCTTTACCATATAAACCTGACAATCCAAACCGAAATAAGCACAGGCCATGGAAAGTGCTGTCCCCCACTGTCCTGCCCCGGTCTCTGTCGTCACACCTTTCAGCCCCTGCTGTTTGGCATAGTAAGCCTGGGCAATGGCAGAATTCAGTTTATGGCTTCCCGAGGTATTATTTCCTTCAAATTTGTAATAGATATGCGCCGGCGTATCCAGCTCTTTCTCCAGACAATACGCGCGTACCAACGGCGACGGGCGATACATCTTATAAAAGTCAACGATCTGTTCCGGTATATCAAAATAAGGATTGCGATCATCCAATTCCTGTTTTACCAGTTCCGAACAAAATACCGCTTCCAGTTCCTCTGCCTTCATCGGCTCATGTGTTGCCGGATTTAAAAGGGGAGCCGGTTTATTTTTCATGTCTGCGCGCACATTGTACCACCGGCGCGGGATTTCATCTTCTTCCAGGTAAATCTTATAGGGTATCTCTCTTGTCATCTTTGTTCTCCTTATGCAAAATTCTTATCCGAACGGATATGCTTTTATTCTACTTCTATGATCTCACGTGACTCCAGGGCTTCCTTTACCATGTCATCGATTTTTTCCTCCAAATTCTGCTCATGGATCCGGATCACATTGACATTCGGCTTGGTCACAGGGTGTTTGGCCACAAAGATCGTACAGCAGTCCTCGTAGGGCTGGATCGATGTCTCATAGGTGTCGATCTTTTCGGAAATGTCTACGATATCCTGCTTGTCAAATGCGATGAGCGGCCGATAGACCGGCATAGTGCAGACGTCGTTGGTGCAGGCCAAAGACTGCATTGTCTGGCTTGCAACCTGTCCGATACTCTCCCCTGTCACAAGTCCCTGACAGTCTGTCTCGTTAGCGATTGCCTCCGCAATACGCATCATATAACGTCGCATGATAATGGTAAGCTCATCATGCGGACACTTTTCATAAATGTATAACTGGATATCCGTAAAGTTGACCACATGCAGGCGCATCGGGCCGGCATAGGCAGCCACGTAGTGTGCCAGATCCACAACCTTCTGCTTGGCTCTCTCGCTGGTGTATGGCGGAGCGTGAAAATAAACAGCCTCCAGCTTCACCCCCCGTTTGCTGATCATATAACCGGCCACCGGTGAATCGATACCACCGGACAGCAGAAGCATCGCTTTGCCGCTTGTGCCGATCGGCATTCCGCCGGGTCCCGGTATGATCCGGGAATAAATATAAATCTTCTCTCTGATCTCGACATTCAGCAATACCTGCGGTGTATGCACATCTACCTTCAGCTCCGGGAATGCCTCTAAAAGCACTGCTCCCAGCTCCCTGTTGATCTCGGTAGAATCCAGCGGATAATTTTTGCGCGCACGCCTTGCCTGTACCTTAAATGTAATATTCTTATCCGGATAAGTCCGGTCGATATAGTCGATCACATCTTTGCCAAGCTGCTCAAAGCCTTTATCCTCTACAAAGACCACCGGACAGATGCCGGAAATTCCAAATACCTTTTGCAGTGCTGCGACCACATCATCAAAGTCAAATTCTGTTTTGGCATCCACATAAATCCTTCCGGAGGTCTTATGTACGTCAAAAGTTCCGTCTACTTTTTTCAAAGCAAACCGGATCTGTTCTACCAGTGCATCCTCAAACAGATACCGGTTCTTTCCCTTTACGCCGATCTCGGCGTATTTGATCAAAAATGACTGAAACATGTTTTTCTCCTGTTCTGTATCACGTTCTCCCTGTATTAACGTCTGGTATATCTGCGTAACATCGGGACGATTTCTCTTAAACATTTCATAGTGTACTCTATTTCCCCGGTAGTTGTAAAGATGGAAAAGCTAAATCTTAAAGTCGAATCCATCTGTTCCATCGGAATGTGCATTGCTTTGAGCGTCTCGCTGGTGCTGTGTTTCTTCGCCGCACAGGCACTTCCTGCCGAAACATAGACGCCTTTATCCTCCAAAGCATGCAAAAGTACCTCGCTTCGTATTCCCATAAAAGAGGCACTGACAATGTGCGGTGCCCCCTCTCGCCCTTTCGGACCGTTGATCATGACATCCGGGATTGTCTGTAATTCTCTCACAAGCATCTCCCGCAGGCTGTATAATCTGTCAGTATCCTCTGAAAGGCTTTGATAGATCAGTTCACTTGCCTTTGCAAGTCCTGCGATGCCCGGAACATTCTCTGTGCCGGAGCGCATGCCTTTCTGTTGTCCTCCGCCATAATGAATGGGTTTGATCTTTACCTTTTCATTGATATATAAAAATCCGATCCCTTTCGGACCATGTATCTTATGTCCACTGACAGAAAGCAGATCGATCCCGCATTTTTTGGGATGGATCGCAAACTTTCCGAATCCCTGCACCGCATCCACATGAAATACAATGGACGGATTAAAACGTTTGATGACAGCCCCTGCTTCCTCCACGGGCATTTTCGCCCCCACCTCATTGTTTACATACATCATGGAGACTAAAATGGTATCCCGGCGAAGCGCCCGTTCCAGATCTTCTATCCTTACAAAGCCTTTTTCATCCACCGGCAGGTATGTGATCTCAAATCCCAGGCTCTGCAAATATTCTGTTGTGCGCAAGATCGCAGGATGCTCCACCTTCGTTGTAATGATATGCTTTCCGGCTCTGTTATTCGCCATGGCCGTACCGATCAGCGCCCAGTTGTCCGATTCTGTTCCGCCTGATGTAAAAAAGATCTCTTTCTCATTGACTTTCAAGATCCCGGCAAGTGTTTTTCTGGCATCACTCACATAACGCTCTGCCTCCACGCCTTTCATATGCATACTGGACGGATTCCCATACTCTTTGCACATCACTTCATGCATCAGATCTGCCGCTTCCGTAAACGTACAGGTAGTAGCCGAATTATCTAAATATACTTCCATCGCTCATTTCCTCTTTTCTGTTCCGTTGTATTGAAAACACTTATGTATCTTAATGTATGCCAAAATCCGTTTCTTCGTTCCATTTCATCATTTCTTCGTATTATTCTTCCAACTGATACATGATAAAAGCCAAAGCAGTAAATCCGGCCGTCTCCGTGCGCAGGATCCTTTTGCCCAGTGTAATGGGGCATATCCCAAGTTCTCCGGCCTGACGGATCTCTTCTTCGTCAAAGCCTCCCTCCGGTCCGATAAAAATCGCGATCGATTCCGGTTTTTCCCGTCCGATCTGTTCCATCAGCGCTTTGGTAGCATCTATTCCCTCAGCCAGCTCATAAGGGATCATCTTAACCGTCATCTTGCCGGCATAGTCTAATGCTTCCTTAAAAGAGAGTACCTCATGAATCTGCGGAATGATCCCCCGCTTACTCTGCTTGGCAGCCGCTTCCGCAATTCCCTGCCAGCGTGTCTGTTTGGTTTTTGCCTTTTTCGCATCCAGCTTTACCACTGCCCGTTTTGTCGCCATGGGAACGATCTCATACGCGCCAAGCTCCACCGCTTTCTGAATGATCAGCTCCATCTTGTCCGCTTTGGGAAGTCCTTGAAACAGGTAGACTTTGCTTGGCAGCTCCAGACCTTCTTCTTTGATAAAGCGAAGCTCGCAGACCACGGCTTCCTTCTCAAACTCCAGTATCGCACAGCGGTACTCTTTTCCGTCAATCCCGTTGCTTACTGCCAGTTCCTCTCCAATCTTCATCCGCAATACATTTCTGATATGATTCACATCACTTCCCGTAATGATCACACGATTCTGTGTGATCCGGGAGGGCTCTACAAAAAACTGATACATACTTTCTCTCCTATAGTCCCGGATCACTTTCTGGCCGTCACGCTGACCCATTCACCCTGTCTTGTCACTTCCAAAAGTTCCATTCCGGCAGCCTTTACAGCGTCCACCACCAGTTGTTCCTTGGTCGCAAGGATTCCGGAAGTGATGTAGATGCCGCCTTTCTTCAGATGATTTAACACCACCGGAGTCAGTGGCAGAAGCACTTCCGCAAGAATATTCGCCACTACAATGTCGTACTTCTCGTAACCGGCCTTATCCCCGATTTCCTTGTTATCAATGATATTACCGATCATAAGTTCAAACTTTTCCGGATCGACTCCGTTCGCCGCGCAGTTTTCAGCCACCGCGTCCACCGCGCAGGGATCCAGATCCGTCCCCACAGCTTCTTTGATGCCATACATCAGTGATACGATCGCCAGGATCCCGCTTCCGGTTCCCACATCCAGTAAAACCGTATCCTCTGTAATGTATTTGCGTAGCTGTCTGATGCATAGCTGTGTCGTCTCATGCATTCCGGTTCCGAATGCCGTACCCGGATCAATATGCAGGATCTTTTTGTCCCTGTCCTCCGGCTTGACTTCCTCCCACGAAGGGATCACAAGGAGATCATCTATATAAAACTGATGAAAGAATTCCTTCCAGTTATTCATCCAGTCCTTATCTTCCGTTTCCGATACCGTAACCGTTCCTTCTCCGATATCCATGAACTGTTTTAAATCCTCCAGTTCTCTTTTTACATCTGCAAGCAGCCGGTCCATATCTACATTCCCGGGATTGCTGATCGGGAAATAAGAAGCATCTACACCGTCCGATACACCGGGCTTTAAATCCGTTCTGCTTTTCAAAGCAGCCGTGTCAGTCTCCTCATCCGCAACTTCCACAAAAAAATTCAGGACCGCTGTATGGTCATCATCGGGTGCATCCGGCAGAATGTCAACGAACATCTGCTCCTTCTCCCATGCTGTCAAAGGAACCTTGTCTTCGATCTGTGCTCCCTCCAGACCAATGTCATACATCGTAGAGATAATGATATCTTCCGCTTCGGCTGTTGTTTTGATCGATATTTTTTTCCACTTCATAGCTTTCGTTCCTTTCTTAAAACAGTATGTCAACCTCGAATAGTAACCATTCTACCATAGAATCGTATATAACACAAATAAGAGTTCCGCTTTTCGCAGAACTCTTATGATTTTTCTATTTATTTAAAAAAACCCTTTTTCTTTTTTTCCTTTGTCTCTTTGCTGTCCGTAAATTCTTTGACCGCCTCTAAGGAATTGTCACTTTCTTTGTCAAACTCACGTAACAGCTCCTTCGCCTTGTGCGAAAGTTTATCGGGCACCTGCACTACCAATGTGATGTAATGATCACCCCTTACATCTCTGTTGCGCAGGGTTGGCACACCTTTTCCTTTCAACCGCACTCTGGTGTCAGTCTGTGTCCCGGGCTTCACTTCATAGATCACTTTGCCGTCTACGGTATCGATCATGATCTCGCCCCCCAGTGCTGCCACTGCAAAAGAGATCGGTACGGTGGAATAAATATTATAATCCTGTCTCTGGAAGATGGGATGCCTTTGCACCATAACCTCCACGAGCAGATCTCCTCTTGGCCCGCCGTTGGTACCCGGCTCACCTTTCTCGCGGATGCGGACGCTCTGTCCGTTGTCAATACCGGCCGGGATCGTCACTTTGATCTTCTTACGGCTTGCCACATACCCGGTTCCCTGACAATCCGGACATTTCTCTTTGATCACCTGCCCGGTTCCCTGACAGTCCGGACAAGTCTGCACATTACGTACGGTTCCGAAGAAGGACTGCTGGGTAAATACCACCTGTCCTTTACCACCACACTTCGTACAAGTCTCCTTGCTCGTTCCCGGCTTTGCTCCGCTTCCTTTACAGGTCGGGCACGGATCTTTCAAGGTTAAATCCAGTTCTTTCTCGGTACCAAATACCGCCTCATTAAATGTGATCCTGACGCTTGTACGGATATTGGCTCCCTTCATGGGACCGTTACTTGCACTCCGCCTTCTGCCGCCGCCGCCAAAAATATCTCCAAAGATATCTCCAAAGATATCGCTGAAATCAGCACCGCTAAAATCGAAGCCTCCATAGCCGCCGCCACCGTTTTCAAACGCAGCATGCCCAAACTGGTCATACTGGCTCTTTTTCTCCGGATCGCTCAAGATCGCGTAAGCCTCGCTGGCTTCTTTGAACTTTTTCTCGCACTCCTCATCGCCTGGGTGCATATCCGGGTGGTATTTTTTGGCCAGGGTTCTGTATGCTTTTTTGATCGTTGCCTCATCAGCATTCCGATCCACGCCTAAGACTTCATAATAGTCCCGTTTTTGCTCTGCCATAACAATCTACCTTTCTATGATCCTTCGCGTAGATAGGGACACATATGCTGTGTCCCTATGGTTTTCCTAACTGTCAGATTCGTATTCTGCATTTACAAACATGTATCAGTTTACCACCATTTGTCCGAAAATGCTACTCATTCTTTCCAGTTCATATATTTTTTAGATTTTAAACGATCTCGTCTGTTTTTCTCAGACTTCTCTGTAATCACCGTCTACCACATCACCGTCTGTTGCTCCTGTGTCTGCACTCTGCGCACCTGCTGCGCCCATATCGGGACCTGCTGCACCTGCCGCGCCTGCTGCCTGTGCCTGCTCGTATACTTTGGTAAACAGAGCCTGTGCGGAATTCATCAGTTTCTCTCTCTTACCGTTTAACTCTGTTACCTGTTCTGGTTTCAGCTCCTGATCCTTCGTGCTGTCCAGATATGCCTTCAAGTCTGCCAGATCTGCTTCTACCGGAGCTTTTTCGCTGTCGGACAGCTTATCGCCTACATCCTTTAACGCTTTCTCAGTCTGGAATGCAAAACTCTCTGCTTCATTTCTGGCATCAACCGCCTCTTTACGCGCTTTATCCTGTGCCTCATATTCGGCTGCTTCTTTGATCGCCTTATCGATATCCTCATCGGACATATTAGAGCCGGCTGTAATGGTAATATGCTGCTCTTTGCCGGTACCCAGATCCTTCGCGGATACATTTACGATACCGTTTGCATCGATATCAAATGTAACCTCAATCTGAGGAATCCCTCTCGGAGCCGGAGCAATACCGTCCAGTCTGAACTGTCCCAGCTGCTTATTGTCTCTTGCAAACTGTCTCTCACCCTGTACCACATTGATATCTACAGCCGTCTGATTATCTGCTGCGGTAGAGAATACCTGGCTCTTCTTAGTCGGGATCGTTGTATTTCTCTCGATCAGTCTGGTCGCAACACCGCCCATGGTCTCAATCGCCAGTGAAAGCGGAGTAACATCCAGAAGAAGGATCTCACCCGCACCGGCATCTCCTGCCAGCTTGCCACCCTGAATGGAAGCACCCAGTGCCACGCACTCATCCGGGTTCAAAGTCTTGCTGGGCTCATGACCTGTCAGCTGTTTTACCTTATCCTGTACTGCCGGAACACGTGTAGAACCACCTACCAGTAATACTTTGCTCAGTTCAGAAGCAGTGATTCCCGCATCTTTTAATGCATTCTGTACCGGAATTGCTGTTCTTTCCACCAGATCACTGGTCAGCTCATCGAATTTTGCTCTGGTCAGATTCATGTCAAAGTGCTTCGGTCCCTCTGCAGTCGCTGTGATAAACGGTAAGTTGATATTCGTCGTCGTAGCGGAAGAAAGTTCTTTCTTTGCTTTCTCTGCTGCCTCTTTTAATCTCTGCAATGCCATCTTGTCGTTTGAAAGGTCTACGCCTTCTGCCGCCTTAAACTCAGCCAGCATCCAGTCTGTGATTTTCTGGTCAAAGTCATCTCCACCCAGTCTGTTGTCACCGGCTGTTGCCAGAACCTCGATAACACCGTCGCCGATCTCGATAATGGAAACGTCGAAGGTACCGCCACCCAGGTCGTATACCATGATCTTCTGCTCTTTCTCATTGTCAAGACCGTATGCCAAAGCAGCTGCAGTAGGCTCGTTGATGATACGCTTTACATCAAGTCCTGCAATCTTGCCGGCATCCTTGGTTGCCTGACGCTGTGCATCATTGAAATATGCCGGAACTGTAATAACAGCTTCTGTCACTTTCTCACCCAGATAGTTCTCTGCATCTGCTTTCAGCTTCTGAAGGATCATAGCTGAGATCTGCTGCGGAGAGTACTTCTTATCATCGATCGTGCGGCCTCTGTCCGTACCCATGTCTCTCTTAATGGATGAAATTGTCTTCTCTGCATTGGTAACTGCCTGACGTTTTGCAGGCTCACCCACCAGTCTTTCGCCTGTCTTTGTAAATGCTACAACAGACGGTGTTGTTCTTGCGCCTTCTGTATTGGCGATAACAGTAGGTTTACCACCTTCCATAACTGCCACGCAACTGTTTGTTGTTCCTAAATCGATTCCTATGATCTTTCCCATAACTCATTCCTCCTATACTCCGCTTTTGCGGAATTATGATTTCTATTTTTGTTTATAAATACCTTTTACTACTGTACGACCGCCACCATGCTGTGTCTTACCACACTGTCATGATAAGTATAGCCTTTTTGCAATTCCTGTGCCACGAAACCGGATTCGTACTCTTCACTCTCCACCTGCATCACTGCATTGTGAAGCTCCGGATCAAACTCTGCGCCAAGGGCTTCGATCGGCTTCACACCGATAGTATCCAATTCTGTCATAAGCTGCTTGTAGATCTTATTCATACCGTCGCAGAATGCCCCGTCTTTTTCTTCTTCCGGAACACTTGCCAGACCTCTTTCAAAGTTATCCACTACCGGAAGCAGCTTCTCGATCACGCTTTTAGCTCCCATATCGAACATGGCTGCCTTTTCTTTCTCGGTCCTGTTGCGGAAATTTTCAAACTCTGCAAGCTGGCGTTTTACCTTATCTTCCAGTTCCTCAATCTTTTCCTTTGCTTTATCCTTTTTCTTCTCTTTCTTTTTAAAGAAACCTTCTTTTTTCTCAGCTCCCTCATCCTGTGAATCTTCTTCGGCCTGTTCCGCCTCCGTCTCAGCAGCATCCACAGTCGCTTCGGCCTGTTCTGCAGTTGTTTCGGGATCTTTTTCTTCCGTCTGCCCTGCAGCAGTTTCCGCTTTGATCTCTTCCTGTTCTGCCGTCATTTCTTTCTCCATATCCGCCATTTTTTCTTTCCTTCCTGTTTCCTGTTATGATTCTGTGTCCGGCTTGCTCTGACTCCTGCCGGACGCTATACTCTATCCGGAACTGTCGGATTTATCCGGCAGTTGTTTGTGATACATCGTGTCTAACTGACGCATCAGGTTTTTGAGTGTGTCCACAACTTTCTCATAATCCATACGCTTAGGTCCCACGATGCCGATGGTTCCTTTCATGCCTTCTCCAAGCTCGTAAGTCGCTGTCACTACGCTGCAGTCCTTCATGGACTGTACCGGTGACTCTTCCCCGATATAGATCCGGATACCATCGCTTTCACCGTTTTCTTCCTGTGGCATCAGATCGCCTAAAAGTTTTTTCTCCTCAAAGGCATTGATGATCTCGCTGGCTCTCTCAAAGTCGGAAAGCTCCGGATACTTGAAAATATTGTTCGTACCGGATGTATAAATCTCCAGATCATCGTCTTCCTGTATCGCTGCTGCCACTGCATCGATCACATCATCCACGATCCCACTGTGAATGCCTGCCTGCTGTTTCATCCTTGTGATGATGTTTAAGTTGATCTCATCCAGGCTCAGACCGTTTAGAGATGTATTAAGCAGCATGTTCAGTTTTAACAAGGTCTCATCATCCAGGGTTTCTTCCATATGAAGCATATTGTTCTTGATCACATTGCCTTCCGCCACAACGACCGCCACAAGCTGATGCGCATCGACTCTTGAAAGCTGTATGAACTTCACTTTATTGCCCCGCACTCTCGGAGCCGTTATCATGGAAGCATAGTTGGTATTGACCGCAAGTACCTTCGCCACCTGTTTCAGAAGATGCTCCATCTTGTCTTCTTTCTCCAGGAGCATATCTTTCATTTCCTGCACTTCTCTGTCTTTTTCCGACATCATATGGTCTACATAAAGGCGGTAACCCTTATCAGAAGGGATCCTCCCGGCCGATGTATGCGGCTGGATGATGTATCCCAGCTCCTCTAAGTCAGACATTTCATTTCGGATCGTCGCAGAGCTTAAGTTCAGATCTGTGTCTTTGGAGATCGTCCTGCTTCCCACCGGTTCGCCTGTCTCTAAGTAATTCCGAATGATCGCGTGAAGTATTTTTTGTTTTCTCTCGTCCAGATCCACCGTTCTCACCTTCTTTATCGTTCCTGTCTGCGCTTATCCGATACGTCTGTTAGCACTCGTCCGCTTCGAGTGCTAACATCTTTCTTTACATAAGATAGCACCAGACTATCTCATTGTCAACACGTTATTTATAAAAATACTCTAAATAATCTAAAATCATAAAACGTATCTCCCGTTTTCGAACAAAAAAAGAAATCCCCTAAGGGATTTCTCATACATACGTTAGCATATTTTCAATTGATTAGATTGAGAACGAGCCGGTTACTTCACCGTTGAAAACATAATATACCTGGCTTTCTTCCGGCTTCACATAAAGCTCAACCTTTTTCATTTCTGTTGCCTTTTTGCCCAGATCATATTTCCAGACATCCTGAGCGATCTTAAGAATATCATCTGTCGTATAATTCTTACCATCAAACTGGATATTCACTTCTGTCTTTACTTCTGCTTTCTTTGCCGTAGCTTTCTTTGCCGCAGGCTTCTTCTCTTCTGCCGTTTTTTTCTCTGCTGCTGTCTTTGTCGTTGTCTTCTTAGCAGTTGTCTTCTTAACTGCAGGCTTTTTCTCTTCTGCCTTAGCCTCTACTGCTTTCTCAGCTGTCTTTACTGCTTCTTTTACCTCAGTTTTTGCCGCCTCTTTTACAACTGCCTTCGCTGCTGCACTCTTTGTCTCTGCCATAATCAATCTCCCTCCGATCAGTTTCTGATCCTTACATTTTTCCCTGTTAAAAATAAAGGTTTTGTATTACGGTTAACATTATCAAGATACAGTTTAACCCCATTTCCGCTATCTGTCAAACAAAAAACCCGAAAAAACGCTGTTTCCAACACATTTTGGGGATTTTGTTCTCTGCCTGATAACGAAAACTTGCTTTATTGTATAAATTGTTCACATTTTTCTGTGCGGTATTGTCTCTCAGTTTATGCCTGCTTTTGCTGCTGTACTCCCGAAATAGTAGAGTAACAGAATCGCTCCCAGTATGATCCTGTACCAGCCAAAGGGGATAAAATCGTTCTTCTTAATATATCCCATCAGAAATTTGATCACAAACACCGATACAAAAAAGGCTACCAGCACCCCTACGATCAATACCGCGATCTCCGTCCCGGTAAAAACAAGACCTACTTTTACGATATATTTTATCAGCTTTAAGAGACTGGCCCCGAACATTACGGGAATGGCCAGATAAAATGTAAACTCCGCCGCCACGGTTCTGGAAACACCGATCAAAAGTGCTCCGATGATCGTCGCTCCCGAGCGCGATGTTCCCGGAAAGATCGCCGCGATCAGCTGAAATACTCCGATGATGAATGCCGTCTGATAAGTAATATCTTTTACCTTACGTATCCTGGGCGTTTTCCCTTTGTTTTTTTTCTCGACCACAATAAACAAAACACCGAAGATGATCAGCATTGTCGCTACCGTTGGGAAATTGTAAAGATACTTTTCCAAAAGATCATCAAACAATACCCCTACGATTGCCGCCGGTACACAGGCTAAGATGATCTTAACCCACAAAAGGATGATCGGCATCCTGATCACCGGTCTTTCGTCCTCACCTTTCAGGTTAAAGGGCCAGATCTTATTCCAGAACAAGATCACCACCGCCAGGATCGCTCCCAGCTGGATCACCACCAAAAACAGCTCCCAGAATTCATCTGATACGTTTAGCTTCACAAATTCATCCAAAAGTATCATATGCCCGGTACTGCTGATAGGAAGCCACTCTGTGATCCCCTCCACGACGCCGAACAAAATTGCTTTTAAAATTTCAATCATTCTTTCTTACTCCTCATAAACACTTTACTTTTCAGTTCCTCTGCAAAGCACGCTGTCTGCAGGAAATCACCTATCCCAGATATTCCATCAGTGCATCAAACCGCTCTTTCGCATCCGCATACCCCATCTCGTAAAGCGCACGTAGCTTTTTTCCGTCTTTTTCGATACGGGCCACACCGGAATCATACTGCGGACGGAACAAAAAGAGATGTCCCTTCTTTTCGTGCTCTTCTATAAAATCCAGTGTTCTATTATATGTTACATGTCTGCGGATCATGCTCTTTACAAATTCCGGATACTTATGATAATACAGTTTGATCGCGCCGATCTGGGAAGATGGCTGTCTGCGGTATCCCACCTGTTTGGTCATGATGACGACGTTTTTTTTATTGCCGTCTTTTAGTGACTTTATGATCGGTATGGAATCCGAACACCCGCCATCCAGATACAGCTTCCCATTGATCTCAACCGGACGCGACAAAAGCGGCAAAGATGCTGATGCCCTCACCGCTTCGATGTCTGTTTTCAGATCTCTGAGCGGAAGATAGGCAGCCTTTCCCGTCTTAAGCTCTGTTGCAACTGCATAGGCATTCCCCTCGTAGTGCATAAAGGCATCATAATCATAAAGATCCAGTTCATCCGGGATTTTGTGATAGCACATATCCACATTAAACAGATCTCCGGTCCTGACCAGACTGGACACGCTGCAGTAATTTCTGTCATTCAGATAATTAACGCTGATCCGGTAAGCGCGTTCCCTTTGTCCGGAAAGATAGCTCACCAAATGGCAGGCTCCCGCCGACACCCCGTAGCAGTTTGAAAACATCACATCCTGCTCCATCAGATATTCCAATACACCCGCTGTATAAATACCGCGCATGCCTCCACCTTCCAAAACCAGTCCTGCCTGATACATTTTTTTCTCCTCTTTTATATCGTGCACTTTTTTTAAAATCACTCTTCAACATAAAGTATCAAAGGATTTTCTTCAGAATCGGCAATTTTGAGAGTGCAGTTACCGCACCCGCACCGAACGCAAAAAGTATCACAAGATATACTACCGTGTCAATTAAACGGTTTTGCCATTGAATATGGATCCTAAGGAAAACCAGATCCACTATTTTCTTCAGAAAAAATTCAAATAAATAGATCCCAAACGTACTCTTTCCCAATGCTGCGATCAGCCGTGAGAAGCCCGGGGAAATTTTCATATCTGTAGTCATACGTTTAACTGTCAGAAACAGAGTCACCGACCATATTTCAATAAAAAACAGAAACGGATCACTGCCCCATTCCCCACTGACTGTATGCTTCCAGTACATTAAAACAATATTTACCAAAAAACCGGTAAGCCCCGCACAGGTCAGATACTTTAAATGTTTTCTGCCGACCTTAAACCTGCAATCCGCATAATATCCCAGCAACGGGAAAAACACGGCTTTTTCCAAAACCGGCGGCATTGACAGGGCGCATCCTCCCTCTACCAGAAGATTGCACAGGGAAATCACATCAAAAAACACCAAATACAGTACAAACAAATACACAAACTGCCTGTCAGAAAGTTTATGCGCCAGTATTCTTAAAAAAGGCAGTAACAGCAAAAATTCCAGGTAGGCATATAAGTACCAGTACGAAGTGGCCAGATTTCCCTGATAGATTTTAAGCAGAAAGTCCACCGGGTTCAAAGGAATATTTCCCGCAAATACGTTGTAAAGATAAATGCCCCCGCTTCCCAGCAATAAAGCCGCCGCTATTCTTACAAAACGGCTGATCTCTTTTTTTGTCTCCTCCTGCTCCCGCTTTAAAAGCAAAGCGCCCGATATCATGAAAAAAATATAGACACCCATTTTACAAAAAACAGTAACCGTCATTTCCAGCAACTGAAGCCAGCTGCTGTCACAGGTTTGATATAATGTGTATCCCCTTGCCCCGGTATGATTAAACAGCACTCCAAAAATCGCAACGATCCTCAAAATATCATAATAGATTATCCTTTGTTTGGTTTCGTTCATAACTGCCTTACACCTTTCTCACCAAACAACGCTCTTACTGTCTTCCGTATTCCTTCGCAAGCTTGCGGAACGCCTCCAGGGAACGCTCCACCTTGTCGGTTTTCACACAATACGCGATCCGGAAAAATCCGGGGCATCCGAAGCTGTCACCCGGCACAAGCGCCAGATCATACTTTAATGCCTTCTTGCAGAATTCATTGGCATCTTCTTCGAGCGCCTTCGGGAAGATATAGAAAGTTCCACCCGGTTTAACTACTTCAAAACCGAGACGCGTCAGTTCATCGTACAACAGATTCATATTTGTTTCATAAACAGACAGATCCGCTGTATCATAAAGCATTTCGGCTACTGCCAATTGTATGAGGCTGGACGGGCAGTTATGTCCGATTCCCCTCGAAATCTGTGTACACATGTGTATGATCGTCTCCGCATCCTTGCAATTCGGGCTGACTGCCACATAGCCGATACGCTCACCCGGAAGGGACAGCGATTTGCTGAACGAATAGCAGATGATCGTATTATCATAAAATTGCGATACTACCGGTGCATCCACTCCGGTAAATACGATCTCCCGATACGGTTCATCGGAAATAATATAGATTTCATGTCCGAATTCCTCACTTTTCTTTGTAAGGATATCCGACATTTTTTTGATCGTTTCTGTGGAATAGACGATTCCGGACGGATTATTGGGGGTATTGATCAGTACCGCCTCTGTCTTCGGATTTAACATCTTCTCGAATTCTTCGAAATTGATCTGGAAAGACGTCGTATCCGCCGGAACAACTTTTAAGACCGCACCCGTCTCATTGATATAATGATTGTATTCAGGGAAATACGGGGCAAATGTCAGCACCTCGCTGCCGATATTGCACACCGCACGCACCGCATGAGCCATAGCTCCCGCCGCACCGGATGTCATGAAAATATTATCTCTTTTATAAGGAAGACCGAACCGTTTCTCCAAAGACTCCGCCACCTTGTCACGCACCTCTGCAATACCGTGACTCTCACTGTAGCCATGAAGCGTCAGCGGATCCATTGTGTCCAGCAGTTGTTTTACGACTTCATTAAACCTGTCGGGTACCGGAACGGAAGGATTGCCCAAACTGTAATCAAACATATTATCATAGCCGATCTCCTTTCCCCTCGCCACTGCTGCCACTGAGATCTCCCTGATCACTGACTTGTTAGAAAGCATCTGTCTGAACTTCTCTACTACCATCTTAAAATCCTCCTGTTTTCATTTCTGTATTCCGGCATCATTTTGTCCGTTTTTTCACTCTTGCTTTATTCTGACTCCTGTTTTTGCAGATACTGTTTCAGATCCTGTATAAACAGATTCGTACGAAGCGTCACCCCGGCATCAGTCATATGAAGATAACTGTCATAAAAATAATCTGACGCCATACGATACTCATTATAATCCGAAATCACCGGACAATCCAGTTTTTCTTTTAAATCTTCCTCAAATGCTGCATATGCTTCACGCGATGGTGTAGTCTCACACTCTGCGATCGGATATCCTGCCACTAAAAGAAGGGCTCCCCGCTTCGTCAGATAAGTATTCAGCTGATTGATCCGTACTGCCGCTTTCTCCGATACCGGGTTGACTGTAACCTTTGAAAAATCAATCCCCCCCTGTGTCTTAGGACGCGGATAAAAATTATCTCCCCTCTCGTTAAATGCGCTGCGTCTGTAAGCATTTGTCTCCTCGGCATTGCCGGTCTGTGAAGCCCACATGTCGATACATTTGTGCAGATATGTGGGGAATGCCCGCGCCATGGGAAGAATATCCTTCGGGCGCAGAAGTCTCCACATTCCGAAATGATTCTCGATCGTGATCCAGGCAAGCTCAGGATTTTTAATCGTGTCATTATCCGTATAATTATCGTGAAAGATCACGTAGATATCGCCTTCCTCAACATTTAATCTGGCCACCGATTCATTGAACGCATTTCCTACTCCCCCATGCAGTCCCATGTTGACTGTCTGCACGCCAAAAGCCTCTTCCACCATCCCGGAATTCATACCAAATGCCAGATTGGAATTCCCCAAAAGCACAATCTTTCTGCCTTCCATACTTTGCAGTCTCGCCACCTTGTCCACCATGCTTGCCTGATAGTTCCCTGTGTACTGGGGCATTACCACCGCAAAGGCAAACACGGACACCAAAACGGTCACTATTATTAACTTTATGAAAAACAAGAATTTTTCTTTCAAATAGATCCTCCTCATTCTCCCGGACTGCACAAGACATCTTTACTCCCGTTCTCCAGGCACCTTTCCCGTCAAAACTGGAAATAAATAAATTCCGTCTGGGCATAAGTATGTCCGTAAACTCCGTAGATCAGTAGAAACCCCAGAAGTCCAAGATAAACGCACCATCGAAACAGGGCTCCCTGTTTTAGTACGAATTCGATCATATCCTGTCCGCGGTATTTCATAAGATCTACCACAAACAACAGGATCAGTGCCAGAAATACAGCCAGCAGTGTCTGCGTGTCCAGACCGATATTATAGACCACCCAGCCAAACAGTTTATGCAGCTGCAGCTGTGTCACAATCTGTTTTAACATCATAAAAGCGATCTTCAACCCTGTCGCACGAAAAAACAGCCAGGAAAGATCCACCCAGAAAAAAGTGACAAGTCGCTGCCAGAGTCTGTATCCAAAGCTCGTCTCATCCACTTTTAACTTCTGTCTGATATTTTGGCGAAGCTCGCCGGTAGATTTCTCTGCGATCAGATAAAGACCGTTAAGCCCGCCCCATGCAATATAAGTCCAGTCAGCACCATGCCAGAGTCCGCTGATCAGAAAAACAAACAAATTATTTATATAAGTACGAACCTTTCCTTTCCGGTTGCCGCCAAGGGAAATATACAGATAATCCGTAAACCAGCCGGTCAGGGATTTATGCCATCTGCGCCAGAAATCAGTAATGCTCGCCGCCATATAGGGACTGTCAAAATTCTCCATCAGACGAAACCCGAGTACCTTCGCACTTCCGATCGCAATATTGGAATAACCTCCAAAGTCGCAATAGATCTGAAAGGCAAACAGAACCGTAGCCAGAATGATCTCAACGCCACTGTAAGCAGTAAAATTCTCATAGATCATATTAACAGGCTGCGCAATCCGGTCGGCGATCACGATCTTCATAAAGAGTCCCCAAAGTATCTGTAGAAGTCCTCTTCGTATCCGCTCGACATCAAAGGTATGTTTTTCATCAAACTGCGGCAAAAGATTGGCACTCCGCTCGATCGGACCCGCCACAAGCTGCGGAAAAAAGGATACGAACAAGGCATATCTAAGCAGATTCCTGGTAGCTTTCACCTTTCCTCTGTATACATCAATGGTATATCCCAATGCCTGAAAGATGTAAAAAGAAATCCCCACCGGAAGCAGAATATCGAATGCTGTTATCTGCGTTCCGATGTGCAACACCGAAAAAACCTTGTTCAGATTTTCTATTAAAAAATTGGTATATTTAAAATAGAATAATAATCCAAGATTGAAAAACAGACATACAAAAACAGACCATTTTGCCCCTGTTTCTTTCCCCTTTTCTCTGCAGCGGCCGATCAAAAGAGCGGAAAGATAGGTTATGATCGTGGAACCGGCCAATAAAAGTGCATATTTCGCGTTCCAGTTCATATAAAAAAAATAACTCACGATCAAAAGCCAGAGATTGCGCAGTTTCTGCGGAAATATAAAGTAGCTCAATACTACGATTGGAAAAAACAAAAGATAATCGACTGAATTAAAAAGCATTTTGGGTAGTTTCCGTTTCTAATAATAGTAATCAGTCACATTATATATTGTGATCACTTTTCCGTCAATCCTTGAGTGGCTCTGACGAGATCAGAAACCCCGGTATGATCCCGGTACCGTTATCATAGCTTTGGGTATTGTAAAAGCATTCAAATTTCTGATCCTGCAGTGCTTTTACCGCCTTCTCAATGTTCTGATCCATAAGCATTGTTTCAGCAACAATCGATACTGCAAGAGCCTCATTGGCTGTATCCTGATAAACCACCATGTCTTCGCTATCCGTTGCCGGCCTTTGGTGATTCTGTCTGCACAGCCCCACCTGCAACAAAGTTTCCGCCTCTCTCTCCTGACTCTCCTGACACTGACTCTGTCTGACTTTAACCGGTGCATCCATACCTTCACCGTTTTGTGTGAGCAGGATCTTCGTTTCTTCCAAAGAAAGAAGCAGTTCATCTTCCAGTCCCTGATACATTGCCTTTGCAGACAGACTGTTTTCTCTTTCCGTCAAGACCTGCACCGTCATATTCTGCGTTGCCCTTCTTTGCCCGTCAGCTATCGGAAACTGCTCCGCAATATATGCCCCCTGCATTCTCCCTGCCTGGTAATGGTTGAACATGACATAATAGTCCACCGCATCGGTATCCATGATCACTTCATCATAAGAAATCACAGAAATCCCCTGATCCGCCGCCTTGTTTAATACTTCTGCAAGACCATCGCTCTCGATTGGTGCTATGATCAGAAGCTGTGCCTTTTTTACGAGCATAGTTTCAATCTGATCCTTCTGTTTCTCGGCATTTTCTGCAAATTCCGTCATCACTTTGCAGCCTTTATCTTCCAACCGCATTTTAATCTGCTTAGCATCTTCCTGCCATCTTTCCTGTTCAGTCTCAGGCATGCAGATTCCTATCGTTTTCCCTGTCAGAGTGCCTTCTTCCGGAAGCATCTCGCTTTTACCCGGACTCTCTTTTTCTTTCGTCCAGTCCGTCACCGTCTGCTCCTTGGGCAAAGTACTCTGCGCATCTTTTCCTGTCTCTGCTATACTATCGTTTTTCGCACAGCCGACGTTCAAAAGCAGATGGAGCAAAAATGCTATGATCATCACTCTGCTCTTTTTCCTTTTTCGTGCTTTATTCTTAGTGATCTCTTTCATATCTTTCTCCAAATCGCTCTGCGAAAAGCATCGGCATGTCAGCCATATTTGCGCACATTCTCCCGGCCGGAATTTTTATTCTATTACCGTAGCCCGGACGTAACCGCCTGTAATGCAACAAAGGAGCCGACCTAAGTCGGCTCCTGTCATTTAATTATACAGATCCATTAATTTTGTCTTTAATTCCTGATACTCAAGAGGTGATAACACTCCGTTATCCCTCATCATCTTAAGCCGGTCGACTTTTTGTTTAAACTCTGCCATCTCTTCCTCCAAAGTAAGATTCGCAGATGATTTTTCCAACGAAAAAGCTTCCTTCTTAAAATTCTCGGCTTCCATCTCCATCGCAAGCTCTTTAAACTTCGTAAAGGTATTCTTGATCATAGGAGGCATAACATTCAGTCCAGGAAGATATACCGAATCACTGGAAGCATCAGTTACTTTCAGAACGGTACACGCCTTCTTGGAAATCGTACCTGCCACGACATCTATCACATCTTTTAACTGATATTCGAAGTCTACAACATCAAATCTCTGGGCAAAGTTATCCAAAACCAATCCCCGACCGGACACAGTCTTAGCCGAAAAGCACACAAAAATCTGCTCAGTAGCACCAAAAAACCCCTGCTTATACTCGCCATAATATTCCTGTGTCTGATTATAATCTAACTGAGCCATAATAACTCTCCTAAATCACTACTAATTAATTTCCCCAATTCAGTATAACATATTTTCTTTATAAAAAAACACCCTTTTTGATTTTTTTTCAAAAAATATGTAAAAACAACCAATTAATCTTTAAGATCATCGGAAAGTATCATTTTCTATACTCGCGTTTCTTCCTATAAGCTATCCGTAAACCTCTTAAATGCTGCTTTCCCGGCCTCATCTCTCTTGTAAACACCTGCATGCTCAAGTACCTGCATAAATACGATACCGACTTCTTTCTGAAGGATATCCGTTACATTGCCTGCATCAATCACATCATATTTCGTTTTGAATTCGTCCACCCAGTCTGCATGCTTGGCAAGCACTTCATCGCTGCGAAGATCTTTTCCTGCCACGATCGCATCGGCAAGCTGTGCCAGCTCATCTTTCAGTCTGGACGGAAGCACTGCAAGTCCCATAACTTCGATCAAACCGATATTTTCTTTTTTGATATGGTGCAGTTGTGCATGCGGATGATAAACACCTAACGGATGCTCGTCTGTTGTGATATTGTTGCGAAGCACCAGATCCAGTTCAAACAGCTCCCCGCGCTTTCTGGCGATCGGAGTGATCGTATTGTGTGGTTCACCATCTGTCTCAGCAAAAACAAACGCCGCTTCGTCAGTATATCCGCGCCATTTCTCAAGGATAACATCCGCAAGTGCGATAATCCGGTCAGAATCGGCTGCCTGCAAACGGATCACACTCATCGGCCACTTCACAATACCAGCCTTCACATCTTCATATCCCTTAACCGTAAATTCAGACTCAACTTCTGCCTTAGCCATTGCGAATTCATAATGTCCGCCCTGGAAATGATCATGGCTCAAGATGGAACCGCCTACGATCGGCAGGTCTGCATTGGATCCCACAAAATAGTGCGGGAACTGCTTTACAAAATCAAACAGTTTGCAGAATGTCGCATGCTCGATCTTCATCGGAACATGCTGTGAGTTGAACACGATGCAATGTTCATTATAATACACATACGGTGAGTACTGAAAGCCCCATGCCGAATCATTGATCGTTACCGGGATGATGCGATGATTCTGTCTTGCCGGATGATTCAGTCGTCCTGCATATCCTTCATTCTCCACACAAAGCAGGCATTTGGGATAAGAGCTCTGCTTCGCGTTCTTCGCTGCCGCGATTGCCTTCGGATCCTTCTCCGGCTTAGAAAGATTGATCGTGATGTCCAATATACCATACTCTGTCTCGGAAGTCCACTTCATATCCTTTTTAATACGGTATCTTCTGATGTAATCCGTGTTCTGACTGAAATCATAGTACCAGTCAGTCGCTTCCTTCGGGCTCTTTTCGTAAAGTTCTTTAAATTTACGGATGATCTCAGACGGTCTGGCTGTCAGAGTGCTCATGATCTTTGTATCAAACAGATCACGGTAAGCTACACTGTTCTCCTCCATGATCCCCTTCTCAAACGCATAATCCATCAGTCCGGACAGGATCTCTTCCAAATCCTCCACCTTCACATCCGCTCCGGCCTCGGTCGCTTCATAATCGTCCAGTCCGAATAATTCCAGCAGACGATTGATCGTATAAATCTTATCTTCCTTTTCAACCAGTCCCGTTTTCAAACCATAGGCTACTAATTTATCAATCAACTCATAAATCATTGGTTCAACCTCCTTCTTTGTACTGTAATTTTCATATCTCACAGATAAGTGACAATAGGAAATTGCGAGCGCAATTTCCTATCCGTAAAAATCCTGCAGTGATCCTTATTTGCTTTTATGCCAGCTTGCTCGGGCCATCTCCGATCTCTACCACATAGAAATCTGCTTTCTTTCCGGTCTTTTCTTCGTAAACCTTACCAACCTGCTCTTTAAAGCTCTCTACTGCCTCATCTTTCACAATGCTGACGGTACATCCGCCAAAACCGCCTCCTGTGATACGCGAACCGATCACGCCGTCCACTTTCCATGCTGCATCCACCAGCACATCAATCTCCTCACAGGAAACTTCATAATCATCACGAAGGGAAATATGCGACTCATTCATCAGTTTGCCAAAGGTCTCAATATCATTCTGTTTTAAAGCCTCAACCGCGCGGATCGTTCTCTGGTTCTCATAAACCGCATGTTTCGCTCTCATACGGCTCACCTCAGATTTGATCACATGCTTGTGTGCTTCAAACTGGCTTTCGGACAGATCGCCAAGTCCGTTGATATCGATCACGGTCTGCAGATCCTTAAGCGCCGCATTACTCTCATTGCGTCTGTCATTATAAGCGGAATCCACAAGACTGTGCTTCACATTGCTGTTGGTCACGATGATCTTCGCCCCCTGCAATACGAGCGGTGCATATTCAAAGGAAAGATCCGCCGTATCCAGAAAGATCGCATTGTCCTTCTTGCCCATAGCAGAAGCAAACTGATCCATGATACCACAGTTCATACCGTTGAAATTATTCTCGGAATACTGACCGATCAGTGCCAGATCCTGATTTGTCACATCAAATCCATACAGATCTCTCAGCAGGAATCCGGTCAGGACCTCTAAGGAAGCTGAGGATGAAAGACCTGATCCGTTCGGAATGTTACCGTTGATCACAATATCCAGTCCCTTGTCCATCTTCATGCCGCGTCCTGCAAACGCCCACATAACACCCTTGGGATAATTCGTCCAGTTCGCCTCTTTGTAAGGTTTTAGATCCTCCAGATCCGACTCGATCACACCAAGATCCTCAAAGTTCATGGAATAAAAGCGCAGCTTATTGTCCTCTCTCTTACGCACTGCTGCATAGGTGCCAATCGTAAGTGCACAGGGAAAAACATGTCCGCCGTTGTAATCTGTATGCTCGCCGATCATGTTCACACGTCCGGGTGCAAAATATACATTTATGTCTCCCTCTCCAAATACTTCCGCAAATTTCGCCTTCACTGTTTCAACCATTCTGTTGCCCTCCGTTATCCATTCTCTGTTACCTGGTTCCAAGCTCACATATTATGATTATAATATAAATTCCGATTAAAAACAATTATTTCTCTATCTACTTTTGCGCATTTTTAATCACTTATCCACACTTTGCACATTCATCGCTCACACCGTAAAATCCCTGATCGCTTCCAGCGCCGGATTGGCATTTCCTTCAAAGTCAAAAAGTGCCTGGTTCGCCCATTCGTTCCCGCACGGTCCCGCCTCTTTGATATATTTAAGAGATGCTTCTGTTGCCCATCCGGAACCGGGTACCGGGATCCATGCAGGTTCCCAGTAATAAAATCCTTTGCCAAGTCCTCCCTGCACATTTTTAATACGATTCATGATATCCGCCATGAAATCCTTCTGTCCATCCTTCGTCATGGGATATTCGATCTTTTCCACAAGCTCCTGTCTGGTGGCCATGCCCTTTCTCTCAGAGGGTGCTAGCTTTTCATAGGAAGCGTAGTCCTCCATCGTAAAGCCCATGGAAACCTCCGCCACGATGATATCCTTACCGTAACGCTTTGCCATGTCATTCATGTTAAATTCCAGCGCCTCCAGAGAACCGTGCCAGAAGGGATAATAGGAAAGTCCGATCACATCAAAGTCTTCTCCTCTTGGAATATAATGTTCAAACCAGTCCACATACATTTCGTTGTTGCCGCCGTTGTCGAGATGGATCATGACAGGCAGATGATAATCGTCATTTCCTGTCTCTTTTGCAATGACACGATCCATGTCATGCACCGCGCGGATTCCCGCACTGATAAATTTGGCTATGGTATCAAACTGTCTCTCATATTCTTCCCGCGGCGCATCCTTGGAAGCCTTCTGCCCGTTCGGCCACATGAGACCGTTGGTCAGCTCATTTCCCACCTGTATCATGGTCGGATAAGCGTCTGCCTCCTTAAAAGCCTGCAATATCTCCGTCGTGTAATCATACACTTCTTTCTCCAGTGTATCATTGTCCAGTCCCACCCATGCCTTTGGCATTCTCTGCTTACCGGGATCTGCCCAGAAATCACTGTAATGGATATCCAACAAAAATCCGAAACCTTTTTCCACACATTTTTGGGCAATGGAAAGCGTAGTCGAGAGATCATTCGTACCCGCACCGTAAGGTTCACCTTTCTCAGAGTAGGGATCGTTCCACACTCTGAGGCGCACGGAATTTGCACCGTAAGCCTTCAAAATATCAAGCACATCCTTTTCCCTGCCATGATCATAATATTTCGCGCCAAGCTTCTCAAGCTCCGCATAAGTAGATACATCCATTCCTTTTATAAACTCTGCCATAACTTCTCCTTCCTTTTTCTCCGTGTCTCCTATATTCCCTGTAAAGACAGTTACTATTCACAGCTATTTCACCGACATTCGTAAAGCCCGTGCCGACGGCACTATACAGCTCACATGAGTGAGCCTGCTTTGCTCATGTAGGTGAAATTCCTGCTTTACAAGTCTCATGTTACTTTGAATAGTAACTAAAGACAAAAACTCCGAAGCAAGCAAAACCTTCTTCACTTTACTTCGGAGTCTCTTTCAATTAGTCAGAAATAACAACTATCCAGAACCTCATTCGCCCGGTTCCGGACATTAATCGAAATCAAATTTCGTAAATCTCTGCGCCATAGCGCCGTAACGGAAACGTACCATCTCATTTTTGGCAAGCACGTCTTCTTCCGTACCTCTGTACTGACAGCGGATACAGCTGTAAATCTTTGTGTCTTTATTGTAGAACATATCAATATCCAGATCCCTCATAAAGCAGGACGGACATCTGTAATTTAATTTGCCTTTTCCAAGTTGAGCCATGTCGCAAATACCTCCTTATCCGAAATTTTCTTCTTATATCCAAGTTTGAACATCGGGGAGAATGCATACCCTTCCTCGATATAGCCAAGTGCCTCCGCTGAAGGTGTTAAGGAAACCTTCGTCCAAATCGCGGGGATCGTAGCAGATACAGCCGTTGCTCCTTCACTTGCAGCATCGCGGCATTTGTACTCATAATTGATCGTTTTGGCATCTTTTCCTTCACAGGCAAGTGTGATACCGCTCATATCCTCCGGATACTCCGTCGTACCATAGCAGGCTGTCATATATTCATCCAGCAGAATCTCTGCAGCCGGATCACTCATCTCAAGAACTGTACGCTCAATCTTGATGTTGGAAGATCCTTCCTCGAAATATTCCTTTGTCTGTAATTTGAGAGTCACATCACTGAATTCAATCTCCACCGGATCCAGTGTCAGAATCCTTGTCTTCTTCCCGTCAATAACTTCCTCTGAAAAATGTGCATGTGTCGGGCAAAGACAAAGGTCAACTTCCTGTCCCTTATAAGTCAGCTTCGCAGAGCGGACAGTACCGGCTCCCGCGTAATGCGTAAAGTAGCCTGCGCGGTATTTTTCCTGAATAAGGAACGGATAAGAAGCATCCTGTACATGTGGCGTACCGATACCTACCGGCCATTCAAGTTTCGCCGCATACGGGCGCAGATCCACGATGGCGCCACCCTGATCCATATTGACACAGGCTCTCATGTAAGGATCACAGTACCAGAACAGCTGCTTGTCCGAGCCGTATAAGATGTCTCTCCAGAGTGCACATTCCGGTTCATTATAATTGCCGTCGTTGACGCCCTTCTTCTGCCTATAATAATCTGCAAACTCGGACATCGTCATATCCACAAGCTTGCCCTCTTTCTTCAGATCTCCATAGTATTTACAACCCTCACTGTAGGATTTGTAAAGCAGTTCATAAGGCTGCTCCCAGCGTCCCATCTTATTCATCCAGCCGGGTCCCACAAACATCATATTGTAAGCGTAACCATTGTTATACTTCTCAAGGTCACGATACTGGTCGATCAGATTGTATAAATACGGGAACTCCCAGGTCTTGGTATCATAGATCATACCGCGCAGTACATTCTGGGGATGCGTACCAAAATTGGAACCGTTACCGTCATAACAAGCCAGCAGATCCCTTGACAGATGCGGGATCGCAACAATACCGCAATCCTCGGTCTCATTGGCCGCCGGAGCATGTGTGTTCTGCTTAGACGGGATCCAGGGTGCCCATGGGCCTCCATCGAATAATGTATACCAGGAATTATTGCAGGTATGATACGCCTTCGGTCCTTCCTCCCAGCAGGTAGCTACCGCACACTTCACAGTCGGGTAAGTCTCCTTGATATAGTTTGTCAAATCCGCATCCATATAATAGGACCCGGTTGACTCCGGATAAAAGCCGAAACGATCATGGAATTTCTCAAACACGTCATTTACGATTGCCTTTTTATCTTCCATGGAAAACATCCAGATACAGAAGTCTTTCGTTTTATATTTCTCACGAAATTCTTCGCAGGGAAGTCCCAGCAGGGAAAGTGCGATCTCATCGCCATACACTTCATGATCATGTTTTGCGATTTCTACCGCCTCATCATTAAAGAGTGCTGCATAAGTCATCTGGATCGTCACTTTCAGTCCATTCTCATGCGCCAGTCTCTGTTGTGTCTTAAAAATATCCAGGGACTCTGTCAAAAGCGCCTTGTCACCGATGTCCTCCTCCTTGCCCTGACCTGTTACGGTTGCGGAATACTCAGGAACCATTTCCGGACGATGGATAATGTTTACTACAAATTTGTCCATTTCGTTTCTCCTTTACTTATATATTAAGCGGTTTCCTATAACCGCCTTCATCCGATCCTTCCTCTTTTCAAGGAAGAAGATAGGAGCAGTTGTCCGGTTCTTCGGGCAACCGCCGGACGGGGGGCGTCCGGTTTTCTCCTATCACTCACTATATGGGAGTATATCAGTAAAAGCATCAGGGAAATGCTATTACCAATCCAATTTAAGAAACCTTGCGTTCTCTTTTGCGCAATCGGTTGTTCATGTGCTAAGTTTAACAACCGTCCGTCCACTTGTCAAGAATATTTTTAACCAGTTTCTATACTGTTTTTTTATTCACTATTCACAGTACAGCTCCTGTCACGACTTTCTCCGGCCGATTGCATCAAGCTTTTGTGGAATCGCCCTCAATGATCTGATACTCCAGCATGGTGATCTTGTTAACCTCCTGACCGGCAATATGCTGAAGCAATATCTCTCCGCAGACACTTCCAAGCTGCCGCGCATCAAATTTCAGACTGGTGACGGACGGAATGTGTTTTTCCAGAATCGAATTATTATAAAAAGCCGCCACGCAGACCTGTCCCGGGATCTCAATTCCCTGTCTTTCCAGCTTTTGCAGAACAAAACTGCAGATTGTATCATCCATGCACATGATGCACTCCACATGACCGGCGATCGCTTTGTCTATGGCCTTGTCCAGTTCCTCATCCTTCACAATGTTTTCATAGATAATATCCTGCGGAACTTTTAACTGCCGCTCTTTGTATGCCATCAAGAAACCGGCCAGACGGTTTCTTGTAACAATGTGGCGCTTATCGCCGCCTAAGAGTGCGATCTTACGCATCCCCTCATCCAGCAGTCTTCCGGTCAGTTCCTTGCAGGCCTTTATATGATTATTATCCACCTGTATCACATCTTCATCAGGCACAGTACCCAACACCACGAACGGGACCCCTTTTTCTTTCAGATAACTGACCGCCGGATCCTCTGTGATCGTACGCAGAATAACCGCTCCGTCAACCTTACGGTTGGAGATCACTCTCTGCAGATTGGAAATATCATCATCCTGGCACATCGTGACCAGCACATCATATTCATTCTCGCCCAGAGTTTCGACCAGTCCGCTTAAACTTTTGCGAAAAAAAGGCATGTCCGTCAGGCTGTAATTTCCCGGCATGACTGCACAGACATTAAAAGTCTTGGACTGCGCAAGACTTTTTGCGATCACATTCGGTTTATAATCATATTTTTCAATATAATCCAACACTCTCTTTCTTGTCTTTTCGCCGATACGCCCCTTGCCGGAAATCGCTCTGGATACGGTGGTTTTGGAAACGCCCAGTGCTTCTGCTACATCCGCGATCGTCAGGTTATTTCCATAAGATACGTCTTTCATCTTTCGTCCTCACATTCTTCGCCTGCACTTTCTCTTCACAGATCTATGCGCAAACGGTTGTTCGTTCCTTTCATAAAAAGAGTAACAATAATCTTTCCATAAGTCAACCGGATTCGTACACCCTCAGGAAATTTTTCGTGCAAGACACGTACCCGGATCGCAGCTTCCTCTGTTTCTGTTCACTTATTATGTAAGCGCGAGAATATACTGTTCCATCTCTTTTCCGTTGATCAGAACAGTCCTGTCAAACACAAAATCCAGTTTTTTACATAAACGATGTGATGCTTCGTTTTCTCTCTCCATAACAACGCGCAGTGTCTTATATTCAAACTGCTCTTTCATATAAGAAATGATCGCGCGGCACACTTCCGTCGCATATCCCCTTTTCTGACAAGGCTCCGCGATCACATAACCCAGTTCCGGATCGTCAAAACCCTCCCGTAATGACAGACCTATCCGTCCAATGATCCGCCCTTTTTCTTTCTTATCCTCCACGATCCAGACTCCGAACTCCATAAACCGATAAACGGTATTGATATATTCTCTGGTATACGCCCTCTCTTCATCCGGATCTTCAAAAAGATTTTCCGTATATCTGGTGATTGAAGGATTCTTATAAATCTCATACAATGCGCTTACATCTTCCACCGTCATTTCACGGACCAGAGTCCGCTCTGTTTCCAGAATGCGCCATGGTATCTGATGGAACCGTTCATAGACACGGTTCAGATACCCAAGGCCCACACCCTCCAACCCTGCGAGCAAATAGCCGGCAGTCGGAAAAGCATCCAGCATTTCATCCGATAACGCGATCGGAAGCACAGCGATATTATAGGCCGCAATCCTGTCATTCAGATACGGAATATCCGTCAGAAAAAGCATTTCTGCCCGTTCTCTTTCCGGACGCAGAATTGTTTTCCGGTCAATCTCTGCCACTATAGTACGGTTTAGTGTCTTTCTGGACAGTCGAAGGCTTAAGAACTCTTTTTCCCCAAAAACCGTTTCCTCCAAAACCGGTTCACGCAGACCCCCTGTTTGGGGATCAAATGCATCAGTCCCTTGTTCCTTCACTAACGACTCTCCATGCGTCTGTTTACAGAACTCTGTTTCTGACGAAATCTCTGCCGAAATCCTGCTGATAAATTCTTTTCCTTCCTGGCTGTCATATAAAAGATCACTTACGCAAAAAATGATCGTTTTTAACATATCTTTATCTTAACACGCTCTGTTTTTCTTTACAAGATAATCCTTATCCGTTACAATGTTACAAGAAACGTTACCGTTACCAAATAAATTATAAGCAGGAGGTACCATATGGCACAGAATCCAATTGTTACGATCGAAATGGAAAACAATGATGTGATCAAAGCAGAGCTTTATCCGGACATTGCTCCGATCTCTGTCAACAACTTTATCAGTCTGATCCAAAAAAACTATTATAACGGGCTGATCTTTCACCGGGTGATCCGGGGTTTTATGATCCAGGGCGGATGCCCGGATGGCACAGGTATGGGTGGTCCGGGTTATTCCATTAAGGGAGAGTTTGCCGCCAACGGTGTTGAAAACAATTTAAAGCACACCGAAGGTGTTTTATCCATGGCAAGAGCCATGCATCCGGATTCTGCCGGAAGCCAGTTCTTCATTATGCATAAGACAAGTCCCCATCTTGATGGACAGTATGCTGCTTTTGGCAAAGTGATCGAAGGCATGGAAAATGTCAATAAGATCGCAGAAACCGCTACCGATTATAATGACCGCCCGCTGGAGCCCTGCAGGATCAAATCCATGACAGTCGATACTTTTGGCGTCGATTATCCGGAACCGGACAGATTATAGACTGATTTTACAATACCGGGCAGAGGATCAGACGATCCCCTGCCTGTTCTTCTTTCTCTCTGCTTCTCCATTCCCGTTTTTCAAAACTCCTTTATAAAAACTGCACAATATTTTTTCCGTTTTGCCACTTTGTTTTCAGCATTTTTGTAGAAACTCTTTTGGTTGAATTCATTTTTTGTTCATATTCTTTTCAATTATTATTAAACATTAACTCATGCTTTATCCATTTCTCAAACCTATACTATAACCATACAAAACATTATAACAGAGCAGTTCCTATTACATTAAATAACTTTTTCATAATAAAATGCCAGATAAGCAGTGCTTATCTGGCATCCTCCCTTTTTAAGATTCTTTTTACTCAGAAACAAGACTTTTAGAACATCCAAAAGCGAAGGCTGCCGCATCTGCGACAGCCTTTTGAAAATTTCTTCCAATCGAAAATCAAGCTTTTCCTACGGAACCGAATAACTCCATTTTCTCTTTTACTTTTGCTTTGATTGCTGCATAGCCGGGAGCAAGAACTTTACGAGGATCAAATCCTTTACCCTGTAAGTCTTTGCCTTCTTCGATGTACTTACGTGTAGCTTCCGCAAATACCAACTGGCACTCTGTGTTAACATTGATCTTAGCCACTCCAAGCTCGATCGCTTTCTTGATCATGTCATCCGGAATACCTGTACCGCCATGAAGAACTAAAGGAAGATCGCCTGTCTCTGCCTTAACGTTTGCTAATACATCAAACTGAAGTCCAGCCCAGTTCTCAGGATATTTTCCATGAATGTTACCAATACCTGCTGCCAGGAAATCAACACCTAAATCAGCGATCTGCTTACACTCCTTCGGATCTGCACACTCGCCCATTCCGATCACGCCGTCTTCCTCGCCGCCGATAGAACCAACTTCTGCTTCTACAGAGATTCCCTTTGCATGAGCTGCTGCAACGATTTCTTTCGTCTTCTCAATGTTCTCATCGATTGCATAATGAGAACCGTCAAACATGATTGACGGGAAACCTGCTTCCATGCATTTATAGCAGTGATCATAAGAACCATGGTCAAGATGTACTGCTACCGGAACCGTAATGTTCTGATCTTTGATCAGACCGTTAACCATACCCATAACTACATCATATCCGCCCATGTATTTGCCAGCGCCCTCAGATACACCAAGGATAACCGGTGAATTGTTCTCCTGAGCTGTCTCAAGAATAGCCTTTGTCCACTCAAGATTGTTGATATTGAACTGACCAACTGCATAATGGCCTGCTACTGCTTTCTGAAGCATTTCTGTTGCTGATACTAACATCTTACTTTACCTCCGTTTGTTGAATTTTTCGTACCTATTATAACGCATTTATTTCCAAAAAGAAACCATAAATCGTAAAATAATGGGAAAAAACCGTATCCTTATGCCGGAACAATAATATCCAGTGCCTGTTTTCGGTTCTTTATGACAACCTCCGTATGATTTCCGCCAAATTCGCCATCTAGTGTCCAGGCAATCTCTTCTTCACTTTCCACCAAAAGTCTGTCCGTCTTAAAACAGTACATATTATTATTGTCAATCTTACGTGCCATCAGAGCGATCATGATATTATTGAGTTCGATCAGATCTCTCGGCTGTCTGATCAGCGTCACTTCAAACAGTCCGTCATCCAGATGCACATGTTTGCCGGTAATCTTTCGAAATCCTCCGACCGATGTAGAATTTGTGATCATCCCGAATAAAAAGTCTTCTTCGATCGTATACTGTTTTTGCTTCTCATCCTGATACGTAACTCTCATATGATAGGAACGTGCATTTCCAAGACTTTTTGCTCCTTCCAGAATATATGCCATGTGCCCCAGGACGTTTTTGATCTGTTGATCCGTTTCGTAAGAAACCTCCGTAAACAGTCCAAAGGCGGCAATATAGACAAATGTATCATCATTAAAAGATCCCATATCGCAGGAGAAGATCTTTCCGCCCACGATCGTATCCGCTGCTTTCATCATATTGGAAGATATATGAAGGCTTTTTGCAAAATCATTGGTACTTCCTGCCGGAACATAACCTATGGGGCGTCTGTCCGTCCGTTTCATCATGCCGGTCACCACCTCATCCAGTGTCCCGTCGCCCCCGCTGCATGCAACAATATCATAATCACCGGAACGTTCCACAGCCGCCGTAACAGCATCTCCCGGCATCTGTGTAGGGTATGCCGTCACAAGATATCCTGCTTTTGTGAACACATCTATAATATCCAACAGATTGCTCCGGATACTCGCTTTTCCGGCATGAGGATTGTATATAAAAAGCATCTTCTTCTCACAGGCAATCACTTTCTCCTGTGTACCTTTCTCTTCATATCCTTCCAACGATATTTCCATACTGATACCTCCCGTTCTTATTACAACAAAACAGACCATCACAGACAATATCTGCAATGACCTGTTTTCAATCCGTTTAATCTATAATTAGAAGAACGATTACGCTTCCTGACCACTTAAGAATTTCTCAATGCTGTCAACTGCAGCCTGCTCATCCGCGCCATCTGCGATCACAACAATTTCCTCGCCCATGTTCAGGCTCAAGCTCATCATGCCCATGATACTCTTGGCATTCACTTTCTTATCATCAGACTGGATGTACACACTGCTCTCATGCTGGCTTGCCTTCTGTACCAGTACGGCTACGGGTCTGGCTTCCAAACCGGATGCCAGTTGAATTTTCATAGATTTTTGAATCATAATTTTTCCTCCTACTAACTCCTTAACTTGTCTGCAAGTTCTCCTAACTTTCTAAGTCTGTGATTGACTCCTGATTTCCCTATGGGTGGATCAGCCAGTTCGCCCAGTTCTTTTAATGTAGCATCCGGATTTGCAAGTCGTATCTGCGCCATCTGTGCCAGATTTGCCGGAAGATTCCCGAAGCCGTAATGATCCCTGATGTAAATGATATCCTCCGTCTGCTTCGTGGCTGCACTTACCGTTTTGGCAATATTGGCGGTCTCACAGTTCACCCTGCGGTTGATGGAATTACGCATTTCTTTCAGAATACGTGTATTCTCAAGCTCCATAAGAGCTACATGCGCTTCCATGATTCCCAGAATCTCTACAATTCCCTCACCCTCTTTGAAATAGACCACATAGTACTTCTTGCGAAGCACGATCTTAGCCTCCAGTTCAAAAGCGGCAAGAACCGATACCAACTGATGTGCCTGTTCCTCCCTCTGACAAACAAATTCCAGATGATAACTCTTATCCGGATCACTCATAGAGCCTGCCGCAAGATAGACACCCCGTAAATATGCCCGCTTACAGCAACTGTTTTTCAAAAGCAGGGGACTGACACAAACTCCCATCTCATTCTGCGACTCGGTGACGGGCAGCTTCAAAGTCTCCAGAATCTGTCGCGCTTCACTGTCCGAACTTGTCTGCAAAATATAAGTCAGCACCTTTTTCGCACGCATATGACATCGCACACACACGCTAGAATATATAGTAAAGGTTTTTTTCCACAATGTAAAGCATTTTTTTGCAACATAATGATTTTCTGTTTGAATTTTTACGTGCCAATGCCCTTTTTCGTCCCGAAAGATCTGTCCGCAGAACTGAATGATCGCGGACAGCTCTGCGATCTCGCAGTGTCTTGCCGGGCTCACATTCCTAGCCAGTTCTTCTTTGACCTCTGCCGAAAAAGACATATCCCGACCTCCTATACTCCGACCTTCACATCTCTGTGGACTAACGTCAGACCATAACTGCCCTGATCCTTCATCCTGTCATATAGCGCATTTGCAAGCGTTATGCTCCTGTGTTTCCCTCCGGTACAGCCAATTGCGATCACAAGGCGGTATTTCCCTTCTTTGATATAGTTCGGCACTAAAAACCGCACCATATCTGCCAGCTTATCCAAAAACTGTCCGGCCTCCGGGAAACTCATGACATAGTCACTCACTTCTTTATCATTCCCGGTTTTCTTTTTTAATTCGTCTATATAGAACGGATTTGGCAAAAAACGTACATCAAACACCAGGTCAGCTTCCAGCGGAATACCATTTTTAAAACCAAACGACATAATCGTGATCATAAGGCTGTTGTAAGCCTCATTTTTCACAAAAATCCGGTCAAGCTCCTCTTTCAGCTGTCTGGTCAGAAGTGTCGTTGTATCGATCACGTAATCTGCCTGATTTCGAAGATCCTTTAAAAGCGCCCGCTCTTTGCGGATACTTTCCTCAATGATCCCTTTATTATCTATCGGATGAAGGCGTCTGGTCTCTTTGTAGCGCTTCAAAAGGACTGTATCCTGCGCATCCAGAAACAGGATCTCATAAGACAATCCCTGTTCCTTTAGCTGTGCCAACATCGTTCCTACTCCGCCGCCGGCAAAGTCAGAACGGATGTCCATTCCCAATGCCACTTTCGTGATTTCCCGGTTCTGCTCCATGATCAGCTCCGTAAAAGTGGGAACCAATGCAAGCGGCAGATTATCCACGCAGTAAAAACCGGCATCCTCCAGCATCTTCATCGCAGTGCTTTTCCCTGCACCGCTCATTCCTGTTACAATTACAAATCTCATGCCATTCCCTTATTGTATCTTATCCGTTTTTCTAAAACTCACCAAGCAGAATGATCTCCGGCTCCAGTTCTACATTGAACCGGTCCTTAACCTGCTCTTTTACTTCCTCCATAACCTCTACCACATCAGCCGCAGTAGCACCTCCGACATTGATCACAAAACCGCAATGTTTTTCGGATACCTGCGCGCCACCGACGCGAAATCCTCGCAGTCCCGCATCCATGATCAACCTGCCTGCAAAATTACCTTCCGGTCTTTTAAATGTACTTCCGGCACTGGGGTATTCCAAAGGCTGTTTTTCTCTTCTCTTTGCCGTAAAATCATCCATTTTGGCCTTGATTTCTTCCTTGCCGGCCCGTCTCAGTTTCAACACCGCTTCCAGCACGATAAACGGACGGTTCTTGATGATGCTGGTCCGATAACCAAATTCCATTGTTTCGTTGTCGAGCTCCAGCACCTCGCCCTCTGCCGACACGACCCTGACACACTCCACGATCTGTTTCATCTCACCGTCATAGGCTCCTGCATTCATCACGATCGCACCGCCAATGGTACCCGGAATCCCTGCCGCAAACTCTAATCCGGACAAGCCCTGATCTCTGGCCACCGCCGCAACCCTGGAAAGCATTTCTCCCGCCTCCACTGTGATCCGTTCACCGTCTATACTGATCCTGTTCATGTGCTCACTCGTGCTTAACACGATTCCCGATATCCCTTTATCTCCCACAAGGATATTACTGCCGTTTCCGATCACATAATATGGGGTCTCGAGTTTATGAAAACATTTCATAAGCTCGATCATTTCATCTTGTCCCGGTACTTTCAGCAGGCATTCCGCTTCTCCGCCGATCCGAAAAGTCGTGTGATCTTTCATGGGCTCGTTTTGTAAAATATTTTCACTTCCAACCAGTTCGCTTATATATTGATACAGCACATCATTCATACTATTATCCCTACTATCTGTTTTAGCGTTTCAACACGTCTGTCATACCACATCGTTCCTGTATCGTGCTCATTCAAATTCAAAAGAGCAGTCACCTGCTATCCGGAGTGCTCCGCGCTTCGCACTCCCACACTCCTGATATCATTATATGCATCCGCATCCGATTTCATGTTCACGATATTTCACCGCACCGGCCGTCAGATATCAATCAGTCTGCCAGCACCAGCTTTGCGGCACCGACGATCCCTGCATCATTTCCAAGCTCCGCCAGTGTAAATACGACATCTCGGTCACTGTGGAATGCGATCGGCATATAATACTTCTTAATATACTCCAGCAAAACATCCCCTGCTTTGGAAACACCTCCGCCGATCACAAAAGCCTGCGGATTCACAACCGCTGCGATCGCTGACAATCCAAGTCCCAGATATTTGCCAAACTGCTCTGCAACGGAAACCGCCACTTCGTCGCCATCCTTTACTGCATCCCAAACCGCTTTTGCACTGATTTCCGTACCACGCAGTACCGAATCCTTATCACTCGCCGCAAGAGCACGCTTTGCCAGGCGAACAACCCCCGTTGCGGAAGCATACTGTTCCAGACAGCCATGGTTGCCACAGCCGCAGGCATCTTCTTCCTCATCCTGTACATGAATATGTCCGATCTCGCCGCCCGCGCCGATCGCTCCTGTCAGAATATTACCATCCACAATGATACCGCCACCGACACCTGTGCCAAGGGTCACCATGACTATGCTGTCATATCCTTTACCGCCTCCGCGCCACATCTCGCCGAGTGCGGCCACATTCGCATCGTTTCCTGCTTTCACTTTCATTCCCAGAAGATTTCCCAGCGTCTCATTGACATCCAGGACATCCCAGCCAAGATTCGCACATTTATGTACCACACCTCTCACATCCACGGGGCCCGGTACTCCCAGTCCCACGCCTGCGACTGAATCCTTGTCAATCTTTCGTTCTGCCATCTTGTCCTTAATCGCTTTTGCGATATCCGGCAGAACGTTTTCTCCGTTATTTTCCTTACGTGTAACGATCTCCCACTTATCCAGTACATTGCCGTCCCCATCGAACAATCCCATTTTTACCGTCGTTCCACCTACATCTACACCAAAAATATACATTCTTTTTCCCCCTGCTTTTATTTTATCTTACTCTTTCTTTGATCCTTATTCATCATCATCGTCATCACCGCGACCCTTTGCCAGTGAATTCTGCACACGCTGGTAGAGCTCCTGTGCCGCATTGTATCCCATCTTCTTCTGACGGTGGTTTACCGCTGCCGACTCACAGATGACAGCCAGATTACGCCCGGGACGGATCGGAATACTGTGACATGCCACCTTATTTCCCAGATAATCTGCGTATTCTTCCTCCAGACCAAGGCGATCGTATTCTTTATCTTTACTCCAGTCTTCCAGGCGGATGACCAGATCGATCTGGCTCGTATCCTTAACACTGGAAACACCATAAAGTGTCTTAACATCCACGATACCGATACCGCGGATCTCAATAAAATGCTTCGTAATGTCCGGTGCGCTTCCAACAAGAGTATCTTCACTGACCTTGCGGATTTCCACCACATCATCCGTCACAAGACGATGTCCTCTCTTGATCAGCTCCAGAGCAGCCTCTGATTTACCGATACCACTCTCACCGGTGATCAGAAGGCCTTCACCATAGACATCAACCAGTACGCCATGAACGGAAATGCAGGGGGCAAGCTGCACATTCAGCCATCTTACCACCTCCGCACTGAAAGCGGAGGTTGCCTTCTGCGTCATTAAAAGCGGAATCTTTTTCTCGATCGCTTTCTTTAAAAACAGCTCGTCCGGTTTTAATTCCCTGCAGAAAATAATAAACGGAATCGGACAGGACAAAAGTTTCTCATAGATATCTTCCTTTTGTTCCTGTGAAAGACTCTCCATATATGTATACTCCACAAAGCCGATGATCTGCAGACGTGTTGCCTCGTAATGTTCAAAATATCCGGCAAGCTGCAGTGCCGGCCTGTTAATATCCGGCTGTGTGATCTTTATGCCCTTAATCCCCAATTCCGGTGTTAGATTTTCCAATTTAAATTTATCAATGATCTTTTTTAAGCTGACACTCGCCATATTATGTAACCCTCCATTTACTATTATTCCACGTTTCAGATCCCAAACCCGGCAACAACCGTTTATGAGCACCCTTATATATCCGGTCAAACAGTCATTGAACAGTAACATTTTATCACAAATTACTGTCTTGGGCAATGAAAGAAGTGATAAATCTCCTCTGCCAGGGAAATCGGGATTTCCGGCACTTCGCTCAACTGCTCCACACTCGCCTGTTTGATTTCCTCCAGTGACGTAAATTTTTTCATCAGCGCCTTTCGGCGGCTCGGTCCCACTCCCTTGATATCATCCAGCACCGAATGAACATTTGTCTTTCTTCTTAATGAACGATGATATTCAATAGCAAACCGGTGTGCTTCATCCTGTATGCGGGTGATCAGCCTGAATCCCTCACCGGAACGGTCGATCGGGATTTCTTCATTATTAAAATACAATCCTCTGGTACGGTGATGGTCATCTTTTACCATACCGCAGACCGGAATGTCCAACCCCAGCTCTTTCAACACTTCTTTTGCAATATTTACCTGACCGCGCCCGCCATCCATCAGAAGCAGATCAGGGAACTTTGTAAAACTGCCAAATTCCTCTTCCAGCTCCTTTTCCTTCAGCACCTGTTTTTCATCAATCCCATGTACAAACCGTCTGGTCAGCACCTCTTTCATACAGGCATAATCATTTGGTCCGCTCACTGTTTTGATCTTGAACTTGCGGTAATCGCTTCTCCTTGGTTTTCCCTTCTCATAAACCACCATGGAACCGACTGTCTCAAATCCGCTGATGTTGGAAATATCATATGCCTCCATACGCACGATTCCGTCCAGTCCAATGAGTTTTCCGATTTCCCTGACCGCACCTATAGTACGTCCTTCTTCCCGTTTCATGCGTTCCTTATCCTGTGATAATACCATTCCCGCATTTTTGGCTGCCAGTTCCACCAGTTTCTCTTTGCTTCCTTTTTTCGGAACTCTGATATATACTCTGCTCCCCTTACGTCCCGACAGCCATTTCTCGATAACTCCCTGTTCCTCCACTTTCTCAGGAAGCATGATCGTTTTCGGAAGATAAGGAGTGCCCGCATAAAACTGTTTCAAAAAACTGTTCAATATCTCTGCATCCGTATTTTCCGATACGTTCGTCATATAATAATGTTCCCGTCCGATCAGTCTTCCATCCCGCACAAAGAACACCTGGATCACTGCATCTTTATCATCCTTGGCGAGTGCCATAACATCCTTGTCCTCACCGGAGCTCTCTGTGATCTTCTGTTTCTGCGCCACTGCCTTTACACTGTTTAGCAGATCTCTATAACGGATTGCCTCTTCAAATTCCATATTTTCGGATGCAGACTGCATCTTTTCTTCCAACTCCTTCAGCACCGGCTTGTAATCACCCTCCAAAAATTCCAGTGCCTTCTTCACATGTGCCAGATACTCCTCTTTCGAGATCAGATTTTTGCAGGGAGCATCACATTGCTTCATATGATAATTCAGGCAGGCCCGCTCTGACTCGTCCACGGGAATCCTGCGATTACAGGTTCGTATCTTATACAGCTTGCAGATCAGTTCAATGGTATCCTTTACGCTGCCCGCACTGGTATAGGGTCCAAAATAACGCGACTTATCCTTTTTCATCATGCGCGAAAACAGTATCCTCGGATACTCTTCCCCCATGGTCACTTTAATATAAGGGTAGGTCTTGTCATCTTTAAGCATCGTATTGTACTTCGGCCGGTGTTCTTTGATCAGATTGTTTTCCAGCACAAGTGCTTCCAGCTCCGAGTCGGTAATGATATACTCAAAATGATGGATCTGTGCCACCATTCGCTGAATCTTCACGGTCTTTTTCGTGCTGCTCCGGAAATAAGAATGCACTCGATTAAACAGATCGATCGCCTTTCCAACGTAGATAATGGCATCACGCTTATCATGCATAATATAGACTCCCGGCAAATGCGGTAGTTTTTTTAATTCTTCTTCTATCTGAAATTCTGATTCCATATATACTCCTGTTTCGTTTTCCGTTATCCCGGGTTCCCCGGGCTTCTACCAGTATAACATATCTTTCCGCTTTCGGCAGTCTATAAAAGAAGGGAAACACTGTCCGTGTTTCCCT
>SVFN01000003.1:96020-168153 GCA_015056815.1 Lachnospiraceae bacterium | reverse complement strand
TTTGCTCACAATTCAATCAATAATCAAAAAAGTGGTTCTGGGATTCACATCACAGAACCACTTTGTCTACAGTCTGAAAGCTCATGCGTGGATCACACATGAGCTTTATTTTTTCATTGCTTTATTTTTTAATTTTCACTTTCTTTACTGCGGAATAATCTCCGAAGATTTTTTTCCCGGATGCATCCAGCTTATAGGCACGAACCTTAATAAAATAAGTTTTGCCTTTTTTCAATCTCTTGATCGTATAAACATTTTTCTTAACGACTTTCGTCTTTGCCTTCTTAAACTTTCTATTGTCGGCATAAGTCACTTCATACCCGGCAGCACCTTCCATGTTCGCGATCGTCACAATAGCCTGTTTTGCTTTTTTGTTCTTAACACTTGCAATTTTAGCCTTCTCCGCTTTCACGACTGTCGGAGTCTTAACGCCGGTGTCCGATTGATTATCTTTTTTGGTTTCTTCTGCTTTTACTTTCTCAACAACCCTGGAATCAATGTGTCCGCAGTCTTTACAAATCCTGATCTCTTCCCCCTCACTCTGTACAGTGGCAGGTCTTTTGGTCTCCCAGTCGCCGTAGGAATGATAATCCGCAGCATTTTCATCTTTTTTCACACAAAAAGTTTTTTCTCTGCTATTATACTGATCTCTTACTATACATCTGTAATATCCCTCTTTGTCAATATCAGCACTCGCTTTATCACATTTCAATTCTGTATAATTTTCTTTTTCCTCATCCTCATTGTAATTTGAAAACCAATACCATTCATAACTTAATGGTCCATACTCTGTCTCCGCCGTTACCGATAACTTTTGATTACATTTTACAACTTTCACATTTTCTTCAGATAAACCATTTATACTAAGACCGCTATCCGGATAAACCATAAATCCTTCATCTACATAATATCCATACTCATCCTTAACACGACAATTGTACTCCATATAGGACTCAATCCGTTTCTGATCCATCCCATGATATTTATCATAAGCGGAAATTACCCATGTATCGGTAAACTCTCCCATCCAAGGCAAATCGATATCATAGTTATCGCATCCCCTGCACGTCCACTCATAAGTCAGTTTCTCACCTAAGTTTGCCGTTGCATGCGACTTCAGCACAAGTTCCTGTCCTTCCACTTTCATTGTGAGTATATTCCCATCCTCTGGTGCTTTCAGCGTAAGACCACTTGCTACACTAATATCAAAATATTGCGTAGCCGAATTCCCAAAATTATCCGAAACCTTAACTGCATATTGTGTATAGTTATTAACAGGTTCTGTCGTATGCTTCTCCTTATCCGCATCTTCGATTATTTTCATCTCATCTCTATAGCACGAATAGTATATGCCTCTTTGCGGTTTTTCACAAACATACCACTGATATGTCAATTTAACATTTTCTCCATCCAGCACATATGGGGCTTCATAATCCACTCCCCATCTGTTATCTTCCGGCTTTACAAAAACCGGTGCCAAATCTACTTTTGTTCCTTTATTCGCAAATATTGTATCCTTCAAGGAACTCTCCAACGACTCGCATAATCCTGTATTCACTCTTATCTGAAATACATCTGTTTTTAGAATACTCCCCTCCTTGTCATACGCTGTACAAGTATAAACAGCATTATGATCCAATGAATTGATTGTATAGCTGCTTCCGTTCACTTTCAGATCTATGTCTGTCACTTTCTGCACATAGTCTTCAAACTCTCTTTCATAATCCTGCTCATGCATTTTCCACTGATATGTAATTCCATCTTTCTTTTCAACAGAAGATTCCAACAAGACACTGCTATACATATCCGCCAAATAACTTCCCTGTATTTCCTGCAATTCATCTACGGAAACCGGTAAATTTTCATTTGTAATATTTTTCGTATTCTTATCTGCTTCTATCCCTGCTATAAATTCCGAATCACATAATCCCGTTATATCCTTCACATTCTCTGCCCGCGCCGGCACTCCCGTTACCAATAGTGCCGCAGCTAATGCCATGGCTAATAACCGTTTCATTTTCATAATCCTCTTCTCCTTTACATTTGTTCTTCCGTTTTCTTTCTATTGCATTTGATATCTCAGCTTAAAGCATTATACGGCTTTTATTGTCTTATGTCAACATTTTCAAGATATAGTATATCCTATATTTTTTAATTAATGGCATACAATATCTAAAAAAAGAGGTGGATCCTGCTATGGTATTCGACATTCAGTATGAAGATTTTTTTGCCACACGGCTTGCAAACTTAAGAGAACAAAAAGGTGTCTCCGCCAGAGAGATGAGTCTTGCGATCGGACAGAATGAAAGCTATATCAACCGCATCGAGAACAAAAAGACATTCCCTTCCATGCAGTCTTTCTTTTATATTTGTGAATATCTTTCTATTACACCAAAAGATTTTTTTGACACAGATACCGCCAATCCCCAACTGATCGATGATATCGTACAGGAATTGCACCAATTATCCGACGAACAGCTCCGTATGATACTTCATATCGCATCGGAATTTAAACATAAATAAAATCGGACAACCGATGGCATTTCTTCACGCCATCGCTGTCCGTTTTTTCTTTTCTCTACCTCAGTATTATCCCAAATACGGCCTGCTTACTGTAGGATTCTCTCAGCCATCTCTATTGCCGCTTCTTCTGATAATGTTTCATCATTTTTTCGATAGTGCTCCGCCAGCTTTCGAACAGAATCCTTATGTGCCTGTTCACTGCCAAGCTCCCGACCTTGCTCGATTCCATCTCGTATTCCACGCTCTAATGCTTCCTTTACCAGAAGCATGCTTCCACCGCCCATATGCTCAACCTCCTCCTTAATTTCAGTTCCATCTTCTACCCTGTCAGTATTTATGAATTCCTCGAAATAGTTCTTATGTAAACCATATGTGAATATTCCATACAAAAACCGCAGGATCGCATCCTCTCTGCCGGGACCTACCTCATCACCGTTACCGCCCAGTTTTATGATCATTAACTCCATAAAATCCGCAGACGGTACTCTGAAAGGCATGCCTGCAAGCTGTTTCCCTTCAAATCGGTAACGGACAACGGAATTTTCTTCTCCCCGCTTTATGTCATTCACACATACCCAGATAGAAAAGGCTTTCTTTAATCCCTGATAATCCTTCGAATCCTCAAACACATAATTTAACTGTGAGCTGATCATCCTTGCCAGATAATAAACGCCCCTGTTCTCAATCGGATAAGAAAGTTTTAAACTCTTTTGTACCTCGTAATCGATCATAAACCGACAGCCGATCTTTTCTCCGGATTTTGGATTTGTGACCCAGAACAAAAGATCAAAAAACAAAGTCTTTTCTCCAATCGGCTTTGACTCTGCATTTTCCTGTCTCACTGTCTCACCCTCTGCAACACTTGTATTATCCGATATCGTGTCTGCTTCGATGTACGGAATGATCTCCTCCGGTGGAATATCCCCGAATTCTTCTGTGGTCAGATGCAATATTACGGCTAAGACAGCCCGGTACTTGAAGAGCCGTTTCTGGTGAGCATCATACTCCATGTTTTCACGGCTCATTCGCTCCATGACCTCGTGTAACAGCTCCTCTCCTGCAACTATTCTGTTGTTCATATTCCTCCTTCTTCTCCGAACAATTCTATTATAAGCTATATTGGTTCGAAAAAAAAGCAAGTAAAAATTAATTTTTATTTCACACGAAGAAACGGACAGCCGATAGCTCTTTTCTTGTGCCATCGCTGTCCGTTTTCTTTTCTCTATCTCAGCATTATTTTCAAATGCGGCCTGTTTCTTATGTTTTCATCCCGCCAACTATACGGTTTGTTTATTCTGCACTGCCCTCTGCTTCTTCACTCTGCCCTGCCACGATCGCAATGCCAAGCTCCTTCAGCTGTTCTTCATCTACCACATTCGGTGCCTCGCTCATCAGACAGGAAGCATCTTTCACTTTCGGGAATGCGATCACCTCACGGATGCTGTCCGCATGGGTCAAAAGCATTGCAAGACGATCCAGACCGTATGCCAGACCTGCATGAGGCGGAACGCCATATTTGAAAGCACTTAAGAGGAATCCGAAACGTTCCTCGGCTACTTCTTTGGAAAGTCCCAGTACTTCAAACATCTTGGACTGGATATCGTTCTGATGGATTCTGACAGAACCTCCGCCAAGCTCCACGCCGTTTAATACGATATCATAAGCTTTCGCTCTCACTCTGCCCGGATCGGAATCGATATACTGCCAGTCTTCCTCCATCGGCATGGTGAACGGATGATGCATTGCCTTAAAGCGGTTCTCCTCTTCACTCCATTCAAGAAGCGGGAACTCTACAACCCAGAGGAAATTGAACTGATTCTCATCGATCAGCCCCATCTGTTTGCCAAGTTCGATACGAAGCGCACCAAGCACGTTCCATACGATGGTCGTCTTATCTGCAGCAAAGAGCAAAAGATCTCCGTTTTCTCCATCCATGGCTGCCACTAATGCCTTCATCTCATCCTCTGTCATAAACTTGGCAAAAGAAGACTTGCACGTACCGTCCTCCTGGATCGCGATGTATGCTAAGCCCTTTGCTCCATAACCTTTCGCAAAGTCCACTAATGCATCGATCTTCTTACGAGGCATAGCGCCCTGTCCTTTGGCATTGATACCGCGGACACTTCCGCCTGCTTCCAATGCGGATGTAAATACGCCAAAACCACAGCCCTTTACGACCTCTGACACATCGCAAAGCTCCATGCCAAAGCGGGTATCCGGTTTATCGGAGCCGTAGCGGTTCATGGCATCGATCCATTTCATACGCGGAAGCGGAAGCGTTACATCCAGACCGATTGACTCTTTGCAGACATGCTTGATCAGTCGCTCATTGACCTCCAGCACGTCCTCGACGTCTACAAAGGAAAGCTCCATATCCACCTGTGTAAACTCCGGCTGACGATCCGCACGAAGATCCTCATCCCGGAAGCACTTCGCGATCTGGAAATAACGGTCAAAACCGGAACACATCAAAAGCTGTTTAAAGATCTGCGGTGACTGCGGCAGCGCATAAAAATTGCCGGGATGCACACGACTCGGTACCAGATAATCTCTCGCTCCCTCCGGCGTGGACTTGTTTAAGATCGGTGTCTCGATCTCCAAAAATCCTTCCTTGGACATAAAGGAGCGCATCTCGGAAGCGATCTTGCTCCTGAGCATGATCTTTTTCTGTAAATCCGGTCTTCTCAGATCCAGATAGCGGTATTTTAAGCGGATCTCTTCCTTCGTCTTAGAATTCTCCTCCACCGGGAACGGCGGCGTCTCAGACTCGGAAAGGATACGGATACTCTTTGCCACGACCTCGATATCACCGGTCGCAAGATTTTCATTGACGGCGCCCGCCCTCTTCGTCACCTCTCCGGTGACGGCGATGACAAACTCACTTCTTAATCTATTTGCTTTTTCAAATGCTTCATTCCCGCATTTGTCTTCCTCAAAAATGATCTGTAACACTCCGGAACGATCTCTGAGATCCACAAAGATGATCCCACCCTTGTTCCGTTGTTTTGCCACCCATCCCATAACGGTGACCGTCTCGCCGATATTGGCGCCTGACACTTCTGTACATCTGTGACTTCTGTGAAGTCCCTGCATTGATTCAGCCATTTCTTCCTCCTATTTAACGTTCCGTATCAAAACTTTTAATGTTTTAATGCTTCTTTGTAAAAGTCTTTGAATTCCTCGTAGCCTTCGCCGGTCAGCTTTTCTTTCTGGAATTTCTTATTTTTGTTCATACGCACGACAAGTACCTGATTCCCCCTGGCACGTTCCTGTTGAGCCTCTTTGATGATTTCACACAGACGCTCGGAAGTCATTCCCTTTTCCACTAAAAAGGCAATCTTTTTATTGTCATCCGGCACCTTGAATCCCTGATCCATCAGGATCGTGATGATACGCTCAAAGCCAATGGAAAAACCACAGGCCGGGGTGTCCTGTCCGGTAAACTTACCGATCATCTTATCGTATCGGCCACCGCCCGCAACGGAAGATCCAAACTCTGCCATTTCGATTTCAAAGATCGTTCCGGTATAATAAGACATGCCGCGCACCAGTGTCGGATCAAAGACGATCTTAAAATTCGTATCTACTGTTGCACCTACACTGTCCATGATCTCCTGTAAGCTCTCCGCCGCCTCTTTCTCCAGACAGTCTCCAAGCTCTTCAGACAGATAGGCGATCGGCCTGTCGCTCTCCTCGATTCCTTTAAAAAGCTCCAGATATTTCTCTACGCTTTCGTTGGTAAAGCCGTTTGCAACCAGTTCCTCTGCCACGCCGTCAAGACCGATCTTGTCCATCTTATCCAGGATGATGAAGACCAGATCAAACTGCGCTTCCTCAAATCCCGCATACGCTGCCATCGCCTTTAATATACGCCGTTCGTTGATGCGCACCTTAAAATCCGAAAAGCCAAGCTTGCCAAGCGTGGTCGTGGTCGCTAAGATCAGTTCGATCTCAGCCAGATTGCTGGGTTCGCCCAGAATATCGATATCGCACTGTACAAACTGTCTGAAACGCCCCTTCTGCGGTCTGTCTGCACGCCACACACTTCCGATCTGAAGTGCTTTAAAGGGCGTTGGTAGATTTGCGGAATTGTTTGCATAATATCTGGATAACGGTAAAGTCAGATCGTACCGAAGTCCGCTGTCCGTCACTTCCTCTTCACTCTGCGCCGCGGGAACATTTAAACGCTCCCCTCTTTTTAAGATCTTAAAGATCAGCTTCTCGTTCTCTCCGCCCTGCTTGGAGCAAAGATTCTCAATGTGCTCTACGCAGGGAGTCTCGATCGGGGTAAATCCGAATTTACGATAATTTTCCTTTACCACATTCATGACATAGTCTCGGATCTGCATCTCCTGCGGCAAGATATCCTTCATGCCATTTACCGGTTTCTTTGTAAGTGCCATCTTCTTCACCTGTCCTTTTTCAATCTTCGTAACCATTCAGAACAGTTACCACTTTGTTTCTGTAAACACTAACGCTCATTTTACCACATTTTTCATGAGGATGCTATGAAAAATGTTTTTTTGCCGATATTTTTACCGGGATCCTTTTAAAAATCATTCCCGGTATCCTTCTATCCATCGCTCCCTATTTGCCCTTCCCATCGGATCGGCAGTACGGATCACTCTCCCGTTCTGTATAACTGTCTTTTTCTCTCGAGCATCTCCTCGATCTGATCGATATACAGTTCCACATCCTTGACGTTGTCACAACGTTCGATCCGGCCGCCTGGCAGCACATTTTTGGAAATGCTTCCGGCTCCCAATGCCACGATGGACTGGATCTCTTCCATGATGAGAATATTGTAAATCCCGTATTTCCCGTCTTTGGCAAAGCCGACATTTTCCAGATTGCCCGTCATATTTTTCTGGCGATAGAGATAGTAAGGATGCATCCCCATTTCCTTTGCGCCTTTTGCTGCGATCTCCATGGTCACATCGCCATTGTGCAAAATCTCCACGCCATGTTCCTCGATAAACTGCCTAAGCTTCGATGCACGCTTGACTGCCAGTGAATGCACCGTAAGACTGTCCGGGGACAATTTCCCGATCTTTTTTATCGTTTCCGTCACATCGACATCAGTCTCGCCCGGCAGTCCCAGAATGATATCCATATTGATATTATCAAATCCCACCTTTCGCGCCAGTCTGTATGCTTCCACTGTAGCCGCCGCACTCGCACGCCGTCCGATGAACTTAAGAGTCTCCTCGTTCATGGTCTGTGGATTGACCGAGATCCTGCTTACGCCTTTCTCATAAAGCACCTTCAGTTTTTCTTCCGTAATACTGTCTGCCCTTCCCGCTTCCACCGTGAATTCCTGCACCGTCGAAAAATCAAAAATTTCCTTCAGGCTGTCGATGATACGTGCAAGCTGATCCGGCTCCAGCGTGGTCGGCGTCCCTCCGCCGATATAAACGGTATCCAGCACCTTGTCACGCATCAGTTCTGACGTCAGATGCATCTCCTTGATCAGACAGTCAATATACGTCTCTACCCGGTCCCTGTGCGCCGCGATCGGATAAGACGTAAAGGAACAGTAGAGACAGGTCGTGGGACAGAACGGGATCCCGATGTATAGGCTGTATCCGTCCGTCCCATGCAGACGCGCCAGCAGCTCTCTCTCCCGTCCGGCAATATCGATACTGAGTGCGATCTTTTCCTCGCTTACCATATGAGATTCTTTCATCGCCGCATAGATCTCGTCCCGGCTCTTTCCCTGCTCTAAAAGCCCCATGACGATCTTGGTCGGCCGTATCCCGGTAAGATTGCCCCAGGGAAGTTCTTTTCCCGTCACTTCGCACAGGCAGCGGTATAAAAACCTTGAAAAATCCTGTTTCCTTGTGGAAGCAGGATTTTGATCGCTCTCTATTGCTTGATATTTACTTTCGAAAACAGGCTTCGCCAGAATCTGTTTCGCTCCGTGTTCCATCATCTGCACATAGGATGTAAAGAAGGCATCTTCATTTGCGTCAATCTGTATCCGTATCGCTAAAGCCTCCTCCGAAACAACACTCTCATCCTCTGACGGTTCTGTTTCATACAGAAGTACTTTTACCGTTTCCTCCGGAAAAAATGCTTTCACGAGAGAATGAACATCATAACTGTACTCCTGCCTGTTCAATTTGATATAAAACATATGATTATCCTTTTTTTCTGTTCTATTGGGTTATCCAAAGAAAGGATTGTATTTCTTCTCGTCTCCGATCGTAGTCTGTCCGCCGTGTCCGGGGAATACCTTGACCTCATCGGGCAGCACAAACAGTTTTTCCTCGACAGAACGCACCAGTGTGGACATGGAGCCGGTCGGAAAATCCGTACGCCCCACGGAACTCTCAAACAAAGTATCGCCCGCCACTAAGATCCCGTCTTCTTCAAAATAAAAGCAGCAGCTTCCCTGTGTATGTCCCGGTGTGGCAATAGTCTGAAATGTCATCCCTGCGATCGTCGTCTTTTCACCGTCTTTCAGATATACATCCGCCTCTACGGTACAGGCCCGGCCAAACTGCTCAGACAGATTCAGCTCGATCCTATTCAATACATCCTTTTCCCCCTCAAAGGCATAGACTTTGGCGCCGGTCTTTTCTTTTAGTCCGGCAATGCCCCAGATGTGATCAAAATGCCCATGTGTCAGAAGGATCGCTGCCACTGTAAAGCCGGCTTTCTCAAGTTTCTCATAGATCACTTCACCATGATCTGCCGGGTCTATAAAAAGCACTTCCTTTTTTCCTTCTTCATATACGAAATAGCAATTTGTCTGGCATACGCCCATGAGAATACGTCCGATCTTTATCATCCACTAACTCTCCTTTGTTTTCAGTTGCCGGGTATTTTCCGTCTGCCTCTTTTGCAGCCGTTTATATTGTCTGCCGATAGCGCTATCCGGTCGTACGCTCTACGTCAAGAACGCTCGGAATGTTGCGCAGCTTATCTATGATATGATTCAGTTCTTCCCTGCTCGCCACCTCGAAGGAAACCGACATCGTGGCGACTCCCTGTTTGCTGGTACGGGTATTGACACTTAAGATATTAATATTGCTCTCCGTCAATGTTTTGGAAACATCTACCAAAAGACCGCTTCTATCGTTCGCATAGATGGAAATTTCCGCAAAGAATTTCTCTCCTTTATGATCAGAATCATCCTGCCATTCCGCATCAATGATCCGATTGCGTTCCAGTTCAGGAAGGTTCAGGACATTGATACAGTCCGTCCGGTGAATGGAAATGCCGCGCCCTCTGGTAACAAAACCAACGATCTCATCTCCCGGTACCGGAGAACAGCATTTGGAAAAGCGGACTGCCACATCATCGATACCTCTGACGATGATCCCGCTGGAATTCTTACTTCTTGGAGTCATACGCTTCGACTGGCTCTCCTCGATGCTCTTGATGATCTCCTCATCAGAAAGCATTCTCGGATGCTCCCTGTCGTAAAGCTCCTTCATGCGGTTGATGATCTGTCCTTCTTTCAAACCTCCATGTCCGATTGCTGCCAGTACTGATTCCCAATCCCGGAAACCGTATTTTTTCATGATCGCTTCCATGTATTCCGGACGCATGACATCTACCTGGTTGATTGCCTTGGACTTACAATAATTCTGTAAAAGCTCCTTGCCTTTTATGATATTATCGTCTTTATCCTCACTGCGGAACCACTGATTGATCTTATTGCGTGCCTGGGAGGATTTGACCACTGCAAGCCAGTCACGGCTCGGTCCCTTGGAATTCTGGGAGGTCAGAATCTCCACCCGGTCTCCGGTCTGGATCTCATAATCGATCGTCACCAGTTTTCCGTTGACCCTGGCGCCGATCAGCTTATTGCCGACCGCAGAATGAATGCTGTAGGCAAAATCGATCGGAGTGGAACCCGCCGGCAGATTCTTCACATCTCCGGTAGGTGTAAAGCAGTAAACCTGATCCGAAAACAGATCCAGATCTGTCTTGATCAGATTCATAAATTCATGATTGTCCGATGTATCCTGCTGCCATTCCAGAATCTGCCGCAGCCATACCATCTTAGCCTCTTCGCTGGCCTCCACTTTCTTGCCGTCTGCTGCTTCTTTATATTTCCAGTGTGCTGCGATACCATACTCTGCCGTCCGATGCATATCATAGGTACGGATCTGGATCTCAAAGGGCTGCCCATGGGATCCGATCAGTGTCGTATGAAGCGACTGGTACATATTCGCCTTCGGTGCCGCAATGTAGTCTTTAAAGCGCCCCGGGATCGGCTTGTAAATTGAATGAATGACACCCAGCGCCGAATAGCAGTCCAGTACACTGTCCACGATAATACGAACAGCAAACAGATCATAAATCTGATCCAGTGTCTTATTCTGGTTTTTCATCTTCTTATAGATACTGAAAAAGTGTTTCACACGCCCATCGATCTTTGCCCGGATGCCGGCTTCTTCGATATGGGCTCTTACCTCATCTACAATGCCCTGTACATAAGCCTCTCTCTCACTTTTCCGCGCTGCGATCTTTTGTGCCAGATCCTTATAGGCTTCCGGCTGCAGATACTTCAGAGAAAGATCATCCAGCTCCACCTTAACCCTCATGATACCGAGTCTTTCGGCGATCGGTGCATAGATATCCATCGTCTCCTGGGCCTTTTCCTGCTGTTTCTCAGGGCGCATATGCTTTAGCGTACGCATATTGTGAAGTCTGTCCGCGAGCTTAATGATGATGACGCGGATATCCTTCGCCATGGCAAGAAACATCTTGCGCAGATTCTCTGCCTGCAATTCAAATTTGGCTGTCTGTTTGTCTGAAAAATCACCTTTGTATTGTAATTTATTTAACTTCGTCACACCGTCAACCAAAAGCGCGACGTCTTCTCCGAATTCTTCCCGGATCTCATCATCCGTCATGACCGTATCTTCCACAACATCATGCAAAAGTCCGGCTGCGATCGTTTCCTTATCCATCTCGAGCTCTGCAAGTATAATGGCAACACAAAGAGGATGAATGATATAAGGCTCTCCGGACTTCCGGACCTGATCCTTATGCGCTTCATCCGCAATATGATACGCTTTTTCAATTAAAGAAATATCACCACTGGGATGATATTTTTTGACGCGCGTAATTAAGTCCTGATAAAGCTCCTCAGGGCTTCTGAATTCCTTCGTTTCTTCAATCCGACCATCATCCAGTACCAGTCCGCCGCCCGAAATACTGCTTGCCACAAAATCTTCCATATGATCGCCTACTTTTTCATAATTAAATCTCCCTGCTCCCCATGCAAAACCATTATTCCCATAATCCCCCAAAATATAGCTGTTTGAAAGTAATTATAGTAAAATTTCAGGCGTTCGTCAATGCAACGTTGTTATGATATATTTTGAAAAAGCATAGATTCTTTCGCTAATTTTCACAAAATGGATATGGTTTGTTCATATTTTGCTAATATTTGGAAGGGTTATGGTGTTATCGGTCGCCTGACACATGGTATATTTCTCAGACAGACACGCTCTCGCTCTGTGAAAAACGCAGCGGTACATAAGGCACCAAAATACGGTGCCTAAGTACCGGCGTTTTTCAAAGGTCTGTTTTCGAAACATACCATGTGTCAGGCTCGTAACCGGCATAAATAAAGGCAGCCACCCGTCGGGATGAGGCGCCTTCGCAGGGTTCTCGGTACCTGCTTCGCGCTCTCTTTTTTCTCATATCTGTGAGGTCCCTGCTTCGCAGGGTTCATAAAAAAACAGGTCCCGCCTCTTTCGAGCGAGCTCGACGAGTCGGGGTTTCTTTTCTCCCTCCCGTCACTATTCACTGCTCCTCGCAGATATTCGAAAAACCGCGCTTCGCGCTTTCTTTTTTCTCATATCTGTGAGGTCCCTGCTTCGCAGGGTTCATAAAAAAACAAGTCCCGCCTCTTTCGAGCGAGCTCGACGAGTCGGGACTTGTTTTTTTATGAGCTGTGAATAGTGACTGTTGTCACTTACATCATACCGCCCATTCCGCCGCCGGCGGGCATGGGGGGAACATCTTCTTTGATGGTTGCTACGACAGACTCTGTGGTAAGGAGTGTGCTGGCTACGCTGGTCGCATTCTGAAGAGCGCTTCTGGTAACTTTAGCAGGATCAAGGATACCCGCTTCAACCATGTTGACATACTCTTCCTTGTATGCATCAAATCCAATACCAACTTCGGATTCACGTACTTTATTGATGATAACGCTTCCGTCCAGACCTGCGTTTGCAACAATATGATAAAGCGGAGCTTCCAGTGCCTTTAATACGATCTGTGCACCGGTCTTCTCATCACCCTCTAAGCTGTCTGCCAGTTTGGCAACTTCTTTGGAAGCATGAACATATGCAGATCCGCCACCTGCAATGATACCTTCTTCAACAGCAGCCTTAGTTGCTGCAAGAGCATCCTCCAGACGAAGCTTCGCTTCTTTCATTTCTGTCTCAGTCGCTGCGCCGACACGGATCACTGCTACGCCGCCTGCCAGTTTTGCAAGTCTTTCCTGTAATTTCTCTTTATCGAAGTCAGAAGTCGTCTCCTCAACCTGTTTCTTGATAGAAGAGATACGTGCCTGAATATCTTCTTTATTGCCTTCGCCGTCAACGATCACGGTATTCTCTTTCTGAACCTTAACGGATTTACAACGTCCCAGCTGATCCAATGTTGTATCCTTTAATTCCAGACCAAGATCTGAGCTGATCACGGTACCGCCTGTCAGGATCGCGATATCCTCAAGCATTGCTTTTCTGCGATCGCCATAGCCCGGAGCCTTAACAGCTACTACATTAAAGGTACCACGCAGTTTGTTTACGATCAAGGTCGTAAGAGCCTCACCCTCTACATCCTCGGCAATGATCAGTAATTTTGCACCGCTCTGAACGATCTGCTCTAAGAGAGGTAAGATTTCCTGAATGTTAGAGATCTTCTTATCTGTGATCAGGATATACGGATTATCCAAAACTGCTTCCATCTTATCCATATCTGTTGCCATGTAAGCGGAAATGTATCCACGGTCAAACTGCATACCTTCTACCAGATCCAGCTCTGTGAGCATGGTCTTGCTCTCCTCGATTGTGATCACGCCATCGCCGGAAACCTTATCCATAGCATCTGCCACTAATGCACCGACTTCTTCATCCCCTGCGGAAATTGCAGCTACCTTTGCGATATGCTCTTTGCCGTTTACCTTCTGGCTCATCTTAGCGATCGTCTCAACTGCAAGATTCGTTGCTTTCTTCATACCTTTACGAAGAACGATCGGGTTAGCGCCTGCTGCAAGGTTCTTCATACCTGCATTGATCATAGCCTGTGCCAGAACAGTAGCGGTTGTCGTACCGTCACCTGCTACATCGTTTGTCTTGGTTGCTACTTCTTTGACGAGCTGTGCACCCATGTTCTCGAATGCGTCTTCCAGCTCGATCTCTTTTGCAATGGTCACACCATCGTTGGTGATCAGGGGTGCTCCGAAGGATTTGTCAAGGACAACGTTTCTTCCTTTCGGTCCTAATGTTACTCTGACCGTATCTGCCAACTGATTGACACCGCTCTCTAATGTCTTACGCGCGTCTGCGCCATATTTAATCTCTTTTGCCATTTTTCATGACCTCCTAATTCTTATTTATACCGGTTAACACTTTTGACGATCGATATACACGAGGAAAGAACGCTATCATCACACATTCCCGAATGATGAATCAACAGTTCGTTGCATTCTCTCGTATCTATGCGGCTTACGCCTCTACGATTGCCAGAATATCGCTCTGTCTTACTACGATAAATTCTTCCTCATCCAGTTTTACATCTGTGCCTGCATATTTGGAATAGATCACCTGATCGCCGACCTTGACTTCCATTTTGATCTCTTTGCCGTCAACCATTCCGCCGGGACCTACTGCGATCACTTCTGCCTGTTGCGGTTTCTCTTTACTCTGTCCGGGAAGAACGATGCCGGATTTGGTCGTCTCCTCTGCTGCTAACTGCTTTAATACGACTCTGTCGCCAAGTGGTACTAACTTCATGATAAAAGCCTCCTTTTTATCTGCTCTCTGTTTTCGCCATAACAGCTCTTTCTATATATATGAGCCGTTGCAAAAACTATGTCTCTGATATTATTAGCACTCATTCCTGTTGAGTGCTAATCACAATACACATATTAGTTTTTTTGTGGTATAGTTGCAAGTTTGTAAATCTCTCGTATACTATCCTTTTCCTTCTGTTATCTCTCTTTTTCTATATTTTTTCTCTTTTTTTCTTATTGCTCTTAGAAATAAACGATTTTATAAATAATTTATAAATGTCTGAAAAAAGAACCGGCCAGAAATCTCGTTCTGTCCGGTTCTTTGGCATAAACCTTTCTTCTTAAGTTTACCTCTTAATCCTATTTCTTAATCTTCTGCTGTTTTCCTTTCATCCCTCTTGCTTTTAAGATAGCCGTATAAGATTTGAGCTTTTCCTTCGGCACTTTCGCAGTTGCTTTCGCATGGATTCCCTTAAAGGCATTCCTGCCGACACCGGACTTTTGGAGCATGGTCGTTTTGATGGTAATGCGTTTTAAGCTCTTACAGCCGTTAAAGGCATTCTTGCCGATCTTTTTTACATTCTTTCCGATCACGACTTTTGTCAGCTTCTTCTGCTTTTTGCAGGCGTTGGCCGCGATGGAAGTCACTTGATAGGTGATCGCATTTTTCACGATGGTATCCGGAATAACAACACTCTTTCCACCTGCTGACATCTGTTTTTTATACTCCACCGTCGGTTCCCCCACGGGGTTAGATGTTACCACATAAACACCCCCGCTCTTACCATCTTCGATGACGGTTCCCTTTGGTTCCGGTGCTGTTGTTTTCTTTTCTTCCGGCCCGGTCGCGGGTTTATCTCCCATACCTGATTTGGGATCCTCCGCAGGCGTCTCTGAAACTGCGCTCCATTTTGCGTACAAAACCAGCGTTTTTGTCACCGGATCAGCAAAGTCGTACTTCTCATCATCCCTGCAATTACTTGAAGTATACCAGCCGCCGAACGTAAAGCCCTCTGCAGTCGGTGCCGACGGTACGACCGCGTTCTCCCCGTCGACTACCGTCTGCGTTTGATTCGAGCCTTTTCCATTTAAATCAAATGTTACTATATAAGTCTTTTTTTCAGAGCCGTCTGTCAATTTCACATTTGGATACAGAAGTGCCATAGTACCATAAGCTGTCATCGCGCTGCACTGTGCGGCAAATTTATGGTGCTTGTAAGTATAATCGTTCATGTCGATCACTCCGTCTCCGTTTTTATCGGAAACCGAATAACCGTTTCTGTCCTCGCCTGCGTAATATGCTTCCGCCTCTTTATAAGCGGGATCCTTCCGGTACTGGCTGCGGATGGAGCTAAAGGTCGCCCCGTTTGTAAGCACAGATCCATCCGGCATCTTGCCATCATAATAATGCGGGATATAGACTTCTTCCTCAAAAACCCTTGCTAAAGCTGCATCACTGTCCGTGAATGCAATTCCTTTGTCATCTCTTCCTTCACGATACTGGGCTGTAAGCAGCCTGTTTGCATAGTAAAGAGCTTTTTGGGCAGTTTCCGTTCCTTCTTCGGTTGCGTACTTCGCATCCACTTCTTTTGCCTTGGCATAACAGATCAGCGCATTGCAGATTGCGGAAACACTCTCCACATCCGCCTGTCCATAGCTTGTGATCTTGGCGCTAAGATACCTGTTCCCATTCGGATCATAATACCCGTTCCATGTAGCCGGCACATTCGTACTTCCGCCCCAATCCAGTTTCTCCGGGATCAGATACGCACAGGTATTTCCGAATTTATCTTTTTCATCAAACTTTACATTTGCGATAAACCATTTGATCCATCTGGTCAGTAAGGTATCTGCCGCCTGTTCTATTGTCATTTCTCCGGGCTTCACTCCTGTGATCTCTCCCTCTTGTTTGACAGTCTGATACAACTCTGCAAGACGTTGTATCGTCACCGCCTGGGATCGTATGGATTCATTGCAGCCCGGATCTGTCATGGCAGGATGAGCGACATAGATCATATCATAAAAGCATGGCCATCCGCTTGGATACACTTCATATCTTCCCCGGAAACTATTCGTGCATCCCCCCGCAATGGGCCCCTCTTTCGACTGCAGCCACAGATAATATTCCATCTGGCGTTTCAATGACTCCTGATAATCTGACAATGCTCCCGTTGCTTTCATAGCATTACTGATGTCCGGATCTTTGACGCAGGCGTAGGCTGACAGGGGATTCTGATCAGCCAGCCGGATATGGGATCCGCTTGTCTGCCAGCCCCAGCTTCCTTCTATCCCGCTTCCCCATTCTGTATGGATCCCCATCAATCCGTGGCAGGACTTTGCTGCTTCGCTGGAATTGCTATGGATAGTGGTCTCCTTAGCAATTGCTTTATAATAGGTATCAAACATGACATTTCGAAGCTGATCACCCATTTCCCCCGCTTTTTTAGAAACAGACTCCGTCTTCCCCACCCCATTGCGATTTGCGAAATACACTGCTTCGATCGCACGCTGCTCCGCAGCAGGAGCGCATTCAAACTGATACTGCTTGGGCCAAAATTGCGCTTTACTAACGATTCCCAGCATACCGCCATTTTCTTTATCTCCATACTGGAGTCTTTCCACGCAGGGACTTGGCACTGTTTCAAAATATGATTCACCCGCTCCCCTCTTGTGCGTTTTGATATAAGTGAGCCGGCCTTTTGGTTGTGTATCCATCTGCCTTCCTCCAAAGCCGTACCAATCATCCACGTCTGCCAAAGACTGCATCAGATAATATCCATTCTCCGACGAATAAGCCTGTTTAAATACCGGATACATCGGATTGACCGCTTTCACATCCGGCGACATCGTCGGATAATTGGTCGGTTCATCACCTTCCTCTACCGTATCCGCCTGAAAGCTTTCCACATCCCAGAATTTCTGAAAGTTGACATCTTCATTTCCAGCCACCTCAGACCAGCCGGGGATCATGGACTCCAGTGTACTCCATGCCTTATCCAGCTCACCTGTCGTACCGTTTATCTTTTTCGCATTGACTAACGTATCTCTCATCGCTGCCGCCTGCACCAGATAGGCCACATCTTCTGAAGTCGTCTCATGACCCTGATCCACACCGTCAACCACGAAGGTCTCCACCGCATGATAGGGTACCCCGTATGCCGAGTCACTGTTTTTTTGGTCACTCAGATAACCATTTTCCCGGCCGTTTATGATAACATCCTTATAGAGTGATGTGAAGACCTCTGCATAGCTTGCAGGCGTCCCTGCCGCCTTTGCCGGCATAGCTTGCATCCCCGAAAAGCCTGTGCCCGCAAGTATGAAAGCCATCGCACCCGAGAGCCACCTTTTCCATTTGTTTCGTTTCATTTTTATGTTTCCTCCTTTTTGATTCGTCTGTTTCTTTTGCTATCATTCTGGAGCTTTTTTATTTTTCAGCTGGTTTCTCCTCTGTTTCTTCGGTTTTCCCCATTTCCGGCTATAATTTTGAATCTTTTCTTCTTTTTTTAGCCGGTCTGCCTGATCCTTGTTCAGAAAAAATATATGGATTTTTACATCAGTCTTCGGTATTATAACACACTCTCTTTTTTTGTAAATCATCAAAAATGATGATTTACAAAAAAGGAGCCCTAAGGCTCCCTTCCTTTCTTAACGTTTCTCCAATCGTTCCCGGTATCCCGGTTCATTCTTCATCCGGATCTTGTCCTCAAACATCTCATACTCCGCATCGGACATAAGATCCTTGATGGACTGCTCGACATTGGTTTTGATGACCGTACCGCAGGCAACGCTGGGGGCCAGCTTGTCATCCTCATATGCCGCAAAACGGGCTTTGATCGTTTGAACATAGTCTTCTGTTTCCCCCTCTGCCGCTAACGGGATCAGAATATAGAAAAAATCACCGCCGCATCTTCCGATGACGTACTCCGGCTTCGCTTCTTCTTTTATCACTCCCGCAACAACTTTGATCAGACGGTCGCTTTCTTCATCTCCATAGGTATCATTCACATATTTCCAGTCATTGATGTTCGCACAGACAATCCCCACCGGAACCGTTTCGGAACGGTCGATAACCTTCTGTCTGTTTTCAAAATAAGTACTGTTCAGCACGCCGGTGAGCGCATCCGTCTTCTCGCCATGCTTTACCTGGTACTGCTCTTTTTCCAGCATCTTCTCCAGCTCGTCCGCATAAAGAGAAGTCTCCATCTGTGCAAATGCGGCACTGCCTTCTCTTGTCAGTGTCGCTGCCACTTCGTTTACCAGCTTGCGTCTGGAAGCATCCGAAAACTCAGCACCGATTTCTTTGTCTGCACTCTCCTTGACATACAGATGGGCGATCGTCCTTCCCGAAACGCGGATCTTGATCCCCGGCTCATTCACTACATCCGGCACGAACCCGGTAAAGCTTCCAAACATCACACTTCTCTCCCCGTGTCTGTCTGTCAGGAGGAAACAGATTCCGCTCACCTCATACAACCGTTTCAACAATTCCGTAATCCCTGCAATATCATAGAGATGATCCAGACTGTAGTTCTTGATGTTGTCCTTCAATCTCTTCTCTAACGGAACTAACCCAAATGCCATACCCTACCTCCAATAATGCCATCATTTTTTGCGTGCTCTTTACAGATTGCTCCACCGGTTCTGCGCCACTGGCGCTTTACACACAAACGGCATCCTTTTATGACATTATACCGAAAAAATCCTATTCATTCAATTCTTTCTTGAAGGTTTTGACATATTCTTTTGCAGTCTCACGATCATAATTGCTCTCTTCCATGAGTTTGATAAAATGAGATCCCACGATACAGCCGTCGATCACAGACTTCATCGGTGCCACATCTTTTGCTTCCCGGATTCCAAAGCCCATCATAACCGGAATCCGACTCACATTTTTCACTTCGGTCAGATACTGTAATACATCCTTGTGAAAATCAGCCGCCTGCCCGGTTACACCCATACTGGACACACAGTAGACAAATCCTCTGGCATTCTCTAAGATCATGGGAATCCGTTTCCCGGAAACCGGCGTCACAAGCTGTATGAGAAGCGGTGCTCCTTCATATGCATCAAGGACATCGGCAAGCTGAGGCTGTTCCTCGAAGGGCAGATCCGGCACGATCAGTCCGTCCACGCCCGTTTCTATGCATTTTTTCACGAATTCTTCAATCCCATAGTAAAGAATGGTATTAAAATACATCATAAATACAAGTGGAATCCCACTTCCTTCCTTGCGAAGTGAGTCCACCATATCAAATACTTTTCGAAGATTGGTCCCCTGACAGATGGATCTGTAGGAGGCTGCCTGTATCACCGGTCCGTCGGCTGCCGGATCGGAAAACGGGATCCCCAGTTCCACAATGTCGGTACCCGCCTCTTCCTGTGCCCGGATCAGTTCTTTACATCCCTCCATATCCGGAAGACCTGCCGTCATATATGTTATAAATGCTTTCTGGTTGTTCGCTTTGCAGGATGCAAGGCGGCTTTCGATTCTATTTTCCATCATCCATTTTCTCCTCTTATCTTGTTACTGATACCTGCCCGCGATCGAGATGTTCTGTGTTTACCGTACTATATGAACGTACGAAAAACAGTATCCGGTCATCGGTCAGTCCGCAAAAGTCCATATACAGTGTATACCGTTTTGGTGTCCGGCCTTCTGATCCGTCAGTTCAGATATGCCTCACCCTTAAAATAGGCCTCGATAGTATGAGCATCCTTATCGCCCCGGCCTGACAGACACAACACGATCGACTGATCCTTTGTCATGGTTCTGGCACGTTTAAACGCATAGGCAAGAGCATGTGCGCTCTCGATCGCCGGTATAATGCCTTCCATTCTGCAAAGCTCTGCAAGTGCGTCCATGGCTTCTTTGTCGGTAATGGAAACATATTGTACCCTGCCGCTGTCCTTCAGATAAGCGTGCTCCGGTCCCACTCCCGGATAATCCAGTCCTGCCGAGATGGAATGTGCGATCTGCACATTGCCGTCCTCATCCTGTAAAAGGTAAGATTTCATACCATGCAGTGTGCCCGGTCTCCCCAGTGCCATGGCACTTGCATGTTTTCCGGTCTCGATCCCAAGTCCTGCCGCCTCGACGCCGATCAGCTCCACCTCTTTATCCTCCAGGAAATGTGCAAACATACCGATGGAATTGGACCCGCCGCCAACACATGCCATAACAACATCCGGAAGCTTCCCTTCCTTCTCCAAAAACTGTCTTCTTGCCTCTTCGCTGATCACGCTCTGAAATTCCTTAACCATTTTGGGATAAGGATGCGGTCCCACTGCAGAACCTATGATATAGAAGGTATCCTCCGCTTCCTTCGCCCAGGTACGGATCGCTTCATTGGTCGCATCCTTGAGTGTATTGGAGCCGGAAGAAACCGGAATGACCTTCGCTCCCAGCATCTCCATGCGCATCACATTCAGATGCTGCCTTTCGATATCCTCTGTTCCCATAAAAACCTTGCACTCCATGTTAAAAAGTGCCGCTCCGGTAGCAGTCGCCACTCCATGCTGCCCTGCTCCCGTCTCTGCAATGACCTTTGTCTTTCCCATCCTTTTGGCAAGAAGGATCTGACCGATCACGTTGTTGATCTTATGTGCTCCGGTATGATTCAGGTCTTCTCTTTTAAGATAAATCTTTGTCCCGTATTTCTCACTCAGTCGCTCTGCAAGATAAAGCGGGGTTTCCCGTCCCACATATTCCTTCAGATAACCATGAAACTCCTCCATAAACTTTGGATCCCTGATTGCTTCTTCAAAAGCGTTTTCCAGTTCCGCCAGTGTGTTCATCAATGTTTCCGATACATATTGTCCACCAAATTCTCCATAATACTTACTGCTCATCTGTCCTCACCTTTCTCATAAATTCTCTGATCTTTTCACGGTTTTTCCCGATCGTTTCCCTGCAGATCTCCACTCCGCTGCTGACATCCACCACATCCGGACGGACGGTATCCACTGCCATACGGACATTCGACGGATCCAGGCCTCCTGCCAGGATCATTTGCTCTTTGCCTGCTCTTATTTCTCTTAACAAATTCCAGTCAAACATTTTTCCGCTTCCCGGTTCTTTGGCATCAAACAAAAATGCCTCGACCTTTCCCCCAAAGAATTTGCGTTCCCATTCTATCTGTTCTATCAGCTTTTCCGGCAAGGTTGCCGCTTCTGTCGTCTCCTCATCCGTTACATGAAGTGCCCGCAATACCGGCATCGTTCTCCCGCCTCCTGCCTCCTGCATTGGAAACTCCGGTATGTGAATCGCCCGTATTACCGGGATACCAAGCACACTGACTGCCTCTTTTTCAATCCTTCCATGGATCTGTATGTAATCAAATCCAAGCTGCTCTATCTGGCGGATCTGTTCTTTCGTTGGGCTTATGACAACCGCAACGCTTTTCGTTCTCCCCGCTTTACTCCCGTTTCGCCTTTTTAATTCATCCAGCAACAGGCGTGCCTGTTCCACACTCAGATTACGCTTGCTCTTTGGAACGAACAATACAAATCCGGCATAATCCGCTTTTTCTTCTACTACCCACCGGACCTCTTCCGCGTTTGTAAGACCGCAGATCTTCACCTTTGTTTCGGGTAGCTTCTTCTCTTCTCTCTCTTCCGGTGTTGCCATACCAGCTCCTCTCTGCCATGCCTGACCCTGCCCGTCATCAGCCAACGCTTCAAAACAGGCTTATTTATAAGGCTTTTACGTTGTAATCCGCCGCACTTTCAAACACTTTTTTCCAGTGCTTCGCCAGTCCCTGCGGGTCCTTTGCTTCCATAAATGCTGTGCCGATCAAGAGTGCATCGGTTCTGGTCTGTCCTAAAAATGCAATATCGGAATCTTTGCTGACGCCACTCTCCGCCACAAAAACTGTTTCCCCCGGCAACATCTTCGACAGCCTTTCGGATGTGTTCAGATCAATTGAAAAATCCTTCAGATTCCTGTTATTGACACCTATGATCTTGGCCTTAAGTGTCAGTGCGCGCTTCATCTCTTCTTCATCATGCACTTCCAAAAGCACATCCATTCCAAGCTCATAGGCCAGATCATAAAACTGTTTCATTTTCTCATCCGTTAAGATTGCCGCGATCAGAAGAACACAGTCCGCTCCGATTACCTTCGCCTCATAGATCTGGTACGGGTCGATGATAAAATCTTTACGGATCATGGGAAGCATGGTGATCGAACGGATCTGCTCAAAATAAGCCACACTTCCCTGAAAATGATCCTCCTCTGTCAGGCAGGAAATGGCATCCACCGATGCATTATACTGATCGATCCGGTCGGTCAGCTCAATCTTATTATCCATCCTGCCATGAGAGGGGGAAGCTTTTTTGAATTCCCCGATAATGGATAACCCGGGCTTTTTCAGGGCTTCATAAAAAGAAATGCTGATCCTGTTGCATTCTTCTGCCCTTTTTTTCATCTCTGCCTCACTGCATACTTGCTTTTGTTCCATAAGCCGTTTTTTCTTATCGGCTACGATCACATCTAAAATCATAAAAATTCTCCTGCTCTTTTCTTCTTCGTTTCTTGTCATCCGACATCATTTTTAACACTTTCTTTTCGTTTATCAGATCACATCATTTACAAAGTTTTCGATCAGTCGTTTGCCATGCTCCGTATAAATGGATTCCGGATGAAACTGCAGACCGACGACCGGAAATTCCTTATGGCGGATCGCCATGATCTCACCGTCCTCCGTCTCTGCCAGCACCCTTAAGCAATCCGGCAGATCCTCTGCCTGCACCGCAAGGGAATGATAGCGTGCTACCTTGATCGGTGAATCGATCCCATGAAAAATACTGCTTCCATCATGACTGATCCTGCTTTGTTTTCCATGAAAAATGGCTTTGGCATAGCTGACTGTTCCTCCCAGAGCCTCGCCGATGCACTGATGCCCCAGGCAGATCCCAAGGATAGGCTTTTTCCCGGTAAAATATCTGACCACCTCCATACAGATCCCGGCTTCTTTCGGACTTTTCGGTCCCGGCGAAAGAACAATCTTATCCGGATTCAACTGTTTTATTTCGTCAATGGTGATCTTATCGTTCCGCACCACACGGATATCATTCGTAAACGTTCCGAAATACTGATACAGGTTATAAGTAAACGAATCGTAATTATCAATCAGTAAGATCATAAGTTTTCCTCCTCGATCAGTGTTTTTGCCAAGGCCATGACTTTGTTGCAGCACTCCGCATATTCCTTTTCTCCCACAGAGTCTGCCACAATCCCCGCCCCTGCCTGCAAGTAAACCTTATCCTGTTTTTTGATCATGGTGCGGATCGTGATGCAAAAGTCCATATTTCCGTTAAACTGTAAATATCCTGTCGCTCCGCCGTAGAGGCCTCTTCTTACGGTTTCGAGTTCATCGATGATCTCCATTGCGCGGATCTTCGGTGCCCCGCTCAATGTCCCCGCCGGGAGAAAGGAGGCCACCAGATCCAGCGGATGATATTCTCCCCGTTTTCTTCCTTCCACCAAAGATACAATATGCATCACGTGGGAATAGTTCTGCACCTCCATAAACTGTGTCACCTTCACGGTACCAAACTGTGCGATCCTGCCCATGTCGTTTCGTGCCAGATCCACCAGCATGACATGCTCAGCCCTTTCCTTTTCATCCTGTAAAAGATCATCCTTAAGAAGCTGATCCTCCTCGGCATCCTTTCCTCTCGGTCTGGTTCCCGCGATCGGGCAGGTATAAACCTTGTCACCCTCCTGCTTTACCAGCATTTCCGGACTGGAGCCGATGATCTCAAACTCTCCGAAATTAAAATAGTAAAGATACGGAGAGGGATTCAGATCGCGAAGCTCTTTATACAGTTCCAGGCCGTCCTGCTTCGTCTCGATGGTCCATCTCTGAGATAAAACCGTCTGGAAAATATGACCTTCTTTAATATAATGTTTGATCTTTTCTACCTTGTCGCTGTACGCCTCTATACTGTCTGTCTTGTTGAGGATCTTCCCGTCATGAACAAATCGCTTCCCGCTTTCCTTCATGCTCTCTCTCACAAGATTCACGAGTCCGGCGGCCTTTTGTTCCCCGCTTTGTCTCCCCTGCGGCGTATCTTCGTCCAGAACCACCGCGCTCATGGTCTCCGCCACATGATCGATGGCGATAAACTCCTTCGTCAGCATGAGCTGGATCGTCTCGATCCCGATCTCATCGGGATTTTCATCCGGAAGGACCTCGCTGTAACGGATGAAATCATATCCGAGGCTTCCGACCAGTCCACCGATCATTGCAAGCTCTCCGTCATCTTTTGTGACTTCAAATTCGCTGTAATATTCTTTCAGTCTCTCCAGCGGATTTCCCTCGTAAACCTCCTCGTGTCCGTCCCGGTATGTGATCACCAGACTGTTTCCTCTTGATGAGATCATCTCCTCGGGATCGATCCCGAAAAAGGAGTAACGTCCGTTATTCTTATCATAGCTTTCCAGCAAAAAACTTTTATGCCCTTTTGCGATCCCTTCAAACATGGCGATCGCTTTCTCGTTAACCAGACTCACTGTTTTCTTATAAGCTCTCAGTTTTCGTTTCATAGGTTTCTCCTTTTTTCATTCCGTTTAAGTCCTGTATCCGAAACGCTTCTCTTTCCTCCTTTTCGGATATTGTTTCCGGTTACCAATAAAAAATCCCTTACCGCCAAAACGGTAAGGGACGTATAAACGTGGTGCCACCCTGTTTTTGTATCATCGGGGCATCTGTACTCACAACACAGGATCCTGTCCGATCATCACGCTGCCGTCAGATGTGTGCTCATGCAAACCCGGTATTGACGACCGCATCGTACAAAAAAAACATTTCCTAATCGGAAATGTCTGCCACCAATCATACACTCATTGCAGATACAGGACTCTCGTCCGATATCCTCCTCCGTTAACGCTGAGGCAGCGGCACAGGCTACTGAATTCACCCTGCATCTCACAAATCCATTCCTATAAACATATCATATCATCTCTCACCACCGATGACTCTCTGTCATGCATCCGTCTATAGTACTACTTTTGCTCACTGATTTTCATGTGTTTTATGAAATTATATACACTTTAACACACATGTGCCGCTACGTCAAGAATTAAAATCAATTTTTATAAATCATTTTGATAAAAAAACCGCTCTTTGCCGAATCATTATGCATTATTTCAGGAACCCGTTAATGATCTGCTCCTCGGCTTCCGCTTCAGTCAGTCCCAGTGTCATCATCTTGATGATCTGATCACCGGCAATCTTGCCGATGGCTGCCTCATGAACGAGTGCCGCATCCACATGATTGGCCTCCAGTGCCGGAACTGCCAGGATCCTGCCTCTGTCCATGATGATGGAATCACATTCCGTATGACCGGAACAGGCTGCATTTCCCACAATCCTTGCATCCAGACGCTGGAAGGAATCATCTCTTGCCACGCCTCTGGAAACGATATCCGCGCTGGCGCCCTCTCCGTCCAGACTGACGGTGTAGGTACTGAGGGCTCTCTGTCTGCCGTGCGTCATCAGACGTTCCCGCACGATCAGCTTTGCGCCCGCTTTCAACTCTGCCTTAGTGGCCCGTTCGGTATCATCCACTCCCTTGATCTGCACCATCTCCATCTGCATATAGCTTCCCTCATCCAGATAAACTTCCGTCACGGGATTGAGGATACGCTTGCCTGTACCGTCCCCGGAACCATAATGCTTCTCCACATAACGGATGGATGCATTTTTGCCTACATAAAAGCGGTGAATCCCGTCATGCTCGGAATCCTGTGTCCCGCAGTTATCGATCCCGCAGCCTGCGACGATGGTCACATCCGCGTTATCACCGATATAAAAATCATTGTATACCTGCTCGGTCAGTCCGCTTTGGGACAGCACCACCGGAATATGCACACTCTCATTTCTGGTGTCCGGTTTAATCCTGATATCCAGTCCCGATCCGTCCTCCTTGGAAATGATCTCGATATTCGCCGTTGAAGCCCTGCCTGCCGATCTGGAATTGGAACGGATATTATAAGCGCCCTCAGGCACTTTATGAAGATCAGCGACTTCTGCCAGCAATCTTTTTTGGATCTCATCCAGCTCTAACATGTTTCCTCTCCTCCCGCCTGTATTTTCACACAACCTTTGATCGCGTCCGTCGTACCGATCAGTGCCGGGAGCACCTCTTCCCTTGTCCCCTGCCTGATCAGCTTTCCATCCCGCAGAACCACGATCTCATCCGCAATATTCAAAATCCTCTCCTGATGCGAGATGATCAGGATCGAACTCTTTTCAATGTTTTTACGCATATCCTCGAAAACCTGAATCAGATTATTAAAGCTCCACAGATCGATCCCTGCTTCCGGCTCATCAAATACAGAAATGGCAGAGCCCTTGGCAAGCACTGTTGCGATCTCAATCCTCTTTAGCTCTCCGCCTGACAGACTGCTGTTTACTTCGCGGTCGATATAGTCTCTCGCACATAGACCAACCGCTGACAGATACTTACAGGCTTCTGTCATGGAAATCTCCTCCCCGGTCGCTAAACGGATCAGGTCAAATACCTGAATTCCCTTAAAGCGTACCGGCTGCTGGAATGCAAATCCGATTCCCATTCTGGCTCTTTCTGTTATAGAAAGATCCGTAATGTCTGTCCCGTTCATATAAATCTTTCCGGATGTAGGTTTCTCTATCCCCGCGATCACGCGTGCGAGCGTGGACTTCCCGCCTCCGTTTGGTCCTGTGATCACGATCAGTTTGTGATCCGGCAGGGTAAGTGAAACGTCATTCAGGATTTCTTTATCCTGTCCCTCCTCACTTACCTGAAAGGAAATATTCTTTAATTCAAGCATCTTGCGCCTCCTGTATTCACTCTGCTTTTCCCCGAAAATGCCCCGTTTTAAGCTCCGTTTTTATAGGACCCTGACTTCTTTTTCGGTTTGATGAGGGGCTTCTCGAAAACAGCCGTCAATGTCCTGTTTTGATATGCTTTAGCACATTCAGATTCTCGATCCTGCCGTCTTCCGGTCCGGTCATGGAGCAACCCTTTTCCTTCGCATACAGAATATATTCTATAATCTCTTTGCTGATCATCTCTCCGGGCGCCAGGATCGGAATCCCGGGCGGATAGCACATCACAAACTCACTGCAGACCCTTCCTTCGCTCTCCCTGATCGGGACCGCCTCTTTCTCTGCATAGAAAGATTCCTGCGGGCTCGTTACCACATGCGGCTCCACATATTCCTGCGTCAGCATGCCCGTTTTGTCCTTCTGATAACATCTTTTCAGATCCGCCAGCGCACTTACCAGCCGCTCCACTTCCTGACGACGGTCACCGATGGAAAGGTACGCAAGGATATTCCCGATATCCCCAAACTCGATCTGGATATCATATTCATCGCGCAGAATATCATACACCTCTATCCCCGCAAGCCCGATCTCCAGTGTATGTACTGAAAGTTTTGTCCGGTCAAAATCAAAAATGCTGTTTCCATTGATCAATTCTTTCGAGAATGCATAATACCCCCCGATCTTATTGATCTCATCTCTCGCATAGTCAGCAAGCTCTGCTACTCTTGCAAAGCTCTCTTTTCCTCTGAGTGCCAGATTCCGGCGGGAAATATCCAGACTGGACAAAAGCAGATAAGACCCGCTGGTGGTCTGTGTCAGATTGATGATCTGCCGTACATGTCCCTCATGCATATCCTTCCCACACAAAAGGAAGGAACTTTGTGTCAGACTTCCACCGGATTTGTGCATGCTGACACTTGCCATATCCGCTCCGGCATCCATAGCGGATACCGGCATATTCTCTCCAAAGTAGAAATGCGTCCCATGTGCTTCGTCGGCCAGCACCTTCATCCCATGCTCATGTGCCAGCTTTACGATCGTACACAGGTCGGAACAGATACCATAATAAGTGGGATTGTTGACAAGAACAGCCACCGCATCCGGATTCTGCCGGATCGCCTGCTCAACCTGTGACACCTTCATTCCCAGGGAAATTCCCAGACTGACATCCGTATCCGGATTCACATAAACCGGGATAGCACCGCACAAAACCAGCGCATTGATCACACTTCTGTGCACGTTACGCGGCAGAATGATCTTGTCATTCTTTTTGCAGCAGGACAGTACCATCGCCTGCACCGCAGACGTCGTTCCACCTACCATTAAAAATGCATGCTCGGCATGAAAAGCTTCCGCTGCCAGTTCTTCTGCTTCTCTTATGACAGAAACCGGATGGCAGAGATTATCAAGCGGTTTCATGGAATTCACATCAATCCCTACGCACTTTTCCCCTAACAGCTTCACAAGCTCCGGATTTCCTCTTCCGTGTTTATGGCCCGGTACATCAAAGGGAACCACCCTCATTCGCCGAAAGCTCTCTAATGCCTCATAGATTGGCGCTTTGTCCTGATTCATGCTACCTTCCTCCAGTTCCTGAACTTATGTCCTTTGACTCTCGACAGATCATAACCGGGTCCGGGGAAGACACCCCTCTGCCCGATTGACGCGTTATCTGCCAAAACATATCCATACAGACAGGACATGCTTTTGACTGACTTACCGCGCAAATAAAAAAAGTAAAGATGTCCACACATCTTTACCCTTGTACGCACAATTATCTGCAGATAAGGTTCACGAGTCTATATAGCAAATATTTCACTTTTAATACTCTTATTGACCGTTTCACAAGTTGATGTATCAATGACACCGGTTATAAGTGACCAACTTATAAAATTTGAGCTGCTAACTCCATCAATAATGCAGCAAAAACTGCCATAAATATTTGCATGGAAACCCGTATCCATACTTATCTCTTTCCATACGAACCTTATTATACAAACTCTTTGAATAAAATGCAAGAAAAAAATCCACTAACTAAAATCCCGGCTGTTATTATTCAGTCCCGGCTGCCATATGCGAAAAACAGGGACCGGTCTCTTTCCGGGTTATCCCAATAATGACTAAGCCGGTGTTTTCTGCACCTTGCATTATATACGCTGTAAAAGGAAGCTGATTTTTTGCGCATTAAAACAGATAATTCTGACATCAAAGCGCTGTTTTTCTCCATTTCTTTTGTCTTTTCCATGCTTTATCTGTCCCCGGTCACAGTTGAAGTTTGTTTTCCTGTTTTTGCAAATTTTTGCAATATACTCTATCGTGCAGTGCGGCTTTCCCATCATGCTTTTCGCAGATCTTCTCGTTTTTTTGCAAGCATATGCCGTCTGTCCGGGCAAAAGGGCACCTTCTTTTTCCACAAAAAGGGCTGTCTTTTCGCTGCGATACTTCTTTGCCCGTTTCCTGCCCGAAACCTCTGCTTTGATCTGTACCGTACTAAGACAGCCCTATTTCATCTATGATTTCTTTTTGCTCATTTTGTTACTATATACAGTGTCCTCTTTTGTAAGCTCCTGTCTGACCCTCTTTTTCATACTGCTTCCTATTTCAACCGGTTTTTCATAATGACGAAGCCTGATATATCGATTGGTAAAATCAATCTGCCTGATAAAATTCCGGTTCACGATCGCAAACCGGCTGCAGCGGAAAAAAGAATCCGAATCCAGTTCCTGAAGGATCTCCTCCGATGGTTTGTAGGCTACTTCCAGTTTTTCATCCACGCAATGTACCTGAAGCTGTTTCCGGCTGATCTCTATCCATACGATTTCTTTGGGATGTTTCGAATAGATGATCCCGTCCTTTCGAAAATAAACACACTTTTCATCGTCAGGCACCGACGGCATCTGAAGTGCCCCCTGCACTGCCTGCTTCAGTCTGCCTTCATCAAAGGGCTTTTCAATATAGTCATAGCAATGAAGCTGACTGTATGTATATAATCTGGGATCTTCCAAAGTGGTGATAAAAATGATCGGTGTAAACTGATATCTGTGATGTTCCCTGATGTTTTTTGCAAAAATCAGTCCGGAAACATCCCCGGATTTCCTGGTATCCAGAATGACATCCAGAATAAACAAGTGAATTCTCCTGCTGTGAGCGGCCTGATATGCATCAGCCAGAGCCGCCGATAAATAGCACTCTATATCCATAGGAAGTGTCTGTATTGTTTTTGCAATCATTTTTGCATAAGTCTGATTGCTTTCCACGATCAAAACATTATATTCCATACACTTACTCCGGTATATCCTACAGATCGTCCGCCATTCTGAAGATTTTTTCAAGATTAGCCTGTTCTTCTTCCGGCAAAGGATAGTTTTCATTCTTGACATGGACAAAATACTGGTACAATCTCAGGAATAAAATCATCTTGTCACGTTCATTACAGTTTAAAACTGCCTTCCAGGTTGCATCGAGTCCCTCTTTCTCCCCGTATAAAATGTAATCAACAGAAGCATGAAGTTTCTGATTGATCTTCTTTAACACCATCAGAGAGATCTGTCGTTCAAATGTTTCAATCTTTTTGTATGCCGAAGTGCTGATATCCAAAAGATCCGCAAACTGCTCCTGCGAAAGCTGCATCTCTTCCCGGATCTTTCGCAGACGTATGATCTGCTCACGCTGTTCTTTCGACAATTCTTTTTTCACACGCGTCATCCTCCCCTCAAAGGCTCTGCTTGTTTTTATTTTATCCATTTTAGCCAATCGCAAACAGACACCCTACGTGTTCCTTTACAGATACTTTTTGTCCGGATTCTTTTTTTCGATATTTTTTTACTTTTTTAGTACTTTAGTCTTGATTTTTATTTTCAGATGTGATATATTGACATTAACAACACGAAAGGTACCGCTTAGGAGGTGTCGGATATGGATATTGCAGGTTTATCAATGAATTTATCCGCTATCAAAACAAATTCAGACGTAGGCATTGCAATGCTCAGTAAATCTCTCGATGTTTCCAGAGCAAGCGGTGAGAAGATGGTCGAGATGATCAATGCGGCTGACATGGAGCGTTCCGTTCACCCGAATCTCGGTGGTTCCATCGATTTGAGAATTTAATAATTGATATTAACCGTATCCAAGCGGTACGTTTAATATAGGATTTGGTTCCCCGCCAAATCCCTTTTCCCCCTTTTACCATGTAATACATGGAGTAACTATTTTACACTTAGTTACATCAACCGCTCCCCGGCGGTTGACATACGCTTCATAAATCCTCACTCCCCGGTGAGGATTTTTGCGTTGTGTGTTTCTTTTTTTCGTCAGACCTGCCCTTCTTTCAATCTTCTTTTTCACGCTTCGATCGTCCTTTGATCACATTCTTTCTTCTGTACGATCTATCCGGAGCAAATACACCGTTTTTTGCAAACAGGAATGTTTTTGTTAATATCCCAGTCAAAATGCGCATGAACGGCGCAATAAGTCGGGTTTTCATTGGTTTTTTAATTATTTTTACCGACAGCACTGTACATTTTTCTCTTTATCATGTAGAATATAGATTGGTGTGCGTTCTTTTCCGAGTATTATCGTCGGTTACTTCCATAACCACACACCGATCCGCCGCACTGTGTGCTGCAAAATGTTACTATATAGAATTGATTTATGAGTTAGAAGGAGTCAATATGATCAGTGCAAACAATGTAACTTTACGAATTGGCAAAAAAGCATTATTTGAAGATGTAAACATCAAGTTTACGGAGGGTAACTGCTACGGTCTCATCGGTGCCAACGGCGCCGGCAAGTCAACATTTTTAAAGATCCTGTCCGGCCAGCTTGATACGACCAACGGAGATGTTTCCATCACCCCCGGCCAGCGCCTTTCCGTTCTGGAGCAGGATCATTTTAAATACGATGAATATCCCGTGATCGATGTCGTCATTATGGGTAACGAACGTCTTTACCAGATCATGAAAGAAAAAGACGCGATCTACGCCAAAGAAGATTTTTCCGACGAGGACGGCATCCGCGCCAGTGAACTGGAGGCAGAATTCGCAGAGATGGACGGCTGGGAAGCGGAATCCAATGCGGCATCCCTGTTAAACGGACTTGGTATCGGCACCGAGCTTCACTACTCCCAGATGGCAGATCTGGCCGGCAACGAAAAAGTGAAGGTACTTCTTGCCAAAGCATTGTTTGGCAATCCGGATATCCTGCTTCTGGACGAGCCCACCAACCACTTGGACCTTGATGCCATTGCATGGCTCGAAGAGTTTTTGATCGATTTTAACAATACCGTCATCGTGGTCTCCCACGACCGTTACTTTTTAAATAAGGTATGTACGCATACCGCAGATATTGACTATGGTAAGATCCAGCTCTATGCCGGCAACTACGATTTCTGGTACGAGTCCAGCCAGCTTCTGATCCGTCAGATGAAGGAAGCCAACAAAAAGAAGGAAGAAAAGATCAAAGAGTTACAGGAATTCATCTCCCGTTTCTCCGCAAATGCTTCCAAATCCAAACAGGCAACCTCCAGAAAGCGCGCGCTGGAAAAAATCGAACTGGACGAGATCAAACCCTCCAGCCGTAAATATCCTTATATCGATTTCCGCCCGGAACGTGAGATCGGTAACGAAGTTCTGACCGTAGAAGGCATTTCCAAGACCCTGAACGGTGAGAAGATCTTAGATAACATTTCCTTTATCGTCGGACGCGAAGACAAAATTGCATTTGTCGGGAGCAACGAGATCGCCAAGACAACATTGTTTAAGATACTGACCGGCGAGATGGAGCCGGATGCGGGAAGTTTCAAATGGGGAGTTACCACTTCACAGGCTTACTTCCCCAAGGATAATACGCAGGAATTCGACAACGATTACACCATTACGGACTGGCTGATGGGCTATTCTCCCGTCAAGGATGTGACGTATGTCCGCGGTTTTTTGGGACGTATGCTCTTTGCCGGTGAAGACGGCGTGAAGAAAGTCAAAGTCTTATCCGGTGGAGAAAAGGTAAGATGTCTTCTTTCCAAGATGATGATCAGCGGTGCGAACTGCCTGATTTTTGATGAGCCTACCAACCATCTGGATATGGAATCCATCACTGCTTTAAACGAAGGCATGAAAAAATTCCCCGGTGTGGAACTCTTCTCCTGCCACGACCATCAGGTGGTACAGACAACCGCAAACCGTATCATGGAAATCCTTCCGGACGGCACCATGATCGATAAAGTCACGACCTATGACGAATATCTCGCCAGTGATGAGATGGCACGTAAGAGAACTGTTTACACCGCAAACAAAGAGGATGATGAGAATTAATGAATACAATGAACATGGTAGATTTACATGTGCATTCCACCCGCTCCGATGGCAGTTACACGCCAGCGGAGCTTGTGCGTTATGCCGTAGAGAAAGGGCTGAGAGCTTTTGCTCTGACGGATCATGACACAACAGAAGGAATTGCCGAAGCGATAGAGGCAGCTAAAGGCCAGTCCGTCGAAGTGATCCCCGGGATCGAGTTCTCCACAGAGTATGAGGGGAAGGATATTCATATTGTCGGGCTTTATATTGACTATGAAGGAGAGGAATTTCAGAAATATCTGTCAGACTTCCAGCATTCCCGCGATGTCCGTAATCACAAGATGTGTGCCAGACTACAGGAATACGGCGTCCCTGTTACCTACGAAGCCCTTCAGGCAGAATATCCGGAAGCGATCCTCACCAGAGCCCACTATGCCAAATATTTATGGCAGAAAGGCTATGTCGGAAGCATGCGCGAAGCCTTTGACCGTTACATCGGCGATCATGCCCCCTGCTTTCTGCCCCGCGAAAAAGTAACACCGTCACAGGCCGTGAATCTGATCCTGCGCTCCGGCGGTGTTCCGGTTCTTGCGCATCCGATCCTGTATCATATGAGCGAGGAGCGGCTGGAGAAACTGGTACAGACGTTAAAAAAAGACGGGCTTGTGGCGATCGAGGCCATCTACTCCACTTATACAGCCGGCGAAGAACAGCAGATCCGAAAACTTGCTGCCAGATACCATCTTCTGATCAGTGGCGGCTCTGATTTCCATGGCACGACCAAACCGGGACTGGATCTGGCCGTCGGCTACGGGAATCTAAAGATCCCCTATGAGATTTTAGAAGAGATTCAGGCATTTCGTAAACGCCGTGGCGCCATCCTCTTTTCCGACATGGACGGCACCCTGTTAAATGACCGGAAAGAATTGTCCTCAGGTACTAAGGCTGCTTTAGATACTTATCTGCAAAAAGGCGGGAAACTGGTGCTTTCCAGCGGCAGACCCTTAGACAGTATCTTGGAAGTAGCCGGGAAGCTGGACCTTTTGAGAAAGAACACTTATATCATCTCCTATAACGGTGCTCTGATCTATGACTGCGATCAAAGGAAACCGGTGTATGAAATCACGATGCCAAAAGATCTGGTTAAGACCGTCATCGCCACAGCCAAAAAACATGGCGTATACATCCATACTTATGATACAGACGAAAACGGCGACGAGATCATTGTGACGGAGAAAGCCGGCGATGAGCTTAACTTTTACCGCAGAGCCATCCATCTTCCTTACATCTGTGTGGAGGATATGGCGGCCGCCCTGACGAAAGATCCCTATAAGCTCTTTGCGATCGATATGGAGGGAGGACACGACAGACTGGATGCCTTTGCACGCGAACTGGATTATCTGACAGACGGAAAGATTCACACCTTCTACTCCGGTCCCTTCTATATGGAGTGCTGTATGAAAGAGGCCTCCAAGGGGAAGGCTGTTGAAATCCTCTGTGAGAAGCTTAGCATCCCGATCGAAGAGGCCGTAGCATGCGGAGACGCTGCAAACGACAGTTCCATGATCCGCAAAGCAGGGATCGGAGTTGCCATGAAAAATGCCGCTGATGAAGTGAAATACCATGCGAATTATATCACGCAGCATGACAACAACCACGACGGCATGAAAGAAGTCATTGAACTTTTTCTGAATTGATAAAAAGAGACAGGGGACGCTTCTTTGTCTCCCCTGTCTCCCCGAAATCACCCTGTAAACCTTCCATCCTTTATTTCAACTTGACAGTCTTTGCTTTGCTCCAGTCAGAATAAACCTTTCCACCGTTTGTCTTTTTATAAGAACGCAGTCTGACATAATATCTGCTGCAACCGATCTGTCCTATATTCCTATATTTTTTCGATTATCCTGCTATCGTTTTTACAAATCACCGAGTGATACGTCGGATATTATCCGTAAAAACTTCTCATGTCTCCACGATCAGATATCTTCCGTCACCTACCGCAAAGACTTCTTCCATCTCCAGCACTTCACTGCTATCCATTCCTTCCAGATCAACGCCTTCCTCCTCAAAATAATCCATAACCTCTTTCGACGAATCCACCACGACCGCCATGCAGTCTGTCAGAAAATCATCGGCCTCTTCCGGCGTCGCTGCAACTTCTTCCGGAAGCAGTTTGCACTGATTTTCCAAAAAACACTGTAATACCTTATCATCGTATGTCTGCATATCGCTACTCCTTATTGTTGTCTGCTTTTCTTATCTTGATCCTTACACCTGCTTTAACACCTGGTATACTCCTCTGTCCTCAAATGACGGACAAATATGCCTCGCGGCATTTCTGACCTCCTCCACTGCATTTTCCACCGCATAACTCTCCTTTGCCGCAAACATCATTCCGGTATCATTCTGATTATCTCCAAAGACCATGGTCTCTTCCGGTGTGATGCCGAGACGCTTCTGCAGAAACCGCAGTGCATTTCCTTTATCTACGGAGTCATCCATGAAGTCCACCCATTCTTCACCCGCCATGCAGGCCTTGACCTTATCGCCCCACTTCGGGATCAGGATCTTCTCGCCGTACTCTCTGATACTGTTCTTTTTGAAGATGGCAAGTTTCACATAATTGACATCCGCCTTTAAGATATCCTCCACCAGGTGTACTTGATTGCGGTACTGATCTCTGATCATGGTGATAAAGGTTTCGTTCTTTGTCTCTAAGAAACTCCCTTCCGGAGCGGACGCCACCACATGACAATCCGGATAAAACGTCCTGAGATCTGCCATGATCCCTTCGATGTCTTCCCGACGCATCTGCGTGACACTGATGGTTCTTTCTCCCTCCAGAATATGTGCACCGTTTTCCACGATGTAATACATCGGTCTGTTCACGTCTGCAAACATTTTGGATACGCTGCTGTACTGTCTGCCGCTTGAGATCACAAAGATGATCCCCCGGTCGATCAGACTTTGTATCAGAGGAATATACTCCGGGTAAACCTCCTTCGAAGACTCTTTTACAAGGGTTCCGTCTACATCTGTCGCGATTAATCTGATCATACTATTCTCCTCATATTTATAGTACCGCAAGTGAACTTTATGATGCACTTACGGATTTTCTCAAACTATTGTACCATAACCCCCGCGACATGTTTACAAATATTTCACCAGCTCCATCGGCTTTTCGATCAGGGCATCCGCCTGATGCTCCCGAAGCTCCTTCTCATCCCGGAATCCCCAAAGTGCGCCTACCGTAAAAACACCGGCCGCATGTCCTGTCTTCATATCTGTGGAAGTATCGCCGATATAAAGTGCCTCATCCTTTAATATACCGGAGTTTTCCAGAATATAGTTCACGCCGTCCGGACTGGGTTTTTTCTCCCGTCCGGATGACTGCCCCACAATATAGTCAAATGTACCTTTTCCAAATACCGTCTCGATCACTTCCACCGTCCGCTCATGCGGCTTGTTGGAGTTGACGCTGATCAAAATTCCTGCTTTTTTACAATATCCGATCAGATCCATGATCCCCGGATAGGGGACAACTTCAAACATACAGTATTTTTGAAATTCAGCCCGGTATCGCTCATGAGCCTTTTTCAGCGTTTCCGGATCTGTTATCCCCCGTCCCGCAAATGCTCTCTCGACAAGTGTCACTGCACCATCGCCCACAAAATAGCGATACGGCTCCTTATCATAGCCTTCCAGCCCAAACGCTTCCAAAACCGTATTGGTCGTCTTCCAGATGGACGCCAGGGAATCCGTCAGTGTCCCATCCAGATCAAAAATCACCAGTTTCTTATTCATGATGTTCCTCCGGTATAAAGACTCGTTCTTTGGAAACATCCGGCTTTAAGAACTTATTTGCTTTCGCCACGGCCTCCACACAGAATTCATCCTGCGCACAGCAGCGCTTCTTTCCGCGTTTGTCTACCTTCTCATAACTTCCGTCCGGCTTAAGCATATGGGATTTCATGGTATCCGCAAGCTGTGTCTGTAAAATATGGAATAATTCTTCCCTCAGTTTTTCGTCTTCCACAGGGAAAAGGATCTCGACCCTTCTCTCCAGATTACGGGGCATCCAGTCGGCACTGCCCATATAATATTCCGGGTTGCCTCCGTTTTCAAAGTAGAAAACCCTTCCATGCTCCAGGAAATTACCCACGATCGAACGAACTGTGATATTCTCGCTCACACCCTCGATCCCCACTTTCAGGCAACAGATGCCCCGCACGATCAGCTCGATCTTTACTCCAAAAGCACTGGCTTTATACAGGGCCGCGATCACATCCACATCACACAGGGAATTCATCTTGGCGATAATATGCGCTTTTTTCCCTTTCTGCGCATGAGCCGTCTCTCTGGCGATCAGACTTAAAAACTTATCCTTCAGCCACAAAGGTGCCAGTGCCAGTTTGTTCCAGCTCAAAGGCTCTGAGTAACCGGATAACATATTAAAGACTGCCGTTGCATCCTCTCCGATCATTTCGGAACAGGTCAAAAGACCCATGTCTGTATACAGCTTTGCCGTGGAGTCATTATAATTACCGGTCCCAAGGTGCACATATCGTCGTATCCCCTCATCCTCCCGTCTGACCACAAGGGTGATCTTGCAGTGAGTCTTGAGTCCCACCAGTCCATAGATAACGTGACAGCCGGATTTCTCCAGCATTTTGGCCCAGATAATATTGTTTTCCTCATCGAAACGAGCCTTTAACTCCACAAGCACCGTTACCTGTTTTCCGTTCTCAGCAGCCTGTGCCAGCGCCTTGACAATGGGCGAATTGCCGCTCACTCTGTAAAGAGTCTGCTTGATGGCAAGCACTTCAGGATCTTTCGCCGCCTGCCGGATAAAGTTCACCACCGGCAGGAAACTCTGATAGGGGTGATGCAGTAAGATATCCCCCTTTCTTATCTGTTCAAAGATATCGCACTCCGGCGGAAGCTGCGGTACGATCTGGGGTTCGTATTTTTTGATCTTCAGGTCGTCAAATCCTTCCAGTCCATAAAATTTCATTAACACCGTCAGATCCAACGGTCCGTTTATGCGGTAGATGTCTTCATCGGATAACTTCAGTTCTTTCTTGATGATCTTCAATAACTGTTTATGGATCCCATCCTCCACTTCCAGCCGGATCGCTTCCCCCCACTGCCGTTTTTTGATCTGTTTCTCAATCTCCTTTAACAGGTCTTCCGCTTCCTCCTCTTCGATCGTCAGATCGGCATTACGCATGATCCGGAAAGGATGTGCGCACAAGATATCATAGTTTAAAAACAGCTTATCCATATTGCGTTCTATGATTTCCTCCAAAAGGATGAAAAAGCGCTCTCCTTCTTTCTTCTTCGCCGGGATCTCTACGATCCTTTGCAAAACGGAAGGAACCTGAACGGTGGCAAATTCCACTTCGGCACCGTCTTTCCCCTTTTTCTTAAGCAACGCACCAATGTTTAAGGACTTATTGCGGATCAGCGGAAACGGTCTGGACGAATCCACTGCCATCGGTGTAAGCACCGGATAGACATTATCTTCAAAATAACGGTCCACAAAGCTTCCCTGCTCCTTATTCAGATCCTCATGATGCTCGATCACATGGATCCCGTTTTGCATCATGAGCGGTAAAAGGGAACGATTGTAGGTGGAGTACTGTTGTGACACCAGCTCATGCGTCTCGGCATTCAGCAATTCCAGCTGTCTGCTCACATTCAATCCCGCTATGTCTTTTTTCTTGTATCCCGCATGCTGCATATCCTTAAGAGACGCCACTCGTATCATAAAAAACTCATCAAGATTGGACGCTGTAATACTCAAAAATTTCAATCGTTCCATTAACGGGATTGACTTATCCCGTGCCTCGCTTAATACTCTTTTATCAAACTGGATCCAGCTTAATTCCCGGTTCATGTAAAACGACGGGTCTTTATAATTTATCTCTGCAGACATGATCGTTCCTCCTGTCATTTATTTATCTGATTCCCTAAAATCTTTTTTTCTGCCGGATCACCGGAACAATACTGTAGACTTCCTCGAAGAATTTCGCTTTTTCCCCGAACAGTCCGCGCTCCAGTGTGATATCCTCTGTCGTATCTACTGACAAGAACAGCTTTCCTTCCCTGACAGCTGTCTTGACTTCTTTGAATTTCTGCTTATTGCTCCGGTCCAGTCCGTCTGCCACGCGCAAAATAGCCGTAAGCTTGGCAATGATCAGATACGATTTTTCGTCTAAGGTCGTACGTCTGCCAAGAACATTGTAGTACTCAAACTCCACACTGTTATAACGCACGATATTGGCCACGATCTCTCGTTCCGTCTCACTCAGTCCAATAATCTCCGTCGCCATGATGATCTGGTAGCTGCATTCCCCCACGCCCACAAAGCTGACATATTTTCCGCATTCAAGCAGCTTCACGGCGATCTGCAAAAGCAGCCGTTCTCTCTTCCCCAGTCCATGGTACCGTTTCATTCCGTCAAAGATGGTAAGGGCGATCCGCTCCATCGCCTCCACCCGCTTCTTATTGCCCAGGTATCTCCTGCTGATATCATCCGTACAGGAAAGAATATCCTTTTCAAAATCATGCTCCAGTGTGATAAGCTTGTGATTCTCGGCATATTCATACGCGATCCCGTCACAGATCGTCACACCGGGCGCCCAGAGCAGATCCGCATCCATCGCCTCCATCAGATGTTTCACCAGAATAGCGCTATGTAACATCAGGGATGCATTCTCTTGCGCGATCCCCAGTTTTCTTGCAATATCCGCTGTACTCTTATGCAGGATCGTCGTTACGAAAGAGAAGTAATTCTCCCTGTCGGAATATCCCGGATTCTCTTTGTAGGACTTATGATTCTTAAGAAGGACCGAAACATAATCGTCTACCACAATAATGTTTTTGATATCCCTGCCCTTTAAAAACATCTGCTTAAAAACAATGAGCTGATCATCAATAACCTCCTCCAGAAGCTCCTCATAGTGAATGGAACTCGGCTGAAGCCTTCCCAGACGGTCTCTCAGTCTCAGAATTCCCAGTTCCAGATTCTGCGTCGTCACTAAAAGAGCCTTATCAAACAAAGAGATCTGGATACTTCCGCCGCTGATATCCACAATGGCTGTCCCCTTTTTGATAATATCGTCGAATACTTCTCCTCGGGAAGCGATCGCCTTATAATTGATAAAACGCTGCTCGGAATTGCTGATAATGGAAATATCGATCCCTGTGCGGTTTCTGATCTGATCAAGTATGATCTCGGCATTTTCGCTCTCACGGAATGCACTTGTCGCATACGCGCGGTAGTCATCCACCTTATAGGATCGCATAATCTCCTTGAAATCCCGCAGTACACTGCAAAGCTCATTCATATGGTCATAACTGATCTTGCCGTTTCGATAAGTATCCGTTCCCAGCTCGATCCTGTGTCTGACAAAATCAATTTCCTTTAAGCCGCTTTTTGCATTGATCGTAAATATCTTCATGGCAAGCTCATAAGAGCCCACATCTATCGCTGCAAATACCTTCATGTACTCACCCCTCGTCTGAATAGTTATATACATTTTACCAAAGCTCTTATGGTGATTCAAGATATATTTGTGCAGTTTATCCGGTCAGTGCCGTAAAAAAGGAGAAAGTTTCCTTTCTCCCTACATTCCCTCTTTCAGTAATTTCCGGATATCTGAACGCTTTTTCATCCCGGTTTTTTCCAGAATAGAAGAAACAACCCGTTTGACATAACCGTAAGAATAACTCGTTCTCTCGGCAATCTCCGAATTTGACAGACCGTCCGCCACATATCTTGCCACTGTAAGCTCCAGCTCGGAGAGCTGCCCCGACAGCACATCCAGTGCTTTGCTGTCGTAATCCGATGTCCGTACCGAAACATTCAGCCGGTTCTTGATCCTTGCCAGAAAAATGCTTTTGACAAAAGGCTTGGTAATATAATCTGCCGCCCCATATTCCCAGCCTTTCACCTGAAAATCTTCCCCATCCATTCCGGTCAGAAAAATAATAGGCGTCATACGGGCATTATCCAATTTGCGGATCTCCTGAAACGTCTCATATCCGTCCATGTCCGGCATGTCCACATCAAGCAGGACAAGCTGATAGCTGATCCCTTTTTTCAAAAGCTCGATCGCCTGCCTGCCGGACTTGGCCAGACTGACCGTATATCCTGCACTGATCAGGATATCCTCTTCTGTATTCAGCATATTAATATCATCATCCACACACAAGATTCTGCACTCTTCCATTTTTCCGCCTTTCCCGGTTCCTACTGAAAACGTCTTTTTGCTTCTGACAACTGTTATGATTTCTTCAAAATCTTTTGAATCCGTTCTTCCGCCCTGTCGAATTCGATACTCTTGATCAGTTCCTGTATTTGTGACAGCTCCTCCGATTCTCCAAGTATCCCTTCCAGTTCTTTTAAGCATTTCAATGCCGGTGACTGATTTCCCTGCCGGACCATTCCCAGCAATTCTTTCCAAAGATCCGATTCATCAGCGGTATGTACGGTATCCTCTGTCACAACGCAAAACTGCGTTCTTATCTTTTCAAATTCCTGTAAAAACAGAGTAAGACCTGCCTGCACCCGCTTGTACTGCATCAGGAAAAAGTCAAGAAAATGATCCACATATTCCCGGTCTTTATTTTTGGCTCTTTTCTCCAATCTCCTTGCCGAATAATACAGGTCCTCCGCACCCACATTTCCGGAATTTCCTTTGATGGAATGGATCAGGATCGCCGCATTATCATAGTCCCTCTCTCTCACCAGAAGCTGCAGTCTTTGCATATTTTCCTCTGCGCCCTTCAAAAAATACTCTGCCACTCTTGCCATCTGCAAAACATCTCCGCTTAAATGCTTCAGTGCAAGTTCAAAAGATATATCATACCTTTTTAAGAGCTGTACAAACGAATCCTTCACTTCTTCCGGAAGTATGATCTGCTCATCCTCATCCACTGCCGTGATCAGTCCGGAAGGAAGATGCTCCATCAGCATTTTCTCGAGAAGATGGCTTTCTACCGGCTTAAGCAGATATCCGTCAAATCCCTCTTCCAGAAATAATTCCCTTTTATCCGGAGAAGCATCTGCTGTCAGTACGATGATCGGCACCCGTCGGTTTCTGTTTTTGTCGATCCTTTTCAGTTCCTTCATCGCCTCGATCCCATCTATCTCAGGCATCATATAATCCATGAATACCAGATCATAATCCGACTTTTGGTATTTCTCATAGCTCTCCTTTGCCGACTGGGCAAACTCCACTTTGACCATGGTTCTTTTCAGCAGGGATTTAACCACCATCAGGTTCATCTGATTGTCATCCACTGCCAGCACCTTCGCCTCCGGTGCGATGAAAGAACCGCTTTCCTTGGCATAGCTTTCGTTTTCCTGTCCTTTCTTTAACTTAAGATCCATCCAGAACACACTGCCGGCTCCATAGCGGCTTTTCACCTGCAGTCTGGAACCCATAAGCACTGCCAGTTTATTGGAAATGGCTAACCCCAGTCCCGTACCTTCAATACTGCGGTTACGTATGATATCCGCCCGCTCAAAACTTTCAAAGATCTTCTCCTGTTCTTCTTCACTGATCCCGCTTCCGGTGTCCGACACCTCCATGTGCAGCGTGTAGATCCCGTTTTCCTCATGTATGCTCTGCAGTGTGAAAACGATCACTCCTTCTTCTGTATATTTGACTGCATTCGAAAGGAGATTGGAAAGGATCTGCGAAATCTTTCGGATATCCCCATAAAAACAGGACGGCATCTGCTTGTCCATATCCAGCACCAGTTCAATATCCTTCTTGGCGGCTTCTTTCCCAAAAAAAGCCTGAAGACTTACTGCCAGCTCTCTGATGTTAAAGTTCTCCTCAAATAACGTTTCCTTCCCCATGTCGATCCTGGAAAGATCCAGAAACTGATTGACCATAAACAAAAGCTGTCTGCCCGCATTATCCACATTCTGGGCATATTCATTGATCTGTGTATTCTCAGATTCTCTTAAGATCATCTCATTCATACCCAAAAGCATATTGATCGGTGTACGGATCTCATGACTGATGTTCGCAAGAAGAATGCTCTTTGCCTTACTGGACTCTTCAGCCGCTTTCTGTTCTTTGCGGTATTCGTGGATATAGAGCATGAAAATACTCCCGATCCCGACGCTGGAGATCAGAATTCCCGCCACCTGATCGGAAAACTGGTTCCCGGGCGAATCAAACTTCTGAATATATTCCGGATGTCTGAACGAAAAAAAACAGACCAGCATATAAAAGGTACTCTGGAGCGTTTCCATGATGATCAAAAGCTTTCCTTTATACATCATCAGGGTAAAGACGATCCCAAACATAAAGAAGTACGGCATGGATCCCTCCATGCCTCCCATCTCCATAAACAGCCATGCAAATAGGATCATGAAAATACTGACCGAAGTGATCAGATAGCCGATCACATATTTCTTGGTCATATGTACGAACCATAACAGTCCCACACTGGCAAATGCAGCCAGAAGATTGATCCCGAATCCCGTAAAGTCCTGCAGTGTAAACAGGGATTGTATACTTCCGATCAGGCTGACAATAAATCCCGCTGTCCCCAGTACCTTAAACAGAAGGATATCCAGTTCTTTTTCTTTTGTATAAAAAGACACAATTTTTTTATGTAGTCCCGTTTTCATGCAATGATTCCTCTCTGTATGGCTTTAATGTCCGCAATTTCCGGCCTTCACCCGATCTTCTGTTTTACAATCATCACTCACTAACGCCCATTATAGCATGGAACCGTTTATCTTGCTACTCACTAAAGGTTACCTGTTTCCGGTTCCGGCATCAAAATTGAAAAAGCCAAAAGAATCTGCTTTTCACGGCAGTTTCTTTTGACTTTCAGAACTGTTTCAGACTCTTTTCTCAGGTCGGAAGACGATTTGCAGATCTGTTTCTCAATAATTCCCCAGTATCTTCATGTTGGCTGCTTCCTCACGCAAGCCTCTGAGTGCATTCTTTACGGCACTGTCTGCAAGATTTCCCTCAAAATCCACAAAGAACCTGTACTCCCAGTTGCGTCCTTCGATCGGACGGCTTTCGATCTTGGTCATATTCAGATCATTGTAGATAAAGTGAGACAGGATCCTGTAAAGAGATCCGCTCTCATGCCGTATCTCAAAACAGATACTGATCTTTTGTGCATCTTCCAGAAAAACCTTCTGATTGGTCACAATAATAAAACGTGTGGAATTCGTGCTGGATTGGTTCACGCCCTTTTTCAGGATATCCAGACCGTAGATCTGTCCTGCATATTCACTCGCGATCGCTGCCTGTGTCGGGTCTTTATCCTCCATGACTTTTTGAGCCGCAAATGCATTATTCTTCATGCTGATCTGCTGCCAGGAATAATCAGACAGAAATCTTGCACTCTGCATCAGTGACTGCGGATGGGAATAGACCTTCTGAATATCCCCGATCTTCGCACCCGGCACCCCAAGCAGACAATGTTCGATCCGGATGATCTGCTCTCCTACGATATAGTTCTCGAATTCCACCAGAAGATCATAGATCTCGCTGACGATCCCTGCCGTAGAGTTCTCAATGGGAAGCACTGCAAAATCCGCACTTCCTTCATCAATGGCGCTCATCGCATCCCGAAACGTGTCCACATGGAAGCTCTCGATCTTATCTCCAAAGTATTGCGCCATCGCCGCCTGGGAATAAGCTCCCTCCGCCCCCTGGAAAACCACTCTTGCCTGCTTCGTATCCAACTTCTTCATCCCGATAAACGGCAGTTTTCCCAAAGCCCCCTGCTCCGAGAGCATCCTGTATTGTAATTTGCGGCTCATCGACATGATCTGCTCAAACAGCTCTCCAACACCATGTCTGTTAAAATCATTGTGCGTCATCGCTTTGACCGCACGGATCTTTTCCTCTTCCCGCACCCTGTCAAAAACCTTTTTGCCGTTCTCAATCTTATATTCCGCAACCTTCCCGCACACATCCATGCGTTTCTCATACAAAGAGACGATCTCGCTGTCAATCTCATCGATCTGATTTCTTAATTCTCCTAAGTCCATGTTCTTCCTCCGCTGTCTTGTTCTAATTGCCGTATCCGGACAGATACGCATCATGCGCTGTTATCGTTATTCAGTTCCCGGCCAGTTTGTCACTGAATGTAACATGTTTCGCACATATTCAGTCCGTCTACGCCGAAGTGCAAAACATAATTGGCTGTTTTATACAGTTTTTCCGCAGTTTCGCAGCGTAGTGCGAGGCTACGGCCTGAACAGTAATCTGTTATCAGCATTATCATTAGCTTATACCAAAAATCCTTTACTGGCAAGTCAAATAGGGTTAAAATAGAAATACAATCTAAAGATCCGGAGGTTTTCTTATGTCAAAAAAGCTTAAGATCATTTTATTTATTGTACTATTCAGCGGGGCGGTTATCGGAATCGCTTTCGGATCGAAATATCTGTCCCGCATACCGGCCAATGCACCGGGCACTGTCGGGAATACCGCAGGTAACTTAAATAATATGGGATATTTTTGCGAGGATGATGAATATGTTTATTTTGCCAATGCTTATGACGGTTATTCCATTTATCGCATGACCAAAGACGAACAGGATTTTAAGAAACTCGGAAGTGCGCAGGTACAGTATCTGAATACCGGCGGCAAATATCTGTATTATTATCAGGTCAATGCCGACGCCTCATTGGGCTATGGTCATCTTCTTCGTGTCAATGGCCTGTACCGTATGGACAAAAAAGGGCACAAAGCCCTCTGCCTTTCCAAAAACACCGTACAGGCAGTCAATCTTGTCGATGACTATGTCCTGTTCCAGATGATGATCAAGGGTGAAACAGATCTTCATTTGTTCCGCATCAAAACAGATAAGACCGATGAAAAAGACCTGGCGGATTATCTGGTCAATCCCGCCTGCGCCTTAAACGGCAGCATCTACTACAACGGCACACAGAAAGATCATTATCTCTACTCAATGAATCCAAACGGCTCTTCCACTCTGATCCTGGAGAAGAATCTGTGGAATCCTTATATGACAGGCAACTATGTTTACTATATGGATATGGAACATGACTACCGTCTGTGCCGTTATGATCTTACTGCCGACACCGAAACGGTGCTGACCGATGAACGCGTAGACACTTTTAATGTCTGTGACGGATATATTTATTATCAGACAAATTCCCAGTCATCTCCGGCACTTATGCGCATGCTGACAGACGGCACCAACCCGGAGATCGTGGCAGAAGGAGTTTACCGCAATATCAATATCACTTCCCAGAATGTCTATTTCCAGGACTTCGGAAGTGACACTCCCGTATATCACACACCGACTTACGGACCGGTCAATGTCACAGAGTTTGACGCCGCTCTTAACGCAGCATTGGCAAACGCAAAAAAGAAATGATCCCACCCAAAAACAGACAGCCTGTAAGCTGCCTGTTTTTTATTTACATTTTTGTTCGAGTATCTCATGATGTCGGGATCAAAACCCGATATCCGGATCGTTCCGTGCTTCGCACTCCCACAATCCTCCCACATAAAGTCTGAATCCACTTTTGAGCAAGCTCAAAGCGGATTCAGACTTTTGACCCTGATATCATCTCATATAATTGTTGTGTTGTCTTTTGATATACCGGATGCCTCAGACAGGGTGCCAGTTCCAAGAGTGGTTTTAACACAAATTCTCTGTTCCCCATATCCGGATGCGGAATGATCAGATCTTCCTCCGAAAGGATCAGATCATCATAAAAAAGAATGTCCAGATCCAGAGTGCGCGGTCCCCAGTGAACCGCTCTTTTCCTTCCGGCTTTTGCCTCATAAAAGTGGAGTCTGTCCAACAGTTCCTGCGGTGTCAGGATCGTTTGTGCCTCCAGTACACCGTTTAGAAAATCATCCTGTTCCACTCCGCCATAAGGCTTCGTTTCGATCAAAGATGAAGTCCGGATCTTTCGAAAATCATCGTCCTTCTCCAACGCTTCGACCGCCGTTAAGATCGTTCTCCTTCTGTCACCCATGTTGGAGCCAAGCGCAATATAGACCTTATGCCACCCCATCTGCATCACTGTGGATACATTTTCAAACTCCATGGGGATCGGAGCCTCTGGTTTACATAACTCGAACTCTATCCGACGGATCAGCGGAAATTTCAATAATAGCGCCTTCATCGAATGATAGCTTGCCGCCTCGATCAACTGATATGTGTGCTTCGTCAGAAAATCCTTTAAAAACAGACAAACCTCTCCATAATTGACCGAACGTTCCAGGCTGTCCGTCTTCCCTGCCGTTCGCAGATCCAGGTACAATCGGGCATTTACATAAAAATCCTGTCCCTTTCGTGTTTCTTCCTCATAAACACCATGGTTCGCAAATATTTTCAGATTTTTGATAAAAATATGATCCATCTCTTTATGCCTTTGCGTCGCGTATTAGCTTTGCCATCTGAACAGCTCTCTTATTAGCCTGTACATCATGCACTCTGACAAAGGAGTAATGCTTCATCACGGCAAGCGCAGTTGTCACGATCGTTCCTTCTTCCCGCTCCTCCACCGGAAGCTTCAGGGCAAGACCGATCACAGATTTACGGGACGCTCCCAAAAGAAGCGGTGCCCCAAAGCAATGAAGTTCTTCCAGATTATGAAGTATCTGCAGATTGTTTTCATAGGTCTTTCCAAACCCGATTCCCGGATCCAGAATAATGTTTTCATACGGAATACCCGCTTTTGATGCGATCTGTAAAGTCTGATCCAGATCGTTTATCACATCCATCAGAAAGCAGTCATATACCGCTTTTGTACGATTATGCATCAGGGAACAGGCAACGCCGCTTCTGGCAATGATATTCGCCATCTCTTCCTCATACTTTAATCCCCAGATATCGTTGATCATAACCGCCCCTGCTTTGATACCGGCATCAGCCACTTTGCTCTTATAGGTATCCAGTGAGATCGGGACATCAAATTCTGCATGAATACGTTCGATGACCGGCACTACTCTCTCGATCTCCTCCTCCGGGCTGATCTGAACAAAGCCCGGTCTGGTAGATTCTCCACCCACATCTATGATGTCAGCACCCTCCTCCATCATCTTCTCCACATGCTTTAGCGCACTGTCAATATTGTTAAAACAGCCGCCATCCGAAAAAGAATCCGGTGTCACATTCAGGATACCCATGATATAAGTCTGATTATGTGTGTCAAATTCCCTGTTTCCAATCTTCATTTTGTTTCCTCCCCATTTTCATTTTCTTTTTCCCGTATTATTTATACTCCGGTTAACTGTCTGTCTGATCAGTAACGCAAAACCTTATTTTTTTTGTCACCCTTCCAGTCACATTCCGGTTCAGCCTTGCAAAAATAACATTCTCTGCTCAGCTTATCCGCCCGGTATAGAATTCCCTTCAAAGAGCGTTCATCGGCAATCTCTTTCGTCCGGTGGCTTGCAACAGCCTCCGTGATGATGATTCTTTCCGTCTCGTCAAAACCACATTCTGCCAGGATCGGTTCCGCAAGAGCCGCACTCACAACAGCATGGTCAGAACCATCCTCATACTGTTTAAACCGTCCGATATCATGCAAAAGAGCAGCAGCATAAATCAGCTCTTTCTTCAGGCCAAAGCCCTCCTCCAGATTCAAAATCCAGCCGATCCTTGCCACATTCAGGAAATGCACCGTATCATGATGGCAGAAAATCCTCTTTTCTTCCCACTTCGCAGTCTCCTCCAAATATCGATGATAATCCGGATTCTGCATGATCCGATCGATCCGTTTCATATCTTACCCCATTTCTTTTTCTTTGCCCTTTTTTCAGACAAACCGCAGTCCCAAATCCATACCCTATCTGCCTAACATCTTAAAAAACATCTCCTGCAAATGGGTATCCTCCTCAAATCTGCCTCGCGAGATCACTGTCACTGTCTGGCTTCCCGGTTTTTTCACACCCCGCATGGTCATGCACATATGCTCTGCCTCGATCATGACCATAGCTCCCTGCGCCCCCAGATCCTCCATCAGCGCATCCGCGATCTGTGCCGTAAGCTGCTCCTGAAGCTGAGGCCTTCTGGCAAAGACTTCTACCGTACGGGCAAGCTTGCTCAGTCCCACGACCTTACCGTTTGGAATATAGGCAACATGTGCCTTACCGTAGAAAGGAAGCAGATGATGCTCGCACATCGAGTAAAACGTGATCTCTTTTTCCAATACCATCTTATTATCCTGCACCGTAAAGGTACGTCCCAGATATTCTTTGGCATCTCCATCCATTCCGGCGAATAATTCCTCATACATCCTCGCGATCCTGGCCGGCGTATCTACCAGCCCCTCTCTCGTAACATCTTCTCCGATCCCCTCCAGCAAAAGCTTTATCGCACGTTCTACTTTTTCCTTATCTACCATGAGACTTCTCCTTCATTTCTGTCATCCTGATTTCGTCTAAAGCATCAGATCTTTACCATCGTTTTTTTCTTCTCTTCATTTCTTTTAAGCACAATCTCTTTCAGAGCTCCTAAATACGATAAGGAACCGAATGCAAGGATCACGCTGTCTTTATCTGCCAACAGATATGCCATTTCCACCGCTTCCGTGAGACTGTCTGCTGTCGTGACCGATCCGTGATACCTGCTTATCTCCTTCGCCAGCTCATAAGCATCCATGGCGCGCGGATTATCCGGTGTTTTGACCGTAATAATGTGGGAAGCATACCGACAGGTCTTTTGGATCATGCTCTCGTGATCCTTGTCCCGCAGTACTCCCATAATATAGATGATCCTCTTATCTTTCAGATAAAGCTCTATCGACTGCGCAAGCTGTCCGGCCGCATCTTCATTGTGAGCTCCGTCCATAATAAATGTAGGTTTCTCACCGATCACTTCCATCCTGCCGCTCCAGGATGCCCGTTCAAATGCTTTCCGGACAGCAGCTTCTTTTATGTCATATCCAAGCTCCTTAAGTGCCGCCAGTACATCCAGCGCTACCGCGGCATTTATAATCTGATACCCGCCTGCAAGCCCCAGTTTCATTTTATCAAACTCTTTATAGGAAAACTGCTGCCCTTTCAAACGATATTTTACCTGTTTCAAAAGGGTTTTGTCCGTCACTACAATATCCTTCTTTGAAATCCCGCATTCTGCCGCCTTCTGTCTCAGCACGTCAAGCACCTCGTCCGGCGACGGATAGCAGACCACCTTTGCTCCTTTTTTGAGGATCCCCGCTTTGCGGGAAGCGATCTTTGCCAGGCTGTTGCCCAAAAATGCCATATGATCCATGCTGATCGAAGTAAAAACAACCACCTTGGCCTTGCTGATAATGTTCGTGGCGTCCAGATCCCCGCCCATTCCGGTCTCCAGTACCACAAGATCACACTGCTCTTCTTTAAAATACAAAAACGCAAGGGCTGTCTCCATTTCAAATGCTGTCGGATGATGCCACCCTTCCTGTACCATTTCCGTACAGACTCTTTGCAGGTGTTCCAGATACGCATACAGCTTTCTTCTTGGGATCATGCGCCCATTGATCTGAAAACGTTCCCGATACTCCAAAAGGACAGGAGAGAGGTAACACCCGGTACGGATCCCGCTTTCCTTACAGGCATCCGATACCAGTTTCAGCACCGAGCCTTTTCCATTGGTACCCGCTATATGAACAAACGAAAGCTGCTCCTGCGGGTCTCCCAGTCTTCTGCATAGTTCCCGAATATTCTCAAGTCCCGGTGAAATCCCATATTGATTGATCTCTTCTATAAATGCTTCTGCTTCTTTTTTCGTCATATCCTATGCCAGTCCATTTTATTATCCTGTTTTTTGCCTTCTCTCTGCTTTTCGCATCAGAACCTCATAAGCGATATACAGATAAACACCCGCCGCCACCCACGCTGCCGCGTTGGCAATGCAGATTCCAGAAAAACTCATGAAGTGAGCCGCTATGAAAGCCACTACCGTCCTTGCCACCAACTCTACCACACCGGCAAACGTCGGTGCCAGGGCATATCCTTCTCCCTGCAGGACGTTGCGGTAGATAAAGATCGCGCCTAACGGTATAAAGAACGGAGCAACGATCTTTACATAGATCATGGCATATTCCGTCACTCCCGTCAGATCTGTTCCCGACACAAACAGCCGGATCGCATACGGCATGACAAAGATCGCTGCCACACCGGCCAGGATCCCGTAAACCACTGTTAAAAGCATCGCAGCCCGTGATCCTTCCCGCACTCGCTTCAGATCTCCGATCCCCGTATTCTGTGCCGCATAAGTCGCCATCGTGGTACCCATGGCAAAGAAAGGCTGGTCGATCAGCTGCTCGACTTTACCGGCCGCCGTATAGGCTGCCACTGCCACAGAGCCAAGCAAGTTAAGCGCCGCCTGCACCATGATCGTGCCGATCGCTGTGATCGAAAACTGCAGCGCCATAGGAATACCGATACCAAGCTGTACGGTAGTATCCTTCGGATGCAGTCTCAGATTCTCCCTCCCGGGATGCAGGATCGGTATCTTCTTCCAGATGTAGTAAAGACACAGCGCTCCCGAAATCCCCTGTGCCAGTATGGTCGCATAGGCAGCACCTGCCACACCCATATGGAAATTAATGATAAAGACCAGATCACATATACAATTGATCACAACCGATACCAGAAGAAAGTATAATGGGATCTTACTGTTACCGATCGCGCGCAGTACACTCGCCGACATATTGTAAACCACATTGCAGATAATGCCTGCACAGATGATCACAATATAGGTATAGGCCTGTTCGAAAATGTCCTCCGGCGTATTCATCAGTATCAGGAGTTTTTTCATGAACACAATGCTGAAAATGGTCATGATCACCGATACCAGAAATGATAACACTGCTCCGTTTCCCACAGAACGTTTTAATCCTTTTTCATCCCCGGCACCGAACCTTTGTGCTGTCAGAACCGTAAATCCTGTGGTCAGTCCGGATACAAATCCCAGGATCAAAAACATGATCGTCCCGGTGGATCCGACTGCTGCCAGAGCTTCCACTCCCACAAATCTGCCGACAATGATCGTATCGACGGTATTATACAGCTGCTGAAACAGACACCCCAAAACCACCGGTACAATAAATTTAATGATCAGGGAAACCGGCTTCCCCTTCGTCATATCCAGTTCCACACAAATCCTCCACTCTGTTTATGTCTGGCAAAAAATGTATCCTATGCTATATTGTTTGAAAATGCTCTTTTCCCCGCCATGACCCGTTACAGATCCAGTCCGTCTGCATGGCTGATCTCGATATCGAGCGGTGTCGCGCTGATATTCTGTGTATTCAAAGTGCGTCTTCTCATACGCTCTTCCTCGGAAGCTCTTAAAATGTATTCTTTGATCTCCTGTGAATTCTTGATATGCTGCAACTTCAATGTGGAATCCGTAACATCTCCCGTATAACACAGTACCGTTCCGACTCCGAGGATGCGTTCCAAAAAGCTTCTCTCCAGTTTTACATCCGTCACTTTATACATATAACAGTCATCTTCTTCCGTCTTTAAGAAGCCTTTCTTTACATTGATCATGTCCCGCTTGATGATGTATTTGGTAAAGGTCCAGGGAAGTCCCAAGAACATGCTTCTTTTACGTTCTGCGTATACAATATCATTTGTCTGTGCCATTTTTTTCTCCTTATCTGTCTTCTTTCTGTTTTGTGTACGCCCTCACATGGGAAAATAAATTATTATTATGATGTTGAGGTCATAACCCGATATCCGGATTGTTCCGTGCTTCGCACTCTCACAATCCTCCCACATTCCGCACTTTCGCGGTGCATTCGCACCACTTCGTGCTCCATGTGGGGCGGGTCATAAAGTCGCTCACCCACTTTCGAGCAAGCTCAAAGTGGATTCGGACTTTTGACCCTGATATCATATTATGATGTTGGCCTCATAACCCGATATCCGGATTGTTCTGTGCTTCGCACTCTCACAATCCTCCCCCATTCCGCACTTTCGCGGTGCATTCGCACCACTTCGTGCTCCATGTGGGGCGGGTCATAAAGTCGCTCACCCACTTTCGAGCAAGCTCAAAGTGGATTCGGACTTTTGACCCTGATATCATAATATTATAGCATATTTATTTTCATATTCAAATAGGTTCCCAAAAGATTATAAGAGTAACTGTAACAAAACCGGGAATGTCTCCCAAAGAAGAAAATGATTGAAAGCGCCATCTCCTTATGTTATGATAAATGACAGTGGGACTTACCTGTCATGGTAAGGATAGCAAATATAAGGAGGTTACGCTTATGACAGCCAAAGAATGTATTATGGGACGACGCAGCGTGCGCAGATTCAAACCGGATGCCGTAGATCATACATTGCTTGCATCCATCGTGGACACCGCTGCTTATGCCCCCAGTTGGAAAAACACCCAGATTGCCCGCTATATTGCGGTAGAAGGTGCTCTGAAAGACAAGATCGCAGACGAAGCCACCCTTGCATGGCCGAATAACGGCAAGATCATAAAAGGGGCTCCCCTTTTGATCGCAGTTACTATGGTTACCGGAAGAAGCGGTTTTGAACGTGACGGTTCTTATTCCACCGACCGTAAAGACGGATGGCAGATCTATGATGCAGGTATCGCATCCGAAGCATTTTGTCTTGCTGCTTTTGAAGAAGGACTTGGAAGTGTTATCATGGGAATCTTCGATGGCGCAATCGCATCCTCTCTTCTGGAAGTACCGGAAGGACAGGAGTTAATGGCTCTTATCGCTGTCGGTTATCCGGATGAAGAACCGGTCGCTCCCAGGAGAAAATCTTCGGCTGATCTGTTGACATTTAAAGAATAAAAAACAAGAGATCGAAGGGATAGTTATTATCTCTTCGATTTTCTATGTAGACCAAAACACCAATCATAAGGAGAGACTATGAGACATTTAATGAGACCGCTGGATTTCAGCGTCGAGGAACTGGACAAACTGTTTGACCTCGCAAGCGACATTGAGAAAAACCCTGCCAGATATGCCCACATGTGTGAAGGGAAAAAACTGGCGACCTGCTTCTATGAGCCAAGCACGCGTACAAGGCTCAGTTTTGAATCTGCCATGCTGAATCTTGGAGGAAGTGTTTTAGGCTTTTCGGACGCCAATTCTTCTTCCGCAGCCAAGGGCGAGAGTGTTTCCGATACGATCCGCGTCGTATCCTGTTTTGCCGACATCTGTGCCATGCGCCACCCCAAAGAAGGCGCTCCCATGGTAGCAGCTTCCAGATCGAAGATTCCGGTCATCAATGCCGGAGACGGCGGACACCATCATCCCACCCAGACTCTTACGGATCTTCTGACGATCCGCTCTCTAAAAGGTAGACTGGATCATTTTAAGATCGGTCTTTGCGGTGATCTGAAATTCGGGCGCACCGTCCATTCTCTCATCAATGCACTCGCGCGTTATGAAAGTGTGGAATTCGTCCTGATCTCTCCGGATGAACTGAGAGTTCCCGATTATATCATCGAAATGCTGAACGAAAAGGGGATTTCGTTTAAAGAATGCACCAGACTGGAAGAAGCGATCCCCGAATTGGATCTTTTGTATATGACCCGCGTCCAGAAGGAACGTTTCTTCAACGAAGAAGACTATGTACGTCTGAAGGATTATTATGTGCTGGATAAGAAAAAGATGAAGCTTGCCAAAGAGGATATGCTGGTACTGCACCCGCTCCCACGCGTCAATGAAATATCTGTGGAAGTCGATGAAGACCCCAGGGCAGCGTATTTCAAACAGGTTCAATACGGTGTCTATGTGCGTATGGCACTGATCCTGACACTGCTGGAACTGGTATGACACCTATTATCGTTTTACCGGTCTGAATTTAATGATAAGGAGATTACAATGTTAAATGTAGGAAAAATCGAAGAAGGCTTCGTTCTCGACCATATTGAAGCCGGCAAAAGTATGGAGCTGTATCATCTGCTTCAATTGGACACTTTAGACTGTACTGTTGCGATCATCAAGAATGCCCGCAGCGAAAAGAAAGGCCGCAAGGATATCATCAAAGTAGAGTGTCCTGTGGATATGCTTAATCTGGATGTACTTGGTTTTATCGATCACACGATCACCGTAAATGTTATAGAGAACGGTGTCATCACAGAGAAACTGGATCTGGCACTTCCAAAGGAGATCAAAAATGTGATCAAGTGTAAAAATCCCCGTTGTATCACTTCCATCGAGCAGGAACTGCCGCATGTCTTTTTTCTGGCAGACCCTGAGCGCGAAGTGTACCGCTGTAAATATTGTGAAGAAAAATATGGAGAGAGGGCTTAATGCTCTCTCTCCATTTTATGATGTCGAGGTCAAAATCCGATATCCGGATCGTTTTTATTTGTATTCCAATAAAACCATGATATCTCCCGCTTTTACGCGCATTGACTCTTTGGGCTGAACATTCCTGCCGTCACGCTTGACCATAACGATATGTCCCTGCCTGAATTCGCTCAGTTCCCCCAGCACCCCCCCCACCCAGGGATGCTCCGTTGTAACCAAAAGCTCCTGCAGTTGAAATGGTATCTTTCGTCCCTGTGTGGCTCCCAAAACCAGACAGTCATCCTTTCGTACGACAAATGCATCCTGCGGCGGATAGATCTTATTCCCCCTCATAAGCGCTGCCACATACAAACCTTCCGGGATCCGCAGCTCTTCCATTCTTTTCCCGATAAACGCATGTTTCCCGGTGATCGCAAGCGTCACGATATCCTCCTCGCGGACCGACATCTTTCCTTCCTTGGCTTTGGAATAATAATCCATGAAACCTGCCGAAATAATACCGGTAGGGATCGCCACCATCCCCACACCCAGAAATGCGATCACGATCGCCATCATTTTCCCGAACACCGTCACCGGATAAATATCTCCGTATCCTACCGTCAAAAGCGTGGAAACAGACCACCAGATCCCCGAAAAGGCATTCGGAAAGTTCTCCGGCTGTGCCTCATGCTCAATGCTGTACATGCACATGGAGGAAGCCATCATCAAAACACCGATCAGGAATACCGAGGATACCAGCTGCTGCCTCTTTTCCTTTAAAACATCTGTGATCACGTTAAAAGCATCATAGCCGGAATTGAGCCTGAACAAGTGAAAAATCCGGACGACTCTAAACATCCGAAATGCCACAGCTCCGCTCGGAAACAAAAAAGGCAGGAAAAACGGAAGGATCGTAAGCAGATCCACAATCCCATAGAAAGAAAGCATAAACTGCAGCTTTGCCTTTACGGCAGTTTCCTTCGGATACAGATACTCTGCCGTCCAGATGCGCAGGATATACTCTCCCAAAAAGATCAGTATCGTTGCAAACTCTACCGGATATAAAATATCTTTATATTTTGCGGACTGATCAAATGTCTGAAAAAACGTGATGAAAAGGTTCGTCACGATCACGCTCACAATAAACAGATCAAATGCACAACTGGCAAAATCGGATTTCTGTCCGATCTGTATGATCTGAAAAATCCTCTTTTTTATCGATACATTCTTTTTCATACTACCCGTCAACTTCCTGTCCCAATCCCGTAAACATTTCATCCTGCGTTATCCGATGCCTTTTTTTGCAAATTGTTTTATCTACGCCATTTCCAAAACTGCCCGTCTGGCATCTTCTTCCTCGATCATCTGAAGCTGCTCTTTGGTTGGAGAAGTCAACTCGATCAGCCGCGTTGCCTGATAAGAGATCATAGTCTCCAACAGGTTGCGGATATCCCTGGCATTCGCAAAATTCGCCGGTTTCTTTTCCATCCTGCGGAATAAAGAAGCCATCAGGAAATTCCCTGCAGCGGCAGAGATTCTGTAATCCTGCTCCTGACACATCCGCAGCATGATCTGCATCTGTTCCTGTACGGAATAATCCTCAAAATAAATAAACTTGTTAAAGCGGGACTGTAGGCCCGGATTCGATCCCAGAAATTCCTTCATCAGATCCGGATAGCCTGCCACGATCACGATCAGTTCATCTCTGTGATCTTCCATTGCTTTTAAAAGCGTATCCACAGCCTCCTGCCCATAATCGCCCTCACCTTTATTCACCGTCAGCGTATAGGCCTCGTCGATAAAAAGGATACCTCCCATCGCTTCTTCGACCACTTCCTGCACTCTGGTCGCAGTCTGTCCAAGATATCCTCTCACGAGGCCGGAACGATCCACTTCCACCAGATGTCCTTTGGAGAGTACACCAAGATCTTTGTAGATGCCTGCAAGGATCCTGGCAACTGTCGTCTTGCCGGTACCGGGATTTCCTGTAAATACCATATGCTTGGAGACGATCGTATTGCGCATGCCGTTTTTTTCGCGCAGCTTCTGAATGCGCAAAAGATTGACCAGACTGTTTACTTCTTTCTTTACTGCATAAAGACCGACCATGTTGTTGAAGTCTTCCAGCTTTTCTTCCAGTGTCGTCTCGCCCTCGGCTCGCTCTTTTTTGCCATCTTCCGTATCAAAATTCACCTTGACCAGCCGTTCATCACCTTTATAAAAAACTTCATTTTCCTTCAGATAGTTTCTAAGATAGGCGATATACTCTGTATATGCGATCGCCATCGGCTCCGTCGGTGCCCCGCTGGTAACCGTTAAAAGAGAGCACCCCAAAGCTCTGTAGGTATCGAAAAGGATCTGTGCCTTTTGGTCTTTGTAAAGATCCGGACGGATCCGGTGCTCCTTGTCCGCCAGCACCGCAAACTGCAACACCAGCGGGATCTCATTCATAAATGCCTCGGGTATACGTTCACTCTTTTTCAGAAGAACCAGATTGGGCTGCACGGTCCGTATCCCCAGTTCTTTTTGTATTTTTGCCACCTCGCGCTCATTGATAAAACCGTCTGCGGAGGCCAGATACACGCAGAATTTGAGCATATCATAGTGCATAGCCGGTTTTAGACTGTGTGGTCTAAACCCCGCATCCCAGACATTGGCATTCGTCATCAGATCACAGATATCATCACACATATTCAATAAATTTTTAAAATCAACTTCGCCCATATCATCTCCAACTGTTACGTATTACAACCCTCTCGTCTCTACTATTCCCATATTTCCTTCCAAGTGCTTTCTCGTCCGCCATTCACATTCAGATTTTCATGACCGGATGCAAAAACATTTCAGATTTTCAATATCCTCCATATGGTTACTCCTATATCCCACCGATCATTCCGATCGCAAACTCCCCGGTTTCCAAACCGGGCCGCTACATAAAGCTGATCACTTCTTCCTTCGGCTTCGAGGTTTTCTCCACCGCGATCGCGTGCAAAACAGGGCCTTCCTGCTTATAATCCGAAAAATATTCAAAGCAGACTTCTGCGGTCACTTTTACCCATTGCTTCTGCTCAAGCTCCTCTGCCTTGTCATATTTACAGGCATAACCCAAAAATGCCATATCATCCGCACAACAGGTCATTGCCATACGCCCCGGCACAAAATATCCGTCCGGGAAGCCATCCGGTTTTAGCACCATACCGACAAAAGTGATCTTTTTCCCAACGTATCTGCCGATGTTATCCAAAACATCCAGATACCAGATCCCATAGCCCATATCATCCAGTTCTATGATATCCTGATTGACATCATAGGGCAGATCCTCCTCCAGAGTTGCATTGATCTCTCCGTTTTTGCCCTCAAAGATGATCTCTGCCTGCTGGTTGATTGCTTTGATATTACGCTTATAGCTAGGAATCTTATCCTGAATACCATCACAGCGGTTCATGATGATCATCTCGGATTTTCTCAGCATCTCGGCGAGCAAAGAGCGCATGTTGGTAAAATAGGTGGAAAACGTGCTGCCGTCAATAATGGTAATCTGCTGTTCCAGTTTCCAGTGCCATGGCAGTTTTATCTCTTTGGCATTCCACATGCCATTCCATTCAATGATGATGCGTTTCGGTTTATGCTTTTTTTCCAGTTCGATCAGATTGGCAGACCGGAAGGCCTCTTTATCGTCGATTGACTCCAGAACCGTGTTGGTCTGTGTCAGAAGCCCCGGATCATATTCGTTCTCTCCTTCTTCGCACATGATCAAAAGTGTCTTGCCACGCATCTGAAAATAAGGCTGGGAGATCGTATAATTGATAAACTCCGTCTTGCCACTGTCCAAAAATCCATTAATTATATATACCGGTATCATTATCCTACCATAACCTCTCTATATTAAGTTCCGTATCCAAACAAATGGTGCGTTATGGCAGAGAACATTCTCTCCTTCGATGCATTCGCATCTGCGTCGTTCATTGTCCTCTGGCACCATTTTTTGGATACTGTTTAAGTTTCGTATCTGCCCCGCCCGGATTTATTCAGGCTTTGAACAATGTTATAATGTTTTCTTTCTTCAGATCAGAGCCGATCACACAGATCTTTCCGGTGTACTCTGCTGCGCCGTCACGAACTTCGCTTTCACCCGGTACATAATCAAAATGAATAAACTTCTCAGACTCTTTGGAAGGCAGCATCCCTTTCGCACGAAGGACAAAGCCGAATCTGTCTTTATCCTCCAGTTCGTTCAGGATCGATTCGATCTCTGCCTTGGTATATTTGGTCGGTGTTTCCATTCCCCAGCTTTCGAACACTTCATCTGCATGGTGGTGATGGTGGTCATGCTCTCCTCCACAACCACAGCTGCAGGCTCCATCGTGATGATGATCATGCTCATCATGATCGTGGTGGTGGTCATGCTCATCATGATCGTGGTGGTGATCATGCTCATCATGATCGTGATGGTGGTCATGCTCATCATGATCGTGATGGTGATCATGCTCATCATGATCGTGGTGGTGGTCATGCTCATCATGATCGTGGTGGTGGTCATGCTCATCATGATCGTGATGGTGGTCATGCTCATCATGATCGTGGTGGTGATGATGTTCGTGCTCCTGCATTGCCATCACTTCTTTTAACAGCTCGGCTTCGAGATTCTTTGCATCCTCGATGGCCTCTAAAATCTTGATTCCCTCCAACTGCGACCAGGGTGTCGTGATGATCGCCGCCTTGTCATTGTGCTGACGGATCAGTCCGATACAGGTATTTAATTTCTCCTCACTCATTTCATCGGTACGGCTTAAAATGATCGTACCGGCATGCTCGATCTGATTAGCAAAAAATTCACCGAAATTCTTCAGATATGTCTTACATTTCTTTGCATCCACGACCGCAACCGCACTGTTTAAATGTACTCCCTCCGAAGCAGTCGCTCCTTCAACCGCTTTCATGACATCAGAAAGCTTTCCGACGCCCGAAGGCTCTATGATAATTCTGTCCGGATGATACTGGTTTAATACTTCTTTTAATGCTTTCCCGAAATCTCCGACCAAAGAACAGCAGATACAGCCGGAATTCATTTCTGTGATCTCAATCCCTGCCTCTTTTAAAAAGCCCCCGTCAATCCCAATCTCGCCGAATTCATTCTCGATCAGTACGACCTGCTCGCCTCCCAGTGCTTCCTTCAACAGCTTCTTTATTAAAGTAGTCTTTCCTGCTCCTAAAAATCCTGAAACAATATCAATTTTTGTCATAATACTCCACCTTCCTTATATTACCAAATTTGTATCCATCTTTACGATTATAGCACATTTTTCAGAAGGAAATCGAAAATTTTTATAAAAAATGCGAAGACTCAAAAAGGCATTCAGGATTATCCCAAACGCCTCTGCTGTTTGTATATTCTGTATTGGCTGCCGCCATTTCTATCCGTCATGCATCTTTATAAGAGTCCGGTCCTGTCTCAGACCGTTTCATCCTCTTTCTTTTCTTCGAAGGAAAGTCTTTCACTCAGTTCCTTGCCCGGCTTACAGACTGCTATTTGATCAATCGCCATCTGAACCTGATATTCATTCAGTTCTATTTCCACATCGTGGATATTACCACTTTGCGGAAGTCTTACATGGATCACTGCAAAATGCTGATATTCGTCTTTTGCGTAAATACCATCCTCATATGTTTTTAACCGGACTATTTTTCTGGATATTCCTTCTGCAAGCCTGTAATCTATCGCATATATTTTCTTTTCGGTAAAGGCATGAATATGCGTTGTTCCAAAAGCCAGACCATTCTTTTTATAAGTAAGCATCCGGCTTCGAATATAGGATGCTTCAAGAACATTATAATCAATATCTCCCTTCAGCCACCTGCGGACCGGCATTCCTATATACAATGCAAACTCCTGGTAAAAGAATAAGCCAAAAAAAACAATGCCAATAAATGCAAGTATATATCGTCCTGCAGAGTTTTGTCCTATAAAAACACAGCCGTTGCAAAAAATAAGAAAGAGCAGGAAAAACATCCCTGTCAGATACTCCCGCCTGCGGAATCTCTTAAGTAAATCCTTTTTCATATCCGCAAGCTCCGGTTTCTCGAAAGGGTGGTCATTGATATACTTTATATAATTCTCACGCCACTTTGGACTTTCAAAGTAGCTCCCATCTGTCATCCGCTCTTTCTTTTCTCCCGCATGCTTGTCTGCTTTGTGTTCCTTAAAATAAGCGTAGATCAGATATCCGATAAGCATTGGACATACGACGACTGCTGCCATTTTGCCTGCCATATCGCCTCTTATAAAAAAGGCAAACAGTCCAAACAGTATTACGGTTAGGATATATATGAACAGTGTTTTTGGTGTCATGGGTGACGGGTATTGCTTACGATTGCCCTGCATAAATTCTCTTTTTTCTTCCATACTTTAACATCTGTTATCGAAATCTTTCCGGAACATGGTATCCATAGGATATCAGCTTTTGCACATACGCTTTATCATTCAGACGCCGAAGTGATTCTTCATAATACTTCTGATTCTGTTTATCTTCATATCCTGACACAATTCTCAGGAATATAACCAGACATCCAACAGTTCCAATGGCTCCGACAAAAACACAGCCCAATAATTTTACAGGATAGCTTCCTTCCATCTTTATATCTGTCACAAGCCACATAGCGCAAAGAATGGTAAATATCAAAAAACCTATTGACGCAATAAGATACATCTTCGGATTCTTTGTTGCCGGTTCCACACCTTCCGCAGCAATTTCCCGCCATCTGTTATCAAAATATTCCGAATTACAGCTCTTACAGTTTCTGATAGGGCTGCCATATACCCATGCGTTACAGTTTTCCCTGTTATTCTTTCCGCATTTCGGACAGCTCCATTCTACATACCCCATGACTTTTCCTCCCTTTATCTCTTTTCCTCTGTCTTTTACGTAAAACGTTCCTGAGGTCTCTTTTCCAGTCTCCTGACTGCGGTCCCGGATTTCTTTTTGCATCAACCTCAAATATGTTTCCCGGCAGATATGCTGATTTTCCCCAAAACCGGGCACTCTTGTACTTTATGGATAAAGCCTCAGGAAATTAAGATTCATCGTTCCACTCCATAGAAAAACAGTCCCAACATCCCAGGACCGACATGCGCTCCCGAAAAAGGCTCATGCTGGCAGACTGTGATCGAAGCATCCGGCGTGATCTCCCGGATCAGCCCGGCTAGCGTCTGTGCATCCTGAGAGCAGTCACCATGTGAGATAAAGACTCTTTGATCTTTGTCACGCTTCCTTTTTTCTTCATATTTCTGTGCAAGTGCCTCAATGGATTTTCTGCGTCCCCGCACTTTCGCACAGGAAATGATATGTCCCGTTGCATCGCCAAACAGGATCGGCTTGATATTTAAAACGGTGCCGATGCTCGCGGTAATTCCACTGACACGCCCGGTCCGTTTTAAAAAATTCAGATCATCTACTGTAAAATACTGACAGACATGCGGCACTTCATCATCCAAAACTGCTGCTGCTTCTCTTGCCGTCCTGCCCTGCCTGCCAAGCTCCTCGGCCCTAAGTGCCAGAATCCCGTTTCCAAATCCACAGCCTAAAGAATCCACAATATGAATAAACCGCTCGCTATATTTTTCCATCAGCTCCTCCGCCGCGATGCGTGCCGCATTAAAGGTCCCGCTGATGCCGGAGCTCATGGAAATGTAAATGATATCTCTTCCTTCTTTTAACACCGGTTCAAAATGAGTCAGAAACAGATCCGTATTCAAAAGAGAGGTCTGAATGACACTCCCGGCCTTAAGTGACTCATAAAAAGCATGTCCGTCAAAAGAATCCACGTCCCCGTGATACACCTGCGGCTGTCCGTCAGCAAGATACTCACAGGGCAGCAGCCTGATATCCCCCAGCAAATTCTTCGGCAGATTGGCAGTTCCATCCGCAAATACTGCAAAAGACATAGAAAAACCTCCTTTTGTGGTATAGTCCACCCACTCAGATTTTGTAACGTATCTATCATACAAGTGTTTCTCTGCTCTGTCAATGTTGAAGGCTCTGAAATGCTCTTTCTTTGTTACTATTCACAGCCGTTTTGCCTGTGAAAGTAACCTTTCTTTTTCTTACTGACACCAGCCCTATCGACTCTGTCATGCTTTCTGTTCTATCATTTTTCTATTTTTCCTCTATAAACTCCCTATACTTTCCTGCATCCTGCTCGGATAAAATGGCTTTTACAAAAATGCCGTCTGCCCGGTATTCCTCGGACAATATGGTAGCGTTTCCCTTCAGATAAGAATAAATGCTTCCTTTCTCATAAGGAAGGAGCAGACCTGCTTCCTTTTCTTCCCGATAGGCACATCGGCTGATGTAGGAAACCAGCGCTTCAATGTCCGCCGGATTCTTGGCACTGAGCCGTACCTTACGCTCCTCATTCGTTGACACAGGCTTTGTGAGCATCTCCTGTATATTACTCGCCCGTCCCGCAAGATCCGTCTTGTTGAAAACTGTGATACGTGGGATGCCGTCTGCCTCCAGATCATGCAAAGTCTCGATCGTCACGCGCATATGCTCCCTGTAATCCGGATCTGAAAGATCCACCACATGAATTAGCAGATCCGCATTCCTGACTTCCTCTAATGTAGAATAGAAAGCTTTGACAAGCTGATGAGGAAGCTTATCGATAAAGCCGACCGTATCCGTCAGCAAAAAACTTTTTCGCTTCGGCACTTCAATCTTCCGCACCGTCGTATCCAGTGTAGCAAAGAGCATATCCTTTTCAAAAACCTGCTTTTTCTCCGTTTCATCGGCAAAGTTTAGCATTCCGTTCATCAGGGATGACTTGCCTGCGTTGGTATACCCCACAAGTGCCACCACCGACAGATTGGATCTCCTGCGGCTCTTGCGCTGAGTCTCCCGCTCCGCTTCCACTTCCTTTAACTCCCGTCTTAGCTGCGCCAGTCTCTTTTCAATATGCCTGCGGTCCAACTCTAATTTTTTCTCACCGGCACCCTTGTTACTCATCGCACCGCTGGCACCGCCCTGTCTGCTTAAGGCATCATGTGCGCCCACCAGACGCGGCAAAAGATACTGGAGATTCGCAGATTCCACCTGTAATTTTGCTTCTCTTGTCCGCGCGCGGGTGGAAAAGATCTGCAGGATCAGATTCGTCCTGTCTAAAACCGCCTTTCCTGTAGCTTCTTTTAAATTACCAAGCTGCGCCGGAGAAAGAGGATTGTCGAATACCACTACCGACGCTTCCAGCGCGGATGCATATTCCTTGACCTCATTTACTTTACCGGTTCCGATATAATATGCCTTATTGATGTAAGGAAGTTTCTGTGTCACCATGCCGCAGACTTCCATATCGCAGGCTTCTGCCAAAGCCTTTAATTCTTTCATGGAGCGGTCAAAATCCGTACCATCCTCCAAATCGATCCCAACTAAAATTGCCCGTTCCATACGTTTCTCTCCATATATAACTCTATTTCCATCATTTCTCTGCCTTCCGGCTATCATTTTCACGTTTTACGCTGGTTTTTAGCCGGATGACCTCTGTCTCACCCTTTTTCCCCGCTGTCCGGCTATAAGCTTCGCATTTTTCACTGTTTTTCCGCCAAAAACATAAAAGACCGTCCCTCTGGTTTTATGTCTCTGTCCCTCTATCTTCCACAGCTGCGCGCGCAAAAAGGATTTAATATCCTACCGCTTCCTGTTTTCTTAGCATGATGATCGCCATTACATAGAATACCGCTGATAAAAAAATTGCTATAGCCGGCAGAAAACAACCATTCCACCGGGTCGTCAGCTGCTTCAGGATCTCCACGAATCCCTCCAGCTTTTCAGCTTCGAGTGTATGCGCGATCTTTGTCGGCACCAGGCTGCAAAGCATCCAGACTGCCCAGAGGACCCAGAACGCCTTCGTTCCAAACCGGATCAAAAGCTCTCCAATCAGAAACCGACCGCTGATCCCAACACATATTATCATAACCATGTTTAAGGGATTTGTAAACAGCAGCTTATAGATATCCAGGATATCAAACTCGATCGGGACGCCGCCCATACAGTTTTTCTGCACAGCCATATCCACGATACCAAACATATACCCTGCCGCTGCCACAACCAGAGTCTCTATAATACTTTCGATCGTCTCCTGCAATAAAAATCTTCTTCTCGTACAACTCATACAGATTGCCTTTGCAAATCTCCCCTTTAATCCGACGCATGCATAGAGAAAAAGAAATGCACCGCCTGCGATCATTGCCATCAGTCCTCCGAGAGGGATTGTTGTAATCTCCGGGTCATCTGCCTGCAACAGCTTTACGATCAGAAGGCATAGTCCCATTCCTCCTGCAAACGCCACACACATCCATAATAAAGCGGTAAGAATATCTTTTTTCAGATCATACAGATTACATATCCTATTCATAGTTTCCTCCTTATTTATCTCCATTGTTATTCATTTTCTGTCACGATTCAGAACAGCGCATATATTTTGAAAATGTGCTGCGATATGCTCGCATAACGGCCCGGGTGTTGTTATAATTCCGTTCCCGTTATTATAGGATGTCCTACACAATTACCTCCAGTTTTTTGTACTTCTTCGCCACAAAACAGCTCAGGATGGCATAAAGCAAAACTGTTGCTGCCAAAAAGCCAAACGCATTTGGAATCGTAAACATATTTGTCATATCCGCATCTTTCGCATTCATACTTCCGACAAAATAGCCGGCACAGGAAACACCAATTACCATGGCGATCACAAAAATGATCCATTTCCCGCCGTTTTCTTTTAACAGTCCGAAAAACATCCCGATCGCCATAAACAGTATGATCGATGCCATCTCCAAAAGCACTTCCCTCACATCCTGCCTTCCCAATCCCATGATCAGCTTCGCAGCAAATAATACCGGTAAAATCTCTGCAAGCACTTCCAGATTCATAATATGCTGTCCTCTCACCAGATTCTTTCGTGTACACCCCATGGAACAGACAAATCCAGAAACCCTGCTTACATACCGCAGCTGTAGTGTCATCATCAACATATACAGAATGATCTTGTCATACTGGAAAATCCGGCGCATAACCAGTACCTTATCATCCGCTGTCATAAACCCGAAAAACAAACCATACGCTGTCCCGAACAAAACACCCCTTACCATATATCGAAACTGCAGCAGACTAAGATATTTTATATTTCTTTGTAATCCGCTCATCCTTCTACCTCCTGTCAATCTCCATTTTCCCTTTGATATCTACACCGTTTCTTTCTGTTTTCTTTTTCAGACATACATTTGTGTCTGTCCTTTTCTTCCGGAGACGCATCCGTTCCGTTTCCGATATTGCCGCATTCACGGTACGTTCAGCCGTTCACAAAATGTGACATATTTACACCTGTATAACGCTTTGGATCCGAACAAATGCTGTGGATTGTTCTATCCGTCATTTTCTTCCCCGCACAATGCTACGAACACCTTCTGCAACGTAACCGGCTGAACGCTGACATCATAAGATGTATTAACCTGTTCTCCTTCTTTTAAAAAGACCGTAACTCCCTTGCTTCTTCCGACGATTTCTGTATGTCTGGCCGTAAGTCCTTCTGTCGCACGGTCTACATCTTCGATCTTGCCACTGACATGTACGCATCTTCCAAGAAGCTCCTCTGTGTTTTCTTTTAAGATGATATTGCCTTCCTTCATCACGATAACTTCCTCCAGTACACTGCTCGCCTCATCAATGATATGCGTGGAGACTACAAACGTCCTGCCGGTCTGAGTGTATTCCTCCAAAAGAAGCTGATAGAATTTTTCTCTCATAAAGACATCCAGCCCTGCCACCGGCTCATCCATCATGGTGAATTTTGCCTTGCTGGCAAGTGCGATGATGATCGTTACCATGGAAAGCATTCCCTTGGATACCTTGATCAGTTTCTTCTTGATATCCAGATCAAACTCCTTTACAAGCCTGTCGGCATAGTCTTTATCCCAATGCGGGAAATAAACAGATGCCGCCATCAGATACTCTTTGACTGTGCCCGACATTCCGTTGTTGCTAAGCGGATTCAATTCCCTGGAAAAACAGATATGATCCAATGCATTCTGGTTTTCCCAAACCTGCTCTCCGTTTAAGGTAATCTCTCCTTCTGTTGCCGGATTATGTGCTGCCAGAATGGAAAGCAATGTCGTCTTTCCTACTCCGTTACGTCCGATCAGGCCATAGATCTTTCCCTCTTCCAAAGTCAGGTCGATTCCATGAAGCACTTCCTTATCTTTATATCTTTTCTTTATATTTCTGCAAATCAATTCTGCCATTTGTCTTTCCTCCTATCCTGCATTACCCGATTCATGAGTTTACTCACCTCTCCATGTTGCTAAAGAGCATTACGTTTTCCAGCCTGTTTCTCTTCTCGCGCGGCATATGCTGTCTCATCCTCAGACTCGCGCTTTCTTACCCGTCTGAAACAGCTGCATCCCGTTCATCCGGATGATCACGTCCTTTGCATCCCATTCTTTTGTCTGTCACAAAATGTTCCATATCCTGTCGCACATTCATTTTTCTTCATAATCATTTATCATCTTCACCAGATCTTCTTTGCTGATCCCCAGACTCCTGGCCTCCTCTATGAGTGTCCTGATATAATTATCATAAAATTCCTCTTTTCGTTTCATACGGATTCTCTCCTTTGCTCCTGCCGTGACAAACATGCCGATTCCCCTTTTTTTGTACAAAATATTCTGATCCACCAACAGATTGATCCCTTTGGCGGCTGTCGCCGGATTGATGGCATATAGTTTTGCCAGTTCATTGGTGCTGGGGACTCGTTCCTCCTCCAAAAGAATATCCCGCAGGATGTCATTCTCTATCATCTCACTGATCTGAAGATAGATTGACTTCTCCTGTGTCAGTATTTCATTCATTTCAAGCGCCTCCTTCCTGTCTTTTTTACGCTATTTGCTTCCCATTCTTTCTGTCACTGAATAGTAAATCTTTTTTATCTGTCGTTCTTTGGTTATGCGGTTAATTACTTGTGTAATTAACCATAACACCATTTCAGTTATGTGTCAACCTCTTTTTGATCACACAGGAAAGAATTTGTTACTATTCACAGCCAAAATGCGCATTTACGGCTTGATAAACTATCGCTTTTATAGGTTTTTGCCCATCGCGAAGCGATTATAAATGGCAAGATCCGTTACTTTCACAGACAAAACGACTGTGAATAAGAGTAACAGGAATTCCGCTCACGGATTTCCCGCATCAGGTGCGGTTGCCATCGGCTGCGTTTTTTTATCCTGTGAATACACTATTATGTTGTATCTTGTGGAAACCATTTTCTTGAAATTATTACCGAGATGTAAAAAAGGGAAAAGCCATAGGTTAAATCCCCAGACAACCTATGACCTCTCATGGAATTTTATATGAAAAAAACAAACCCTTAAAGAATAGAAATATGCGAATTTAAACAGCTTCAAAACGATTGCTGCCCACCAGATTCTCATGAAGCAAAGTACCGTTTCCACCACTGATCTGTGCAAACATACCGGTACCGGCAATCTGTGCATGTACAACACCATCCGCGTTTTGCTTAATCTTACGTGCGCCGTTTAACAGATTCCTGCCATCCTCCGAAATGCTCATCTCTACACCCAAACGATCGATGTGGTTCCCGTAAAAACCATCTGTCTTTGCCGCATCTGCTGTATACTCTGCCTGAACATGCTTTACCCTGACTCCCGGATAACTGTGCCCGTTCAGATTATTAAACTGCTTTTCGACTAATACATTATCTATACGCATATTACATTCCCCTTTGCATATTCCGAAATACGATAACGTTTTCGTAATCAGGAATAAAACGAAGTCATTTAACAGCATGACCTTTGCAAAACTTTTCCCTTACTAATATATAATGAGTATAACCCCGGCATGTCATCCCCACGACATAATCGCCTGTTCAAAATCGCAACAAACACTCACCGGCAATCATCATTTCTCACTACAATATCATTATCAGCTATTTATTGTCAAATATCAATTCCAAAAAAACCACAAAAATATTTTGGTTTTTGTGGTTTTTCGGGTAGAATTACACAAGTTTCTCCCCGTCAGTCCGAAATCAACTGCAGCAGAGCTGTTTCCGGTCCGATCAGCGATCCACCATCTCCATGTAAAATTCTTTGTAATCCGTCCGTCCTGCTTTCACTGCCTCAATTGCGGATGACGGGTGGAGATCCAGTTGTCCGGTCAGCATGTACGGGATATCATATCCCCATACCGCGCCTTCCTTTTTCAGGCCCAGCATATGCTCCTCCAGGAATTTTAATATCGGGATCTGTTTATATTTCGGATTCTTAAGGAATCCCAATAAAAGCTCCATGGAACAATTTCCTGCCCCGCGTCCCATGCCGCTCATCGTGGCATCCAGGTAGCTGACACCACTTGCTACTGCCTCAATGGTATTGGCAAACGCAAGCTGCTGATTATTGTGGGCATGAATCCCCAGCTTTTTATCATAAATCGATGCAAATTCCAGATATAATTCCGTAATGCGGCGGATCTGCTCCGGAAACAGGGATCCATAACTGTCCACAATGTAAATGCACTCTACCGGACTCTCTCCGAGCATCTTAAGTGCTGTACGGACATCCCCCTCCTGTGCATTGGAGATCGCCATGATATTACAGGTCACTTCATATCCTTTATTCTTCGCATCCTCGATCATGTCAATTGCCGCCGGCATGGTATTCACATAGGTAGCGACACGTACCATATCGATCGCGCTGTCTGCTTTTGCTACAATATCATTCTTGTAATCGCAGCGTCCCACATCCGCCATAACTGCGATCTTTAAATCCGTATCATTCTCTCCCACGATCTCCCGGACTGCGTCCTCATCGCAGAATTTCCATTTACCGTATTTGTCTGCATCGAATATTTCTTTGGAAGCCTTATACCCGAATTCCATATAATCAACGCCTGCCTTCACGTTGGTCCGGTACAATGCTTTCACAAAATCATCTGTAAAATAAAAATTGTTCACCAGTCCGCCGTCTCTGAGTGTAGCGTCAAGTACACGGATATCGTGTCTGACAGTCATCAAATCGCCTTTTTGTGCCATCTTTAAGCCCTCCTGTTTTTCTGTTTTACGTTTTCTTCTTCGTTGTCACTTTAGCACTTTAAAGTGTGTGCGTGATTATTGTAGCACACTACTTCTTTTTTGTAAACACTTCTTTATATTTTTTACGGATAAACTTGGAAAATTCTTCACAGCCCTTCGGATTTAAATGATCCGCATCTCCGAACCGATCGTTGGCATAGCAGTAAAAGTCCGTATAAACCTCCACGTTTTCATACTCTTTATGAAAGTCGTGTTTTAACTGTGTCATGTATGCCCGGTAATGTTCCTTAAAGCTGTCTGATATGATCCCGTAAGACGTTTCATTCACAGGTGCACTCTCCACGATCACACGGATCCGGTTGTCCGCGCAAAGCTTCACGATCCGGCGCATATATTCCGTTATGATATCGGACGCCTCAAAATCACTGACCTTTGCCTCCCCGTCGATTCCGTCTGAGTAATCCGCCATCCCATAATAGCTGTGCCCCTTACTCAGAAGCATTTCCTCATACTTCTGAACCGTCTGCCTATGGCGAAAGACAAAGCCGGCATTCTTAAGCGCTGTAGCATATTTATTCGGCAGATATAAACGGTATTCCAAAAACTGGAGCCGGTAATCCTCGATCAGTATCTTCTGTGTGCATTCATATCCCTCTGCCGTTCGAAACAGTTCTTCTGCATCTTTGTCCGTAATATTGTGAAAATAGATCGTCCGTGTCCAAAGCGTGTCCACATCCATATAATGCATGGGCGCATAACAGAGTATCAGAGTCTTTGGCGCTTCATGGTTTTGCAGATATTCCTTCAGACTGTAATATCCCTCAATGGGAGAAGCGCCGCCAAGCGCCAGATTATAAGTGCTCTTTGAAAGATACTCCGGCATGAATCCTGCCTTGGTTCTGGAGTCTCCCAGAATAATAACCCGATTGGTATCGTGATTGTTTAACAGATAATCCCGCTGTGCGTGATACATGGCATATTCGTCATCCATATAATACTCTTGAAAATGCGCGCAATAAAGCGGGAGTACCACAAAAAACGGCACTACCAGCAATAAAAGATTCGCTATGATCCTCCGGATATCCTTCCACATGCTTTTTCTCCTATTTTTAGTTCCGTATCCAAACAATCAGTGCGGTATGGCAGAGAACATTCTCTCCTCTGTCACATTCGTTCCGCCGTC
>SVFN01000003.1:0-96010 GCA_015056815.1 Lachnospiraceae bacterium | reverse complement strand
TTTTTAGTTCCGTATCCAAACAATCAGTGCGGTATGGCAGAGAACATTCTCTCCTCTGTCACATTCGTTCCGCCGTCGTTCATTGTTCTCTGGCACTGATTTTTGGATACTGTTTTTTTAGTTCCGTATCCAAACAATCAGTGCGGTATGGCAGAGAACATTCTCTCCTCTGTCACATTCGTTCCGCCGTCGTTCATAGTTCTTACGCACTGATTTTTGGATACTGTTTTTTAGTTTCGTAAGTGACCCTCTAAAACTGGAAATACACGAATTCCTGCGCATTAAAGGATGCAAGCAGGATTACGGTAAGTAAAAACACATAATAAATCGCCCAGCGTCCCGCTCTCGGCAGTCGGCTGATCGTTTCGATCGGATCGCCGGTAAGTGCCGCATGATCATAAGCAGCTAACAGCATGACCGGCGCCGTCAAAAAGCAGATCTGCTTTATCGTCCAGTCAAAATCCGACATAGGCGCCAGAAAATACTCTTTCGGAGCCGTTATTCCCGTAAACAGATGGGAGAAGACATAGATGGCATCCGTCATGGAATTTGCGCGAAAGAACACCCATGCAAGAGCTACCGGAACAAATACCAGAAGTTTTGGGAGTTTCTTCTTCCCAAACAGCTGTTTTTCCACGATCTGCAGCGCTCCATGTACGCCGCCCCATACCACAAATGTCCAGGCTGCGCCATGCCAGAGTCCGCTGATCAAAAATGTTACCATCAGATTCACGCAATTGCGGAGCCGGGAAACGCGGTTTCCCCCTAACGGAATATATACATAGTCGCGAAACCATGAGGAAAGTGAAATATGCCAGCGTGTCCAGAATTCCCTTACAGAACCGGAGAAATAGGGACTTTTAAAATTCGTCATCAGCCGGATATCAAACAGTCTGGCCGTTCCGATGGCAATATCGGAATATCCCGAAAAATCACAGTAGATCTGCAGGGTAAAAAACAGCACCGAAAGCAAAACCGAAAACCCTTTATAATAAGTGACATCATTGAAGATCTGATCCACATAAACTCCAAGATTGTCAGCGATCACAAGTTTCTTGAAAAATCCCCAGGCCATGAGCTTTAGTCCATAACTTGCATTCTCATAAGAAAACTGAAATTCTTTTTTGTTGATCTGCGGAAGAAGATTATCGGTCCGCTCGATCGGTCCCGCCACAAGTTGCGGAAAGAAAGAGATAAAGGCCGCATATCTGCCGAAATGTCTTTCGGCTTTTACCTCGCCACGGTACACATCGATCACATAGCTCAAGGTCTGGAAAGTATAAAAAGAAATGCCGACCGGCAGCATAAGCTTCAGCGTGACGGGATGTATGGGAAGTGCAAATCGCTGCAGCAGCCGCACAACTGTCTCAGTAAAGAAATTAAAATACTTGAACACAAATAAAACACCCAGGCAGGCGCACAGTGCCAAAGTGAGGCATAGTTTTCGTTTCCCTTCCCGAGGTGTTTTTTCCAATATGAGAGCTGTCACATAGGAAACGATCGTTGTAAACAGGATCAATACCACATATTTCACATTCCAGCTCATATAAAAATAATAGCTGGAAAGTAATAATACGATCCAGCGGTGCTTCTGGGGCATTGCCCAGAACAGCAAAAATACTATCGGTAAAAAAATCGCAAATCCAAGCGAATTAAAAAGCATTGTTTCCTCCAAAAAAAACTGTAAGCGGGACGATAAGCCGGGTTATGTCTCGAATGTTCATCTATCTAGTATGACTGTTGCCAGCCACATCAAGCGACCAACCTGAAAACCCAGCGGGCAACTGCATTGTTTTCGTTTCGGTCTTGCTTCGGATGGGGTTTACATATGCCCCTGTTGTTACCAACAGGGCGGTAGTCTCTTACACTGCCCTTCCAACCTTACCATGCACGCATGGCGGTATATTTCTGTTGCACTGGCCTTGGAGTCGCCTCCACCGGACGTTATCCGGCATCCTGCCCTGTGAAGCCCGGACTTTCCTCACCTGATAAAAATCAGCCGCGAACATTTGTCCCACTTACAATTATCTGCAAATTGTCTATCCGGTCAACATTCCGGATATTTCTGCACTTCGATCAATCTATGATTCCATTTCCATAATCAGTTTTCACATCAGGAATGTCCTATTTCAATCTCTGCAAACATTCCATCCAAAGGTCTATACAAAGCCTCCGTTTTTTTAATACCGCCACCAGATTAGTGCCAGAATAAAACAGATTCTCCGGCAGAACACGATGTTGAAACTGATACAGTAAATCATTCTTATCCATATCTTTTCCCGGAAATGATTATACCGGGAAGCAGCTTCCTCCCACAAACTCTCTCACGATCGAATTATTCGGAAGATTCTCACTGCTGACACCTAAGAAATATTCAAAGAATTTCAAAAGTCTCTTCGCCTCATAATACTCCTTATCTTCCGGCGTGATCTCAAACAATAAAGGCTCTGCGAACTGCTTCAAAACCGCCAGTTCATAGATCAGCGCTGAATTGAAGAATGCATCGGCTCCCTCCTGATACGGGAAGATATTCTCCTCCTCCCCGCGTCTGACAGAAGGCCACATCTCAATGGTCCTCTTCGCGGAAGCTCCTCTGGTACGCGCATCCCTTACCATGCGTCGGATCAGTCTGCCATCCGTCGTCGGGATCCTGTTATGCTCGTCAATGTTCAGACTGGTCAACGCACTTATGTAAATCTTATATTTACTATCCACCGGCAGCGCATATGTCAGCTTGTCATTCAGGCCATGAATTCCCTCAAGCACAAGGACATCCTCCGATCCAAGCTGTTTGAAATTTCCTTTGTATTCTCTCTGACCTGTCTTGAAGTTAAAACTGGGGATTTCCACCCGCTCACCTGCCAGAAGACGGCTCATATCGTCATTGATCTTCTCAATGTCAAGTGCATCCAGACACTCAAAATTATAATCGCCGTTCTCATCTCTCGGCGTATCTTCGCGATTTTTAAAATAATCATCCAGTGCGATCGGATGCGGTTTTAAGCCATATGTGCGAAGCTGTACGGAAAGCCTGTGTGAGAAAGTCGTCTTGCCGCTGGACGAAGGTCCTGCGATCATGACAAATTTCACTCCTCCGCGCTCGGAAATCTCTTTGGCGATCTCTCCGATCCTTCTCTCCTGCAGAGCCTCCTGCACTAAGATCAGATCGCTCAGACCACCTGCGCAGATCTGATCGTTCAGATCTCCCACCGTATCGATACCAAGCTGGATCCCCCATTCCGTTGCCTGATGGAGTGTCTCAAATAATTTCTTGCGCGGCTCAAATATATCAATCTTAGTCGGATCCTGCTTTTCGGGAAGATTCAGTACGAAGCCTCCCTCATACTGCTGCAGGGTAAACCGTTTGATATATCCGGTACTTGGAAGCATATAGCCATAATAATAGTCATAATAGCCATCCAGCTCATACACATTAACGGTAGAGCTTCTGCGGTAGCGAAACAGCTTCTCCTTATCATACATCTTCTGTTTCACAAAAAGCTCCACTGCTTTCTTGACCGGCATCGCCTTTTTGTAAAGCGGGATATCCTGCTCCACCAGCTCATACATTCTCTCAGCCACAGTCTGTGCCAGCTTATAATCCACAGTGCAGTTTCCCTTTATGCTGCAAAAATATCCCTTTCCGATCGCATACTCAACCTTAACATGCTCGATCATATCCTCACCGGCCACATCGTGGATTGCCTTCATCATAAGCATCGTTGCGGAACGCACATATGTCTTATGACCGATATCATCCTTCAGTGTGATGAACGATATATCACAATCTTTTTTGATTCGCTTAAAAAGCTCTGTGATCTTGCCGTTTACAAGCACCAGTGCAATCTGGTGTTCATACGCTTCCTGATAATCCGCGATCAGCTCCTCGTATGTAGTGCCCTCTTCACAGGTCTGTTCCACTACCCTGTAATCCCCCGGAGCGATCAGTGCCTTAATTCTGACTGTCACCATATACATTCCCTACTTTCTCTGCCACTTGCAGTATCTCCAATTTATATGAAAGCTCCTCCACACGCTCTATCGTCTCCGAAGTCGCCTTCTGTTCTGTTATATGCTGTCTGATCCTGTCCAGATTACGGTATTCCCGCGCGCGATATTCCCGACAGACGGTATGTCCTGTTTTAAGCAAAAGCGGTCCATACCACGCACACGCCTCCCGCACCTGTCCGGCCGAAACACCGGTCTTTTCTGCAATCTTTTCAAACTCTTTGCATACATCAGTCCCATGGGCATCCTTTGCAGTCTTCCCTTGTTTCAGCGCCTTTATCATCTGGTAATACTTCCCGTCTTCAAGCACCATATCCTCTGCAACGATCTGATATCCATTCTCCCACAGATATTCCCTGACTTTAAAGATCTCCGACTGCGGCTGTAAGACCAGTTCCTCAAAATTCCCGATCCTTGCTGCGGCCTGTGAAAGGATCCGGACCATCAGTCTGCCGCCCATACCGGCGATCACAGCGCTATCTGCTTCTTTTGCCCCGAGTGCATCTGCGCCATCCGACAGTCTGGTCTCTATGTACCTGCTAAGCCCCGCCTGTCTGATATGCTCTCTGGCACGGGCAAGCGGGCCGTCGTTCACATCCATCGCAATGACTTTTTCAGCAATCTGTTTTTCACACAAATATATCGATACATATCCATGGTCGCATCCGATATCTGCCACATTTCTGCCGCGCGAGACCAGATCCGCCACAGCTTTTAATCTCTTTGACAACTCCATATCAATCCAGATAATCCTTCAATTTACGGCTTCTGCTTGGATGACGAAGCTTTCTGAGCGCTTTCGCCTCGATCTGACGGATACGCTCACGGGTAACATTAAATTCCTTACCGACCTCTTCCAGAGTGCGGGCTCTGCCGTCTTCCAGTCCAAAACGCAGTTTCAACACCTTCTGCTCACGCTCTGTCAAGGTATCCAACACTTCTCCCAGCTGCTCTCTGAGAAGGGTAAATGCTGCTGCATCTGCCGGAACCGGGACGTTGTCATCCTGGATAAAGTCACCCAGATGGGAATCCTCCTCCTCACCGATCGGCGTCTCCAGAGAAACCGGCTCCTGGGAGATCTTTAAGATCTCACGCACTCTGTCAACCGGCATATCCATCTCTTTTGCGATCTCTTCCGGCAGCGGTTCACGGCCAAGCTCCTGAAGAAGCTGCCTGCTGACACGGATCAGCTTATTGATCGTCTCCACCATATGAACAGGAATACGAATGGTTCTGGCCTGATCCGCAATCGCTCTCGTGATGGCCTGACGGATCCACCAGGTCGCATACGTAGAAAACTTATATCCTTTGCGGTAATCAAATTTTTCCACCGCTTTGATCAGACCGAGATTGCCTTCCTGGATCAGATCCAAAAACAGCATCCCACGTCCCACATAACGTTTCGCAATGCTGACAACCAGTCGGAGGTTGGCTTCTGCCAGACGCTTCTTGGCATCCTCATCACCATCTTCCATCCGCTGTGCAAGTTCAATCTCTTCCTCCGCACTCAAAAGAGGTACCTTACCGATCTCCTTTAAATACATTCTGACCGGATCCTCGATACTGACACCATCCGGAACGGAAAGGTCGATATTCTCCACATCGACATCTTCCTCTTCCTCTGCAAGAATCATGTCTTCATCAGGTTCTTCGTCATCGTCTGTGATCCGAAGCACATCCACTCCGCTCTTTTCCAGTGCATCCACGGCACGATCCAGCTGTTCATCTTCCAGATTCAGGGGGGCTAACAGCAGAATGATCTCCTGATAATCCAGTACATTCTTTTTTTTCTTTGCCAGTGCAAGAAGCTCCTTGATCTTCTCCTCGTACTTAGCCTGTGTGTTTTCGTCCATTTTGATGTCCATTCTTCCATCCTCACTATTCCTGTTTTTGAAGGTAAGCGGTTTGAGCCGCAGTCCGGCCATAACCTATTTTAACCTTGTTCCAGAGAAATATGCGTTCTCTCTAATTCCTCCAGTGCCTTCTTTCCTTCGATCACTCTGGCAAGCGCAGTCACATCAGACCCCAGCTTCTTCGTAAAGTGATTGTAGCTGTTACGCTTCACACCAACGATGATATCATGAAACGCTCGTTCCTTCTCCTGTCTGGTCTGCATCTCTTCCAAAGACGTCTGAAAAACAAGGCCAACCTCCTGTTGTTTTTCCTCTTCTGTAAAATGACTGATGATCGCCGCCGGATTTACCTTTCCCTGACTTAGATCATCAAATAAAAGTCCTGCCACCTCTTGATACAGTTCATCCGTAAAATCCTCCGGTGACAGATACTTTTTCACCTTTTCAAATAACCCCGGCTCTTCGATCAGCCAGGTCAGCAAAAGTCTCTGGGACAGCTTCTCTTTATCCTCTGCTGTCCGTTTCTTTTCCTGCTGCCCGGATTTAGGTCGTACGGCCGGTGCCACCATTCCTGTTTTGGAAGCATAGGAAAATACTAGCTTCCTAAGTGCCTCATAACCGATATGATACTTTTCGGCGATCGCTTCAATATAATTCTCTCTCTCGACCTCTTCCTCGAAGCCGCAGAGTTTTTTTGCTATTTCATTGTGAAATCGGGTCTTGCCGGCCGGATCTGTCAGATCATATGCCTTTTCTAACTGCCCTATTTCATACAAAAAACTGTTCTGCGCTTTGATCAGCCTCTGTTGAAACTCGTCCGCACCAAGATTCTTGATAAATTCGTCCGGATCTTTGTAGGGTTTCAGATCGATCACCCTGCCGATGATCCCTGCCTCTTTCAAAATACCAATGGCCCGAAGAGCTGCTTTCGTCCCTGCACCGTCACTGTCATAACACAGAAACACCTGATCCACATAGCGCCTCAGAAGATTCGCCTGCCCGCTGGTAAACGCTGTTCCCAGGGAAGCCACTGCCTGCTTGAATCCGGCCTGGTGAAGTGCGATCACATCCATATACCCCTCGCACAGGATAAAACTGCTTTCCCTGCTTGTCCTGGCAAAATTAAGACCATACAGATTACGGCTCTTATCAAAGATCTCCGTCTCCGGAGAATTCAGATACTTGGGTTCTCCGTCTCCCATGACTCTGCCGCCAAAGCCGATCACCCTGTGATTGATATCCTGGATCGGGAACATCACCCGGTTCCAGAATTTGTCACTAAAACCGTAGCGCTCATTAAAAATCGCAAGTCCCGCATCGCGGATCAGCTCTTCCGAATAGCCTTTCTGTTTCAGATACAGGCAGAGATCATTGCTGGTCTTATTGGAAAATCCAAGTCCGAAATTCTTCATCGTCTCATCGGAAAGCTGTCTTTTGGCAAAATAGTCATATCCGCTCTTCCCCTGTGGGGCACGAAGCTGATAATAATAGTATTTCGCCGCTTCTTTGTTGATCTCCAAAAGCCTTGCCCTGCGATTTTCTTTTTGCCGCATCTGCTCGGTATATTCCACTTCGGGAAGTGTCACTCCCGCTCTTTGGGCCAGGCTTTTGACCGCCTCCACAAACGAATAATTCTCATAATTCATCAAAAATGTGAAGACATTGCCGGAAGCGCCGCATCCAAAACAATGATACATCTGCTTCGGACCGCTTACCGAAAAAGAAGGTGTCTTTTCATTATGAAAGGGACACAATCCAAAATGATTATTCCCCTTTTTTGTCAGTCTTACATAACCGGAAATCACATCCACAATGTCATTGCGCTGTCTGACTTCCTCAACAATCTCCTCCGGATAATACACGCTTATTCCTCTTTGCTCCAAATGTCAGCCATGCCAGGTCTTCGGAATATAGATCTCTTCATATTTAGCGATCGCAAACCTGTCTGTCATGGCTCCCACATAATCACAGACCACCTGCTCCTTCGTGGACTCTGTCCGGTCCAGCAGATTCCTGTACTCATAGGGAAGATAATCAAAATGATGCATATAATATTCATAAAGTGTCTCGATCAGCTGTTCCGCCTTTCCTTCCTCCGCTTTGGCAATCGGATTCTGATAGACGCGCTCAAACATAAACTGACGAAGCTCCTTCATCGCCTTTGCCACAGGCTCTGACATGACAATATCATTTTTATCCGTACTGGTGGTCACAATATCATGAATAAAATGATCCAGTCTCTCTGAAAGCGTATACCCGATCACATCCCCGATATGTCTGGGCACATCGGAATCTTTCAGGATATTCCCCCTGATCGCATCATCCATATCGTGATGGATATAAGCAATCTTGTCGGAAAGACGGACAATCTTTCCTTCCAGTGTAGAAGGATTCCCCTCCGTCTGGTGATTACGGATGCCATCCTTTACTTCCCATGTCAGATTCAGTCCCTGTCCGTTTTTCTCCAGTATCTCAACCGTGCGCACACTCTGGTCGCTATGTACAAAACCGGATGGGCATACCCTGTCAAGTGCCCGTTCTCCTGCATGTCCGAAAGGTGTATGTCCAAGATCATGACCCAGGGCGATCGCCTCTACCAGATCCTCATTCAATCGCAGTGCTTTGGCAATGGTCCTCGCATTCTGGGATACCTCCAGAGTATGCGTCATCCTCGTCCTGTAATGATCTCCTTCCGGTGTCAAAAACACCTGCGTCTTGTCCTTTAGCCTGCGGAAAGATTTGCTGTGCAGGATCCTGTCACGATCCCTTTGGTAAACCGGACGGATGTCACAAGGCTCTTCCGCCCGTGCACGTCCCTTAGAGTCCCTGCTCAGGCTTGCGTACGGACTTAAGATCTCGCTCTCCATTTGTTCAAGTTTTTCTCTGATCGTCATAGTTTCACCTCTGCCAAAGACTAAAACGATAACCAATGGTCAAAAACCGCTGTTTTACACACACTCTATTTATAATATTCTGTACCTCTTTGGCATTTCCTTTTTGTTTTTTTAATTTTTTTCTTTTTTTTAAAATTTAGGGTTGACACATGTATTGCTTAGTGCTATTATAATATTCGCAGTGTTCAAGAAACACGCATGCGGAAGTGTCGGAACTGGCAGACGAGCAAGACTAAGGATCTTGTGGTAGCAATACCGTGTGGGTTCAAGTCCCATCTTCCGCATTTGAAATTCCTCCCTTATGAGAGGAATTCACAATAATATATCGGACAGTTTTTACTGTCACATTAGTATGCAGGAGTGGCGGAATTGGCAGACGCGCAGGCTTCAGGTGCCTGTGGTAGCAATACCGTGTGGGTTCAAGTCCCATCTCCTGCATTTCTTATGCTCATAAACGGAGTATTTGCACACCCCGTTCACTTCATCCCCCGATCCGGCAAAACTAATAATAAATACCTGCAAAAGAAGCAGTGTTTTTTATCGGCGGCATATGCCGCCAGGCGCACCTAAAAAGACCACAGGATGAAACATCATCCTGTGGTCCCGATCATCATCTTTTCTATCAGAAAATCCCGTTATAAAGACTTCCGCTCGATAAATTATTCGCATAAGCTCCGGAAGAACCGTATACTCCACTGGCTCTTGCCGCATCATTCTTTGCATACATTCCGATCAGATCTGCGCGGTTTTGGACTCCAAGGGTATAACTCCCCTGCAGAAGCGATCTCACTTTCTCGACATCAGCCTCATTGAACTTATCTTTGTCAACACTCAGCTTATGATCCTTGCCGACCGTAATGCCGATACCCTCTAATGCCTTTGCTCTGCTGTCTGTCAGACTGACCAGTCCGGACTGCGCGGAATTCACGCGTGTATTCGCTGAAGCAGATGCCGTCGCGATCAGATTGTTATAGCCGTCTGCAAAAGAAGCGGCCGCTTCATAGATCGCATCACGGTCATAGCCTTTTGTCACCGTCTCCGTTCCATCTTCGTTCTTCGTTTTCATTTCTTTCTCTGCAAACAAAGAATCCTTACCGGTATCCTGCAGTTTCTTCACCGCTGAAGAAATCGCTGTCGCATCCTTCTCTAATTTTGCAATGGTAGAGGCTTTATCTTCGCTCGCCTCCACTCTCTTTGCGGATGATTTCTGATCTTTCGTGCCGCTAACAGCCTTCTCCACTTCTTCCGAACGATCCTTGGAATAATATGCCTTCATCAGCTTACCGTACGAACCGCTCTTAAGACTGGCATAATCCGAAAGATTGATGCCTAACATATTAGCCTTATTGCTGCTGTTTCCCGCATAAAGCCCCGCAAATAATGTCGAATAATCGTTCCTTGGGCGAATATTGATACTCATATTCTTCACTCCTTTGAATAAAAAGGCGGCCTCCTTGCCTGGGTGAACTACTACTCGCTCTTCACACGATACATGTGAATGTTATAATTAATTTTATTATAGCAGAATTACTATTTTCTTGCAAGCTTCCCGGCATTTTTCCCTGCCTGCTCCCCGATCTTATTCAAAGCAAGCTGGTTAAAATGTACATTGTCCGAATACCACTTTTCAGCAGTTGAGAGCGTCTTTGTCGCATTGGATACCATGACAAATTTCCTGTTTTTCTTGCAGATATATTTCTGAGCCTCGATGATCACAGACATGTCATATCTCCTGTCGCGATACTGTCCTACCTGGATCATCAAAAACTTCTCCGTGCCGGCTTTTGCCATCTTTTTGTAGATTGCATTCAGATTATTGTTGTACTCTAACTGGCTCAACCCTTTCTTGCCATCCGTCTCCCCGTTATACCAGAGCATATAGATATGCTTTACCTTTACCTGATGTCTTTTCAAAAACGCCTTACATTTTTTTAACTGGGCAACGGAATTTGTGATCAGACCATCCCGCAGCCATGCGATACTGCTGCTGCCGCCAACGGCTGTCTGTATGATGATAACAGGCCGCTTCGCCTTCTTGACATAGGCGTTTCCAAACGCCGGAAGAAGTGTCCCCTGTCTTTTCATCTGAAACAGAGAATTATTCTGGTACTGCAAAACACTGCCCGAAACTTCCGGAGCATAATAAGTGTTTCCGCCCGATCCGCACATATTACTCTGTCCCATCGCCACCACAATGTCTACCGTATCCGTCACTTTTACCTGATACCGGATCGGGTCATTCAGAGTCGTCTGCATGATCACCGCTGTCCCAAGATGTTTGGCTTTCACAACTCCGTCGCTGGATACATCTACAACATTCTCATCGGAAGAAGTATATCTGGAATACCAGTATGCACTGGGAAGCTGCATTTCTTCTCCCTTAACCATGGTAAGCTTGACAGTCGCAGCCTGTGCCTGTATCGGAAATGCGATCCACAGTACCACGATCAGCGCCAATATCCATCTGATTTGTTTCTTCATCTTTTTCTTCTCTCCTTCTGTTCTTTTCCCGCCCTGTTTTGTTCCGTTTTAACTGCTTCCACACAAAAAGCATTCCCAAATCTTAAGAAATCTTAAGAGAGTCTATTTTCATTATATCAGCTTTGTCAAGTTTTGTCCCGTTTTCGAACCAAATGTCTCTGACAGTTTTTCGCGACAGTTTTTTACGCAAAAAAGACATCCATGTGCCCGCAAACACATGAATGTCTTTTGAGATTAATTTTTCCTGTCTGAAGTTTCTGTTTACCAGTTGCCATAGAACTGATCAAAGAAATCTCTTAAATCACCACCATACTGCCCGCTGTTCCCATAAGGATCCGCTTGCTGCTGTTCCTCCTCCGGATAATTTTCCGAACTGCTCCCTTTATCATCAGAGTCCAGCGTATTGCGATCCAGTGTGACGCTCACCGTCACTTCTTTATATCCACCATCGCCGGAACGTTTGATGATCACATCCACCGTCTCGCCGGGTGCATAATACAGCAGCGTATTCTTCAATTCATCACGGCTTGTGATCGTTACGCCATCAAAGCTTGTGATGATATCACCTTTTTTGATGCCTGCTTTGTCAGCCGCACCGCCGTCTGTCACGCTGAGTACATAAACTCCCTTCGGGATATCATACATCTCGGAAACTTCGCTGTCTACATTCTGGCAGTTAATACCCAGAAAACCGGATTCATTGATATCCAGTTTGTCTCTGGTCTCACGCATCATCAGCTCTTCCAGGATCGGCTGCGCTGTATTGATCGGGATCGCGTATCCCATGCCTTCCACTTCGGAAGAAGCAAACTTCGCAGAGTTGATACCGATCAGCTCACCTTTCATATTTAAAAGCGCACCGCCGCTGTTACCGGGATTGATGGCTGCATCAGTCTGGATCAGTTTTGCGGAAAGATTCTCGATCGTCACTTCTCTGTTTAATGCACTGACAATTCCCTGTGTTACGGACTGCCCGTATCCCAGAGCATTACCGATGGCAACCACACCTTCTCCGATCTGAAGATCATCCGAACTTCCGATCGTGGCGATCTTGATGGAATCTTTCACCTCCTGATCGATATCGTCCAGCTTCACCGCGATGATCGCAAGGTCATTATCCGCTTTGGTTCCCTTGATCTGTGCTTCATAAACCGCTTCTTCCGAATCTCCGAAGCATACGGATAAGGAATTGGCATCCTCCACCACATGATTATTGGTTGCGATCAAAAGCTCGGTATCGTTCTGCCCGATGATGATCCCGCTTCCGGCGCTTACCGCTTCATATTCTCTCGTCCCGAACAGGCTTCTGACTTCAGAAACCGATTTGTTGGTAATGGATACGATAGACGGCATCACATTCTGCGCGATCTGCGCCACACTCAGCTCCGTTCCCGCCGCTTTATTCGTTGCCGGCATTGCCGTCGCCGTTACCGTAGAGTCGATCTGTTTCGTGTCATCCTTGCTTTTTTGCTCTGTCCCTGCCACTGCAGATGCCTCTTTGGCTGTATCCGGTTTCAAAAATGTATAACGTGCCACTCCCACTGTTCCGCAGAAGACAACCGCTGCCGTCAGTCCGAAGGCCGCACCGCCAAGGATCAGTTTACCGACTCCTTTGCCTTCTTTTTTCTTTTTGGCTTTTTTCTGTTTCGGATCTTTCTCCGGCGGGATCGAACTGCCTGTGCCATAAGGACTGTTCGGGAAATTGTTCACGCCGTTATCACTTCCGCCGCCGTAACCGGTGCCTGCATTATACGTATAGTTTTCCGAGCCCGCCGCATTCTGCGTATTCAGGTTCTCTCCTGTCTGATTTTCATGGTTCCATTCTTCGTACATATCAACACCCTCTTTTCTAAAACATTCTGGATTACTCATTTCCTTTTGATGGTTCTTATCATAACCGCCGTTTGTTACGGAATTTTGTTAAAATTGTGAAAAAAGTGTGTTTTGAAAAGTCATAAGATCCTGACGCTGTTCTACAAACGTCTCAGGACCTCCAGCAGATACTCCCACACTCTTTTTGTGGAAGAGATACTGAGTCTTTCCTTTGTCGTGTGGATATCCTTCATGTCCGGCCCGAAAGAAACGCAGTCAAGCCCCTCGATCTTTTGTGCCATGATGCCGCATTCCAGCCCTGCATGAAGCGCCACGACAAGCGGTTTCTTTCCATACATCTCTTCATAGATCTGCACCATTTTGTCCCTGACCCCGGAATCCTTCCGGTATTCCCATGCCGGATAGTCTCCGTTTCGTTCGCAGACCGCACCGTTTACCTCCAGAAGCGAACACAAATTCTTCGCCAGCTCTTCTTTCGCTTCGCCCACAGAGCTTCTTAACGAAAATTCAAAGATCACCTGATCCTCGTTTGTCACCAGTACTCCCAGGTTTAAGGAAGTCTCCACAAGCTCGGGCATATCCTCGCACATGGCCTGTACGCCGTTCGGACAGGTCGTAAGGATCGCAAGGATCGCCTCTTTCGTCTGTGGCGAAAAGGCCTCCCGCTCTGTCTCTGCTTTTTGCGCCTGCACGCAAAGATCCGGATCCGTTTTTTTCCACTCGGCCTGCAGCTTCTGTCCGGCTTCCTCGATCTTTTTCAGGAAAGCATCTGTCTTGGCTGTTGAAACATTCACCACCGCTTTCGCCTCCACCGGAATCGCATTGTCCTTCGTTCCGCCTTCGATCGCACAAAGACTCAGATCAAAGCTGTCCGAAAGCTCTTTCAACAGTTTTCCCAATACCAGAATGGCGTTTGCCCTGCCATGGTGAATCTCGGCGCCGGAGTGTCCCCCCGTAAGTCCGGTCAGGGATATTTCAAACGCAGTCTGTTCTTCTTTTGCCGCTTCGTTTTCTTTCTCACAGGAAAGCTTCCCATAAATCCGCATTCCTCCGGCGCAGCTTACGATAAACTCTCCTTCTTCTTCCGAATCCAGATTCAGAAATTTCTTCGCCTTACAGTCACTCAAATCGATAAAGGAAGCTCCCTCCATGCCGGTTTCTTCTTCGACCGTAATGATCACTTCCAGGGGCGGATGCTCGATCGCATCATCCTCCAAAACTGCCAATGCATATGCCACCGCGATCCCGTCGTCGCCGCCAAGACTGGTGCCCTTTGCATAGACATAATCCCCGTCCACCTGCACATCCAGTCCGTCTTTTTCCATATCAAGCGGACAGTCCGCATCCTTGACCGCCACCATATCCATATGCCCCTGTAAGATCACGGGTTCTCTATCCTCATAACCTTTTGAAGCATCCTTCCAGATGATCACATTGCCCAGCTCATCCTGCTTATAAGTCAGAGAATGCTCCTTTGCAAAATTTGCCAGATAATCACTGATCGCCCTGGTATTGCCCGATCCGTGCGGAATCTGCGTGATCTGCTCAAAATAATAAAAAGCCCGTACGGGCTCAAGATGTTCTAACATAATTACTACCTGCCTTCATTACCTATATAATAATGTCAAACTGTTTCGTACCGGTATATGCTTTCTTTTTGTTTCCGTTTTTATCCTCATACCCGTTTATAGATTCATACATTTCTTTTCTTTAAGCAGATAAACCGGAAGTATTCCTTCCGGTTTATCCATGCTTGTCTTATTTATGCAACCTTTGATTTTGCGATCTCTGCCAATGCTGCAAATCCCTCTGCATCATTAACAGCCATCTCTGCTAACATCTTACGGTTGATCTCGATCTCAGCGAGCTTCAGACCATACATAAATCTGCTGTAGCTTAAGCCGTTTAAACGAGCTGCAGCGTTGATACGTGCGATCCAGAGCTGTCTCATCTGACGCTTTTTCTGCTTACGTCCTGCGTAGGAAGAAGCCAATGCTCTCATGACAGACTGTTTTGCTACTCTGTACTGTTTGGAACGTGCTCCCCTGTATCCTTTTGCTAATTTTAATACTCTGTTATGTTTCTTTCTTGCGTTTAATCCGCCTTTAATTCTTGCCATCTCTTAAATCCTCCTATCTGAATCTTATAAATACGGTGTGATCTTCTTCATTACCTTAACATTTGTAGGATCGGTCATTGTTGCCTTTCTAAGATTTCTCTTAGTCTTAGCAGACTTCTTCGTTAAGATATGGCGTTTGTATGCTTTATTTCTTTTTAACTTTCCCGTTCCGGTCACTTTGAAACGCTTTGCTGCTGATCTGTTTGTCTTAATTTTTGGCATTATTTTTTCCTCCTCATTAATATATATTGGCCGGGCAAAATGTCCTGCCTTATCTTTGAAACAACTGTTTCTCTATTTTAACTGTACAGACATCTGCCCGACATTATCGTCTTTCAGACGTCTGCATAAATCAGCTAAAAACAAAGTAAGATTAATTTTTCTTCTCGGAAAGGAACATTGCCATGCTTCTTCCCTCAACCTTCGCCGGCTTCTCCACTACGGAAATATCAGAGAGCGCCTCCGCAAAGTCATCCAGGATGTGTTTGCTGCTGTTCATGTGAGCCATCTCACGCCCTCTGAATCGCAGTGTCACCTTCACCTTATCGCCTTTTGTCAGGAATTTGCGTGCCGCATTGATCTTAGTGTTCAGGTCGTTAGTATCGATATTCGGTGATAAACGAATCTCCTTAACCTCAATGGTACGTTGTTTCTTGCGCGCCTCTTTCTCTTTGCGCATCAGGTCGTATTTGTATTTGCCGTAGTCCACAATCTTACATACCGGCGGCTTGGCTGTCGGTGCGATCTTCACAAGATCCAGTCCTGCTTCGTCCGCAATCTTCTGCGCATCTCTGGATGACATGATCCCAAGCTGCTCACCGTCTGTACCGATCAAACGTACTTCTCTGTCTCTAATCTGTTCGTTAATCATTAAATCGCTAATGTCCCTGCACCTCCAATTTCATTACTGGCCGCCTCGCGGCGCATCTGTCTGTTTTAGCAGGCCTGCCTGCCGGTTTCATGTAAAAAAGGTGGACAGCATAGCCATCCACCTGAATTTCACCTAAAATATATACTATAAGTCTGAATAAAACCTATCCGATATTTTTTGAAAATCAAAACGCCTGTCAGCAATGCCACAGGGTGAGAGTGGATACTCTGCTTGCAACGTGCACCTTTCGCACACTCATATACAATATCATGCATTTCAAAATCTGTCAATGGGCAAATTTCATTTTCTTCTTTTTTGTTTTTCCTTCATCGTTACCTCTCATGCATTTCCCGCAGCATATAGTACATATCGCGGTAATTCTTCTGTCTGCCGTTCTTAAGCAGATAGGTAATATCTTCATAAACAGCCCTGTCCTGAAATAATTCAAAAAGCCACGGCGCGTATCTTGTACCGCTTCCCTCCTTCAGCTCGCTTATAAAATCGGAAAGCTGTTTTCCTTTCTGATAGCTTCTTCCGATGATATCGGTGGCAGCATCAAGGCAATCGGCACAAAAAACAATATCTATAATCGGTTTTACTTTACTCTTGCCTGTATCAAAATCTGCAGGATAGCCTCCGGAATTGTCATACCATTTATGGTGTCCGAGTGCCACTTCCGCGTATGGTCTGGTGGATGAAAAACGGCTCATCAGCTCACATCCTGACTTGGGATGTGTCCGGATCAGTTCAAATTCCATATCCAAAAGCCTGCGTCCGTACATAAAGACCGTATCGATGATACTTATTTTGCCAAAATCGTGACAAAGTGCCGCATGGTAGGCATAGTGCAGGATATCACCGCGTCTTTCTCTGACATCCCCTGCGCTTTTGGTATCACATACGCCCACAAGCAGCTCCGGCATCAGGCGTATCATATGACTGCAAAGGCACTCCGTAAGCTGACCGACCATTTGTGAATGCGCATAGGTCGGCGGGTGCATTGCAGCCATGCACTGCAGCACAGCTTCCTCAAATGTCATACGGCTCGGGATCTCCACAAATCCATCGATGATCTCATAAAAATACTCCAGCATAGAGGACAGTCCGCTTCCGTTCGGCATACGAAAGGCATAGCCGATCACGTCCTTATAGATGTCATACAGCATGTCTTTTTCGTGCTCGGTAACATGATCTGGATCCACTGAATGTAACAGGTCAACCGGAATTTGCAGATTTGCATATATTTTCCCCGTTGCGTATGAGCTGCGATCCCGTTTCTCGTAAATAGCAAGCACACGCGTCTGATACTCTTCCTTTGTGATCGAGCCGTTCAGATATTCACTGCGATAGACCAGCGCATCTATGCAGGGTGTATCTTCCTCGATGCCGATCATCCGGGTCAGATAATCCTGTTTTTCAGACCAGAATTCACGAAGCTCCCTCCCCTTCCTATAAATAACATTGATCTGTTCTTCATTAAAACCTGCAGTATTGTTGTTATCCAACGCCATCTGATAATATTGTAAGGTACGGAAACGGTGATAATCCCAGTCATAGCCCTCCAAAAGGGTTTGATAAAAAGGATCGCTGCAGATGTCGTACATTCTCTGAAGACGCGAAAGCTGCAGCGCATTCATCTCAGGGTCATTGGTGATATCTTCAAAAAACGCAATGCTGTAACGTGCATTGGTAAGAATGATCTGTTTCAGCTGCGGGTCGCTTATCTTTCCAAATGTTTCTTTTTTCAGAAGCGCCCAAAAGAAATCACCGAGTTTAAAACCTATACGGCGATACCTGCCCGTAATCTCCGGGTATGCCCGTATGCGTTTTGTTACATTCATAAGCTCATAGACAACACCGGTCTGCGTGTCATACCTGCGGATCTGTTCATACAGATCCTTATGATCAACCGCATCAGAGACAAGACTGTCAGAAACCATATATGCGATCGGCAGGTCAATGCTTTCTGCTCTTTCCGCACAGATCAGGTCATCGGCAAAACAGATCAGACTTGCAAGCTCGCTGTCTGTAATACTGTCCGAACGCAGCACAGGATACAAACTGGAATCAAGAAATTCACGATTGGCGGCGGCAAGCTCTCCGATCCTGTTAAAGCTGTCGCACAGCAGGCGACTGTATCCGTCCGCATCATTTATGCTATCGAGTGCAGGCGTGGACAGACGCCTGATCTTTTCCATCCGCTTGATATAATTTTCATATTCCATAGGAACCAACTCCTTCTTTATCCAGCAAAATCTTCAAACACCGCCGGGTCGTTTGCCAGATCAGGATAGATATGCATGTCTGATCCGGCAAACAATGCAGAGGGGATTTTCTGTATCGCTTTTTCTTATTTCCCCTACTACACGGGCTGCTTATTCTTAACATCCTGCGGCTGTTCTTTCAAATCCCCATTGAAGTGATCCACTTATCTATTTTATTCTGTGATTCCGACTTTTTAAAATTCTTACCCGCCAGCCATTTTGTCTCATCCGAGATGACCGCACAGCTTTTCAGCCCCTTAGCGCTTTTTGTGATCTTGTTATGTCCTGACGTACAAAACAATACGACGGTCTTTTCTCGTAAATCTATCTTCTCCACCAGATTATAGAGAATGTGCGGTGCATCTCCCCACCAGATCGGATAACCGATATAGACGACCTTGGCCGACTTGACCGTCTTCCTGATCTGCTTCAGATTTTTGATCGCCGGTCTGATCTTACTTTGTGCGGGCGTCGGGGCACTGTAATGCTCAATAGAGGTCCTGCTGAGCTTATCCCGCTTGACCAGATCCGCCTTTGTGTAAGGCTGTGACGGCTTGATCTGCATGATCTTCCCTTTCGTACTCTTTTGGATCTTCTTTGCCACCGTTTCGGTGTTGCCGCTGGCAGAAAAATATAGTATCGCCACCTTTTTATCCGTCTTTGCCTCTGCCTTGACAGCCCCCGCATTCAGGACGATCAAAAAGGCACACACAACCGTCAGAAGCATCCTCACAACGTTTCTTTTCTTCTTCATCGCATAATCCTCCATGTTTTTCCAAATCCTGTCTTTTTCTTTTGCAACACTTTTTTTAGTTCTTTTTTGCTTTCGCTTCGTCGCAGCTGCCGTCACCAAAGTCATTCTTTTCACACCCGCTCGATCTTACAGCCGTGTCGCTTCCGATTTCATCTACTCCTATTGTAAACAAATTCCAAAGATCTATCAACAAAATTATTTGCAACACATTTCTTCGATCCACTCTCTTCTTTTTATCACTTGCAGCCACTGTCCGGGGATATTATCGTATCCATAAAACAATCCCGCCACGCCGCCTGCGATCGCTCCGATCGTATCCGAATCATCCCCCAGATTCACTGCCTTGAGCAGGCACTGTTCAAAACTTTCCGTATTGAGCAACGACCATAGCGCAGCTTCCAGCAAATCCACAACATATCCGGTACTCTTGATATCCGAAGCCTGAAGCTCTGCAAACAGCGTAAGAAACTTCAAACGTGTAAACAATGACAGCTCTTCTTTATAGCAGCTGTCTTTCTCATAATATGCAAATCCATTATCCATCCCCTGCTGCAAACGTTCCTTTAAGGATCCTTTCCCGTTCAAAACCGCGCAGATACAAAAGAAATAGAAACCACATGCCATTTTACTTCTAAGATGATTATGTGTAAGTCCGGATATCTCGTGCACGATCTTTACCGCTTCATTCTCCGACAGTTTTTTCTCATATGCGTAAAGGCAGACCGGCATGATCCTCATCAGAGAGCCGTTTCCGTTTGAACGTTCCGAAGTGCCTCCACAGGTGTGTATATCTGCGCCATGCTCATAGCACCATATCGCCTTGGCGCAGGTATTTCCGATATCGAACGCCTCGCCAAACGGTGTATACTCTCCCTCCTCATACCAGCCGACAAAACGTGTCATGATATCGTCCGGATCAACTGTGTTTAACGTCCGTATACTGTCTAAGGTTGCCAAAGTCAAACTTCCGTCATCCGTCCATGTCCCAGGAGGCATATCATATGTCCCGTGTCCTTCCATTCCTTTCACAAGGCCGCGTTTCATCAGGTTTTCCCGCTCCGTAAACTGCACCGGACATCCAAGCGCATCCCCAACGATCACTCCCATGATTCCATCCAGCCTGATATTTCGTTTTCCTTCATGCCTCTTCTTTCCCTGTATCACTGCAAATTCCCTCCATTAAGTCTGAGTACCTCCTCCAGATAGCTTTGCTGCCGTTTGGCCGGAAGTGAATTGTACTGGAATACAAACAAATGCTCCATGATCTCACGAACGCTTTTGCTGCCGCAATTTCTTATACTCTTTAATTCTGTTCCCGCCGCGATCGCATCCGTCAGTTCTCCTATACTGTCAAATCCGGCGCGTTTAAGACAGTTGTAGGATCTCACACTCAGTTCCAGTGCTTCAATCGATGACTCACACATTTTCTGTGTCAGATACATCCGAAAGCGGAAGCTGTTCCCTGCCTTTTTCTGAAAACTGACTCCGTTCATCTGATTCATGATCCCCATTACGGTCTGACTCTGATCTTTGCTCATAACTGATTCCTCCATACACATCCTTGATAACCTCTTTTACCGCATGGCTTCGTAATTTAACAATTTTCCCGCCACACTGCTTCATGATCATATTCGTCAGGTATTTCAGGTTTCCGGTCGAATCAGATACCGCCACGATGTGCAGATGATTTTCCTTGGTAGTGCGAAAGATCTGGCGGATATAGGCTGTCCGCGTTGCAACATAGTCAAGCACCTCTTCAAACCCGTCCGGTGTGGTCTCAATATCAAGAAACAGCGTGATCTCATCCTCTCTGTAGATACAGGTATTGTATCCTCGGATAATGCCGTCCTGTTCGAGCCTGTGTACCCGCTTCTTTGCCGCAACTCTTGACATTCCGACTGCATCTCCCAGCTTCTGATAACTGATCCTCGCATTCCCTTTCATCAGATCCAGTATCTTTTCATCGATCCCATCCATATACCTAACTCTCCTATTTAAAGTTCCGTATCGGAACAAGATTTCCGATACTGTTTTTAAAGTTCCGTATCGGAACAAGATTTCCGATACTGTTTTTATTATGATCAGCGTCGACTCTGATAAATAAGATTATAAAAAATCTCACTCAGTAATACAATAGGAAAGGTTTCGTTTCGTAACCGTCCGGTATCGATTGTAATCTCGGTCAGTATTCAGTTGATGCGATTTTGTTTTCTCGATTTTAACTTCTCACCACGAAAGCAATCAAGGTCTTTGATGAATTTTTCATAATCTTTTCCGGTCTTCAACGGTACCATTTGCTATATTTTTATCTTGATCGCATGATCATACTGTCTATATACCCTGATTTGACATATAATCTCCGTTATGACATATTCTTCTGAGCATTTAGGTGTTTTACGGATTCGGAAATCTGATCGTTCCTTTTGCGTATAACCTAACTGGGAACCGGGTGGGAATCCCGGGCAGTGCCGCTACCGTAAAAGTCGGATACCAGCCTATATGCCGGCACATCTTTTTCCTTGTTTGTTAATGCGATCCTAACCATGCTCTGTTCTCTCAGCCATAACCATATGCAAAGACTTCTCCTCTGGCAGATGGGTTCTTTTTCAGGCAGGAAATACAAGCATGTTTTGGTGATATTGATCGTCAGTTTTATTGGAATTGTAATGATACTCAGGCATTGCAGAGAATTAGACCTGCTCACCTTCGGTGATGAAGATGCGATGGCGCTCGGTGTGGATACCAAATCTATGAAGATCAAACTGCTGGTTTTTGCTTCCCTTCTTACCGGTATTTCCGTCTGCTTTACCGGAGTGATCGGTTTTGTTGACCTGGCAGTTCCACACGTCGTAAGAAGAGTTTTTGGCTCATCCCATAAACTGGTGATCCCGATGACTCTGGTAATCGGGGGCACTTTTCTATCTCTTGCCGATCTTTTGGCAAGAACGCTTTTAGCTCCGCAGGAAATCCCCGTGGGTGCTGTCACAGCATTTTTTGGTGCCCCGTTTTTTCTATTTGTATATTTTAAGGAAAGGGAATAACATGCCAGAAAATATGATTTCTTTATCCGGAGTAAGCGCCGGTTATAAACCCGGAAATAACATCATCAAAGATATCCAACTGGACATCGAAGAAGGACAATGTCTATGCCTTCTCGGAAGCAACGGATGTGGGAAAACCACTCTGCTACGCGCCATCTGCGGCTTTATTCCCAGTACCGGCACTATTACGATCGCCGGCAGAAATCTGAATACCATGAAACGAAAAGAAGTCGCTTCTTATATCGGTTTCTTTTCCCAAAAAAACCAGATTTATTTTCCCTATACCGTCTATGAAACGGTTATGCAGGGCAGATACCTCCATACAGCCGATCACCTGGGTAATCACCGTGCAGACAATCAGAAAATCGTTGACGAAGTACTGACTTCTCTGAATCTGACAGATATCGCGGACGAATCTATCACCAAACTTTCAGGAGGACAGCTTCAGCGCGTTATGCTGGCAAGATGTATTGCACAGAAAACCCCGGTTCTGATTCTGGATGAACCTATGAATCATTTGGATATGAAGGTGCAGTCCGAACTGATGGACTATCTTTCCGATTGGAGAAAAAAAAGGTGCAAACGGCAGGATCACTCTGCACGGAAATAAAGAGGAAATGCTCATCCGTAAAAATCTGAATGAAGCCTTTGACTTTGATGTTTCCGGATATATACGGGACAATATCGCCACAGCTTCCTTCGGAATATAAATAATGCTTTATAAACAGTATTCCTCCTTTATTTACTGTTCAAAAAAAGAATAATTAAACACAGCCTCTTTCCCGCTTTTGTCTATATAGCAGATCAGGTTCTTTTCAGGATCCCAGGAGGTTAGATACCCTCCCCACAGCGGCGCAAAACTGTCATCATCCGCATCATACTGATCTCCGTTGTGCTCATCTTTATAATGGCTGCCCACGCACATTTCATCCTTCTGGTATTCATCCTCTTTTTCTCTCTGCTCGTCAGTCATCATAAAATAGGATAAACACACTCCGGATTCCATTCCGTAGGTCGGATCCACATGATAATTCTTTCCGCCTATGGTCACATAGGACCAGACATGCCCTTCCCCGTTAATCGGGCAATTCCCGCCTGCCGTTGTGGCATCGACTCCCGCCTGAAGCAAAAGATAGGAAAAGGCAGGCGCACATTCCGAACAGATTCCTTGATCGGTAGTCAAAAACCGGTAGGCAGACGTTTCTTCAACATATCTCTCTCCCATTTCGGCATAGACCTCGTAATCATAAGTATACTTTGTGCAAAAATATTCATACAGGGCGATGACTTTTTCCAGCTCCGAATAATCATCACGCATCGTTTCATTCAGGATGCCCGTAACAATATCTTCAAATTCCGCCTCTTTTTGAGCAAATTCGGATTGGGGGATCGTATAATGAAACGTAGCTTTCCCGTCATGATAGGCACTGGCGTAATCAGACTCCGTATACTCTTCCAGCACTGGGAAACATACGCCCGGGAACTGCCCGATCATCCAATCATAGGTTTCTTCATCTTTCACAGCAAATTCATTTTCACCTTTCAGCGCGGCATCCACATAATTGCGGTAGGCCTCGCACATATCCTCCCCCATGATCTCCCTGAAGACCGAAGATATCACGACAGGCTGAAAACTAAAGTGACCTTTTTCTTCTTTCTTCGCTTTCTCTCCTTCATCCTGTTGTTCATCCGGCGCATCGCCCGGATCTTTTGCTGCCTCATCCGGCGCATCGCCTGAATCCTGCACTGCCTCATCCGCCCCCGGATCCGGTGTCAAAGCATCGGCAGATGCCTGAGCCAAAGGATCCGCCCCGGGCTTTTCTGTCTGTGTGTTATCACTCCCACAGCCGACGGGCAAAAGCAGACAAATCGTAATGCTGATCGCGATGGAAACACCGGAAATCCTGCAGCCGCGCGTCTTTGCTGCCACCGGTAGTAGCTTCTTTCTATTCATATCTGTAAAACCTCTCCTTAATATCACCAATCAACTCCAGTTCCGCCGGCAGCCATTTGATTTCATCCCGTTCACCTCGCGTAAGCCATCTTGCCGCCTCTGCTTTTCTTTAAATTCAATTATGCTTTAATCCTCCCCCACCAGATGCACCGCCCTGTACTCATGTCCGGTTGCCGGCAGGAATTTGTTGATCACATCTGCGGTCTTCATCTTCAGGCTTGATGTGCAGACGCAGGGGTGGCAGCCAAGTTCTTCACCGGCGAGTACATCCTCGTCAATAAGAAGATGAACAACGTGGTCTTTATCATTCATCAGCCCCATGATACTCACTGCGCCGGGCTCTATATCAAGATACTTGAGCATATCTTCCGGGTCAGCAAAGGAAAGGCGGGCTGAGTTTATCTGTGCCGACAGCTCCTTTGTCTTGAACTTTTTGTCCCCGGGCATCATAAGCAGGTAAAAGTTCGTTTTCTGCCTGTTGCAAAGGAACAGATTCTTGCAGATCAGAACGCCCAGCACAGCATCTATCTCATTGCAGGCCTCCATATTGTCAGCAGGTCCATGATCTGTCCGCATATACTCTATCCCAAGAGCATCAAGAAAATCATATGTCCTGACCTCTCTCGACAGTCTATCGTCTGTTTTTTCCGGTCTTCCGTTAAATAGCTCCATTTCTATTTCAACATCCTTTCTATCTCTTCTCACTTATTTTTTCCATCGTTGCCGCAAAAAGCTTCTCATATTCATCCTGCTCTTTTTTCAGCAGTTCTTGGTATTCTTTCACACCCGTAACTTTATCTGAACCGACCCATTTCAATTGCTTCACCGCGATCGCTGTTTTTACTGCAACCTGCGTGTATTCAGGTCCTATCATAAGAAGCCGCAGTGCCTCTTTAGAGCTCAAATAACCACTGCTTATTATTCCAAGGGTATCAAAAATTGTATCATTCGCAATGGGACCGATAACAACATCTGAATCAAGTGTATCCTCTGCTTTCCGGTTATGGAAGATATACTCAAACCATTCCGTGGTACGGGAAAATGAATGTACCCGAAGCCCCTTTAGATCCAGTTCGTACTTATTCACTATTGCATCCTGCCATGCCCATCGATATGTGAAATCATAATCCGGTGTCAGATAAAAACCCTGCCCGAAATCAGCATTTTTCCTGCCGTAATGAATGTCAGGGACCGGGATCTCAATCCGGCTTGTATGATAGAGAATCCATTTATCGTCTCCCATATAAAGATTCCTCCTATAAAATAATTTTGCAACACAGTTGCATATTACAGCACCGGTTGCAATTTTATCAATAGAATTTGCAAACTTGTTGCAAATCATTATTTTTTTATCCGTCTGCATTCACTGCATTTACCAGAAATGATGGTGTCTGCCGGGCGTGTTCTTTTCAATCAATATAACATATGTTGCAAAAATCAAGTGTTCCCCTTTAGCTTGTGTGATGACAGATACCGGATGATCTTCTCTGAAAGAGCTTCCTTCTCTTTCATGATGCTGTCCGGAACGGAATGGTCCATAAACTTCTTGGCAAGCTGATAATACAGATCCATGAGAGCATACTGTTTTTCCGCACATTTCAAATCCAAACCGTTCCTTATTTTTATTGTTCGAAATGCCGGTACCTCCAGACGGTCATACAGAATGTAGTCTCTGGCAAAAGAATACCATTCCGATAAGAGATCATCGTCTTTTTGATCAAACGGTATCATGACAAACCGATAGATGAGATCTTTATCATCCGTGATCTCTTCCAGCATCTTCGCCAGACGGATCTCCCCTTCTACGGATGCCTTTAAAAAGCCTTCCTGCGGCTCAATCTCGTTCCATTTGCTTAAAATATCAGAGACGCTTGTGTTAATTCCTAAAAGTGTCTCCGGGAAACCGATCCGCGCTGTTTTGAGCTCCGCAATCTCCCGTGAGGCTTTCTTTCGGATATCCTCCTTTGAAAAGCTTTGCTCCACATTGAAAAATCCGGTCTCATAGATACCGACTCTTCCTGCCCGGCCGATGATCTGTTGAACCTCTCCGGCTTCTAAAAGGCGTGTCTGTATTCCGTCATATTTTTTCACTTCCAGAAGAACAACTCTGCGGATCGGGAGATTCAGTCCCAGCCCGATGGCATCTGTTGCAACCAGTACCTCTGTTTCTCCTTCTGAGAATTTTCTTGCTTCTTCGTGTCTCACATCATAGGGCAATGCTCCGTAAATGACACTGCATGGGATCTTTCTCTGCTGCAGCTGAACCGCTACGCTATGAACGGATTTGCGCGAAAAGACAAGGAGTGCATCTCCTTTCTTTACGGATTCCGGAAAGACAAATGGTTCCTCATCACAGGAAAGCTCTGCCCTTCTTTCATGCCTCATGATCTCATACTCGTCCCCGCATTCCTCGATCAGCCGGATCAGGAGATTACCGGCATATGGTGCTGCGCAGATATGGACTACGTTTGCATTCACGCCAAGGATTGCCGCCGTCCATGCTCCTCCCCGGAACGAGTCTGCGATCAGCTGAGCTTCGTCGATCACCGCTGTGTCATAGCGTTTGCGAATATCCATCATTTCTACGGTAGATGCCTGAAACGGTGCATTTTCCTTCCGGATCTCTTCCTCTCCGGTCAAAAGAGAGCAGGCATATCCCATCTCATTGATCTTCTCGTATTGCTCAAAAGCAAGCAGACGCAGCGGTCCTAAGTATATCCCGGTTTTCCCCTGTAACATTCCATGTACTGCCGCATACGTTTTACCGGAGTTTGTCGGTCCGATATGCAGTATGAATTTACGTTTGATTTTTCTTGCTGACGGAAACAGGTCAATATAGCGGTCAGGGATATGATCCAGCATGACGTTTTTGAGCCGCCTGTCTTCCTCCCAAATCTGATCCAGTTCCTGCATGAGCAGTGTATAGTGGGGATTCTTACGCATGAGATCCCAGATCGTTTCTTCCGTAAACTGCCTGTTTATCTCCTCCTCCGGAAAGAAGCCTTCCGTCCGCGCAACTGCTTCTTCTGTTTTTTCTTCCAGTTCTTTTAGAATATACTTGCGGTTGCTTAATCCGGTTGTTTCCCGATCCAGCTTCCTGATAATGGACCGACAGATCTCTTCCTTCAAACAATCTTCTTTGCCCATGACCATTTCGCAATAATACTTTTCCCACGTCATAAAAGGATCATTGAGTGGAAGTCCATCCCGGAACAGTGTGAAGTTGTCCATACTCAGTTCCGATTTTTTCCAGCGTTTGACATAGCGCCTGCTGTCATGATCCGGTTCCATCACCCAAATGACCCGCCTTGAAAAATAACGCTTTAACAGTCTTACGCAGTTTCCACAGATTTCTTTGCCTTCCGCCACTGCCAGTTCTTCCGGATCAGAGTAACCGTTGGACAGGATATAATCCTCCAGCAGTTTTTCCGCCTGAATCCTTACTTCTTCTTTCTGATACCTGACAAAATCTTTTTTGAGAAAGTTCCGGTATCCGTCCTCATACATCTTCTCGATCAGTTCCCGGTTCTGAATATAAATAGTTTCTCTTTTTTGGAGAAAAATCTCCGGATGGCGAACCAGCCTCTGGTATTCCTGAAATTTTGACAGTTCTTTTTCCACTGCTGTCCTGAAAGATATGTTTGCTTTTAAGGCCTCTCTTTCCTGTTTCGTAAGCACAGCCTTTCCGAACATCCTCTTCTGAACCCTGATCATTGCCTTTTGGCGCAGACGGTTTTTTTCGTTTTTCAGCCGTATTCTCATGCACTTTTGATACGCTTCGTGGATCAAAGCGCTTTTTTCATCAGTATCCATTCTCTTCTCCCGAGTCTGTTATTTCTATTCATTATAGTATATCGGATTTTGTACTTATGTTCAATTCCATTGTGAACCTCTCATCACTAAAGTGACGAGCTTCTAGGAGAAATATATCTCCGTTTAAGAAGTTTGGTATTTAAGCTTCCACCTATTACTAGGCAACCCTTATTCTTATGGGCGTGTCCACTTCGCCTCTACCGTATAGGACTGATAAGTCCACAACGCTACTTTTGCGTAGTATATTTAATGCACCGTTTATGTCGGCATTAAATGTGTATCCGTCAGATGTCCTGTAAAGACCTCTGTACACACGTTTGCCACTGAAAGTATATGTTTTGGGATTGTCATTATTGTATTCAGGGATAACATCTTTATCCCAGAAGGAAGCTTTTGATGTATAGGATTCTTCCTGCTTTACAAACTCGATGCTGTTAAGCTTGCAAAGATATTCAAGCTTTTCACGTAACCTTCCGTATGGGATGTTAACAAAGGTTTGATTGTTGGATTTCCCAATATCAGAAGAACGCTGAAATGTTTCGTTATAGCCAACGACAAGAACACCTATATTATTATTGATACAGTAATCGATTATGATACGGGCTGCTTTGTTCATATAGTCGTTAACCTTATTGTTACGGTCTCTGGCTATAGCTTTTTGACGGTTTGTAGGTTTTTTACCGAAGTTCTGCTTATCCTTTATTGACTGAAGACGGGCATTCTCTTTATTGAACCACTGATTTATAGATTTAAGCCTACGTCCATCAATAATGAAGCTTCTTCCATTAGAAGATACTGCTGTTACGAGATTATTTATTCCAAGATCAATTGCCAGTGCATTGTTTTTATTCAGATTTCTTTGAATACATTCAGCTTCGTAAATATACTGAACTTCAAAGAACCTGGCATTCGCTTTAGGAATGATACGTATTTCTTTTATCTTCTTATCAGCAAGTATAGGTGGTATCGTTAGTTCAACAGATTTATGTGTTTTCTTAAAGCTTTGAGAAAAAGGTAATGTAAGTTTATTACCATTAAGCCTAACAAAGCCAATGACTAAGGTTGCATAACCATCTTTTGGCATATAGTGAGGCAGTTTGCAGTCTTTAAAAGAATATTTGCCTTTTTTAGCAAGCTTAAGAAGTCCAAAGAATGACTTAAAACTGCCATCTACTTCTTTGAGTATCTGCTGTGACATATTAGAATTTAATGCCTTGTAATTATCGCTGTTCTTTAAAAGAACATAGTTTTTCTCATATTTCAGATACTCACCCTCAGTAAAATAATACTGCCGGACGTTATATATAGCTTCATTGGTCAGGTTCTTTGCGATATGGCAGAGTTCTTTGATGGTACGATAATCATCTTTTGACAGGTGTTTAATCTGTTGTTTAACAGTAAGATACATACAGTTTTATCCTTTCTTAAGACTTGGAACAAGTGTCCTGTATGTATTATCATACCACATTTTTACGAGATATTATGTAATTAGTAAAATATATGTGTAAAAAGGGCTGTATCTCATGACTGAAGTCACGAGTGTTAGCCCTAAGATCATAAAGAAAGAGGTGGGAGATTTCTGCAGTAGCTACAAGAAGAAGCAAATCTATTGACATTCCCTCCAAAATGCTTTCTGTTCAGCATAACGCGATTCTATTAACCTCTGTCGGGAATTTGTATGAAGAATCATGAATGATAGGGAACGGATCAACACATCATACAGGATCGCGACTATAAATCCGGGACATTACCGCCGCAATTATCCCTTCTGTGTCCATTTTTAGTTCCGACAACTTTTTCATTGCTTTTAAATGCCTCCCTCGTTATTTTACTTTCATTCCTCATTGTAGGAGATCATCGTGTATCCTGCCTGAGCCGTAAGACTGATCAGGTCGCTCTGCTGTTCCTCATGTTTTGAGAGCAGGATCAGTTTCTTTTGGCCGACATCCGCAACAGCCCATCTTCCTTCCGTTTTATTAAATGTATTCTCTATGCGGCGGGCGCAGTTTGTGCAGTGCATACCGTCAACATTTAATACATACCTGTAAGGATAATGGGCTTTGTTTCTGTCTTTGACTTTTACCCGTTTGGCCGCGGGCTCCTTTGTTCCGCAGCACGATGATCCGAAACGGATCCTTTTCACAGTCCCGTATACCGCTATTGCGATAATCGCCAGCAGTATGATTACACTAATAACATTCTGATTATTCATTATCTACACTTCTTTCTCCATATTGCCCGTTTTGCTCCAAAAAACATTGTTACTTTACTCTTATAAATTCTTGCGTCCTCTGTACCTGCGGTTATGATCATTATGGTATTCAAGAATAGAGAGCACTAACCGTCAGCCCCCAAAAATAGTCTCTTTCCGATGAACTGCTCTTTTTCATATATCCCATCCCCCTTTTATACTTTTCGTTAATTGTGGTTAGTTTTCGCTAACTATAGTATAATAACATTTGTCCGTGATAAAATCAATACTTTTTTCCCTTCGCAATCTGACACTGTCCAAGTCTTTTTGCATTTACACCCCTCAAATTTCCTCCAGCTTAACATAATGCCCTGCGTCACATTTAATATATAATCCATATCGTCCAACTTTTGCAGTCATTTCACATCTATGCTGTGGACATTTGATATGATTTATCAGCATATAATGATTAATGTCGTCCGGAGAAAGAAGCGATGTTTTTTTACATTCTTTGCACCATAAAATAGTCTTTCCACTTTTTCCCTTTGACATATTTAACGGATTCTTGCAAATAGGACATTTCTTCGTTTCAACTACATAAGCTGCCAATCCTGACGGTTCATCCTGATCTGTCCCAAAGCTTTCAGAGCCTGACAATAATTGCAATCTTCCGTCCGCTGTTTCTCCATACTCCAAGTTTGCCAAAGAACGAATCATCTCCGCTGTGTGTTCTCCTTTTATTCTACACGCAATAGGACAAACCGTCCTGTAACTGCTATTTCCATCAATAAATGTCCAATCTGCGAGCGGAACTCCGTACCATGTAATACGATCATCTATCATTACAACCGGAAAAACCGCATTCACTGTATCCCGTGTATAGTTTTTCCACCTGTCAGGAAGATTGGCACAATCATTGCACTTTATCAAAACCTGTATTCCCTGCTTCTTCTTATTATCCAGTAATATACAAATATCTGCTTCGTATTTTGGATCTAAATAGCCTGTCGGAAGAGAAACTACAATCTTTCCCTTCGCTTTTTCAATATCATATCTAAATTGCGTCATATATTCTTCTGGATGAAGGTAAAATTCCGGTCCTTCCTTAACAGAAAGTATACGAACCAATTCTTCCAAAGTCTGATCCTTTGCATGCTTAATAACATTTCCATTTTCCGAAAGATAGTTGAGCAATCGATAGAAAGTATGTGATGTTCCTTTGAAATTATTCTCCCAAAATTTTGTGTTTGCCACAGTAACCAGCTTACCTTTTGCTCTGGTCACTGCAACATTTATCAGCCTGAGAATAGAATTAAAATCTTTTCCCATCAACACTCCCGTTTTCTTTCCCGGATAGCTTTCCACTGCATCAAAGAAAACAACATCACTCTCCGAACCCTGAAACTGATGTACTGTAGCACATCTTATTTCCGTCTTTCCTGACTTCCTATAATCCAATTCCATTGCCCGAATCAGCCTGGTCTGTGCCGCATATGGTGTAATAATACTGACATTGTTCACATTTGGTTCTGTTTTTAATGCTGCCGAAAATGAAATCAATGCACTCAATATATTAAATCTGGAATTATCCGCATTTTTTGATGATGCACAGTAACTTCCAAATGTGTCGATCAAATCGATTGCATGTCCTCCAAATAACTCAGCATCAACAATTTTATCCCTACTTGTATGCGTAGATACATAATCTTTCAAAAGTCTGCTATAAACATACTGATTTGCAAAAGCTGAGATCTTAGGGTGCATACGTCTCTGTTCATCCAGCATAACAAGCCATGGATGGTAATAGGGTTTCCCATACTGATTAATTCCAAGAAAACTGAATACATCTTCGCACAGCGTTTCTCTTGCGTTCGACTGTGCAATAGGTGCCAGCTGCATAAAATCACCAACGCAAATCAAATGTTCTCTGGCAAATGTTGCTGCACAAACAACCTGAAGAACATAGGCCATACTAACCTCATCAAACATTACAACATCATATTTTTTATCTTCAAAAAGCTTATCGATAACAACCTTGGAAATTGTAGTCGCAACAATAGAAGCGTTAGAAACATATCTCTGCTCCTGCTCCCTGATTTCACTTCTGATTTTACTGATTTCTCTTCTAATTTCAATAATTTTATGAGAATCCAGACCCTTGAAACGTTTTATATTGTCATATTCGTCCTGCAGCTTATCCAACTTTTCATTCAGTGTTAGATTTTTCGTTACAGCATAATAGAAGGAATTAACATACCCATTTCTGTTAAGTTCTTCATCTCTCACATATCCATATCTGAGAACTTTTCCTGCTTTCAAGAGTTCTTCCTGATTCTTCTGTCTTAACAATTCATCTATCTTTTTAGCGACACCGTCAACAGATACATTGCTATGAGAAACTATAAGCACTGTTTTCCCTGCATCCACAAATTTAATCGCCATTTCAGACATCGTATGCGTCTTTCCCGTTCCCGGAGGTCCCCATACTATACACACCGGATCTGACATCGCTTTTGCAATAACCGCTTCTTGTCCTTTTGGAATCTGATTTACCGGCTTATTCGTTGAAAGCCCCGGTCCTTCATTCATAAGTTTTGAAACCAGACGATTTCCTTTGATGTCTATGGAATTTTGTAAACGATCCTCCAAAGCTTCAAGCAATTTCCACGGTTCAACACTGATCATTGCACTTCCAACGCGTTCTCCAATATTTCCCTCCAGCTGTACAATAATCTGGAAGTCTTCACACATTAAAACACTTCCACTAGTCTTTGCTCCACCTGTAGATAGCTGGATAGGGGCATCATCAGATATGTGAAGCTCTGTTTCCAAATCAAAAATATATGAAAAAATACCTTTCACACCGGAAATCAGTTTTCCATTGGTTACCTTATACTGTCTGCCTCCTTCATGCATTAAAAACAGTTTTTCAGCCTTCAATGCATTGCGATACTTCTCGAGCCCAGGTAAATCCGTCGTTTTCAAACCACCTCCATAGGTAGAAACATTTAGATTAGATACCTCACCTGCATATTGTTCCGTTCTTTCAGAACTTCTTGCATTATCTTTTACTCCCGCGGCAGACTCTTGTGCGTATAATTGCTTTTCTTCGGTGCTCATTGCATAGTTTGAAACATCCAAGAGTTTACATTGTTCCAGATTCATTATTTGAAATAAAACTTCTGTCTTGTTGCCCCTGTCAGACAAGAAAACCAGCTTCAATAAAGCACCTGTAACAATTATTTTTTTGCCAATTGGATAATCAAAAATCGTTATTACCTGCTGCGACATAAATCTGAGTGGAAAAATCTTTCTATTATCCGAGTTCCGATGCACCACCTTCAGCTTATCTGTAAGAGTAGCTTCATAGAACATCGTTTTCTCCGCATTATCTTTTCTATATTCAAATTTATAGGAAATCTTCAACTGGTCTTCGAGTCTTACGCATTTTGGTAAATACAGTTTAAATGGGCAATCTGAATAAGATGGATTCATTGATTACTCCTTTCGGCAAACAATTTTTCCTGTAACAGTATACGGTACTGTTATGTATGTACTTAATTATCTTTGACACTTATCCTTGATCGGACACCTCTCACAATGCGGATTAGCAGTACAAATCTCTCCGTACCCATCTGCACAGAAACTCCAGATCAGATTATCAACCTCTGCTTTTAACAATCCTGTTTTTTCCGACAAATGATCCACCTGCCGATACACATCCTCCATAGATGCCGGAGATGAAATAAGCGGTGCTCCCATCCGATTCCCGCTCAAGAACCGTCTGATATGCGAATCCGGCTTTACTCCATCAATGCCGACATTCCGCAAATACTCCCAGACTAACGCCTCTCCCATCATGCCAAGCTTATACTCGGAACCTGCTTTAGAAAATGACTCCACCACTTCTTTACTATCCGTTCCTGCAATGTATGTATCAACAGAACCGTATTCCTCCGCTATCCGTTCAAGAATCTCAATATTCCCTTTCAGGGCTCTCATCTGCTTTCGGGTGCTCATATTTCCACATTTCAAATAAAAAATTTCTTCCGAAAAGTCATCCGGATCGTGCGCTTTAATGTACTTTGGATCATAATTATGAAATACCTTGTCTATTGAAGGCAGTAACGGAACAATCCGACTCCATACCGTCTGGTTCGTCAAAAGCGAATACACCATCGCCTTAACGTGCTCATTGATTGTAAAATGCTTACCCGTCTGTCTTGCCTTGATGCTTTCGATCGAATCAGCGTTATATTCAATCTTCCGTTTCTGTAGATAATCACGAATCACAAACAAATAATGCTCCTGCTCTGTCTCAGGTTCTACAAGATATCTTACTTCCTTTCCATGCGCTTTCGCATATTCTATCTCCGACCTTGTACTCTCCCCGATATACCCATCCACATTGATCACATAGATACTGTCGGCCATATCAATCTTACGTTTGTGCATATCATCCAGCATTTTCTTTGTCTGGGAAAGCGTCCCTTCATCCATGCCGTCCCAGACTTCGGCATCCCCTGAATGGCCGAATAATCCAACGGATATAACGATATTACCTTCCAGAGTCAGCCGCTTCTGAGCCTCCATGAACTCATTTTTAAATCTTGTACTTCCACATAATGTGATAACCGGATATTTGTCAATCATATCATCACCTGCCTAATCAAACAAAAGTCCTATAATCTGTTTATAGTTACATTACTAAAACTTCCCATATCAAAAATGGGTTTTGCACCTTGAAACTTCAATAATACAGGCAATCAGATAGGTATCTTACGCTGCCATCGCTGACTTGGCCAATGAATTGCGGATATACTCCGGCAGACGGTCCGCGAGCATTTCAATGAACAGTTCAGTTAATGGTACCAGGTACCATTACGTTCACCACCTTGTAATTAATCGTTTAATCTCTTTGCTAAATCCTCCTCAAATTTCTGTACTTCTAACAGAGCATTGTCTAATCCGGAGAAAATTTTACTTTCATTAAGATCATCAGGAACTTGTATCTTAGTAGTCTTAAATATCTTCCACCATTGCCAATCTTTCTTAGCCTGCTTCATGGCTACTATCTCATTAATCCTATCAGCTATAGATAAGAACTCTGTTGAAGCATTTCTGGAACTTAAACTGAGCTGGATCATAATGTCTTTTCCATTACGATTAACTATTTCATAGAAGTAATGATTATCCGTATTCCATCCGCTTGGAGCATTTGGTATATCTGGCAAGATTTCTGACATTATTTTAGTTGTAAATCTCGTACAAGTTCTATTACATTTATCTATATTGTCTATTACAGCTTCAGTTTTTACAGTCCAAGATCTTAGTATTTCTGCAATTTTCTGTAATCTTGCAATCTCCTCTGGGCTTCTTAATTCCGAAGAATCCTGCGAGAATTCATCAACCAGATATGGAACAATTACCTTGCGGAATTTATCACTCCATTCGCCCAAAAAGGTTGCCATCTTATCCCAATCCTCTTTATTGGTTATGCTAACATCATCAAGTGTGTAATAGATCCAGGACATTTTGTACTCATCCAATCTATCCCAAGACAGCTTAACGCCTAAAGAATCCTCAATCGCCTGCCTATTCGTATACAGAATATCAAAAGCCTTTTTATTTTGTTCTGCCTCAGATTTATCTAAAATAAACTCTACTCGTGTCTTATCGTAGTTTGCCGTACATGAAATATGAAAACCTCCAATTCCAAAATAACCAGACACCGTATTAGATGTTGAAGGGTTCACATTCGTAAACATTTCATATTTGTTCTTTTCACGTATTACCGGTAAAGCTTTTTTCCAAAAAGCAAAGCGAGTTTTCTTTCGCCCACCAGACTCAGCAACTACTTTAATAGCTTCTACCGGAAGTTCTTCGGCATCCCATATTTTGCGAATCTCTGCCTCTAATTCTGCCGTTCTGGCATAAATCTTAAGTTCATTCCAATCAGAATTATTATCAATTACCTTCCTTGTAAGCCTAATATCTGCAAGATCCTTGATACCTTTACGTCCATTTTTACCGTTAATCTTATCTGTAAAGTTTCCGTTACTAATAGAAGTATTTAGCTTTGAATTGAGAAGCGTCATATTACCGATTTCATAAATTGCATGACTTCTTACACGCTCTATTTCATCAGCATCTTCTACCTCGTTTTCATCCATATCATAAACCGGAACATCGTACCAGTTTTGAGCCCATTTCTGTGGCATGATATGCTCAAGAGTGTATTCATACTTTAGAATCTTGATATCTACATTTAGAAGATTTCTCTGGTACAACTCTATCCAGAACAAAAGCAATGTCGGCAACTTGTTGGTAGTCATACGGCGCAATCCATTTACAAAATAACCCTCTGAGATATACTGACAAGCTTCTAAAACTTCCTGCGGTGTTTTTCTTTCATCTACTAATTGCAGACATTCATTGTTATAGTTCTTAGTACTACCCTTACAAATGGCGTTAAGAACAATATACTTTTCTAAAACAAAGAATCTGTCTTTTATTTCCGACTCTTCGATGCTACCATTCTTAAAAAAATATAATTGCTGTAATAAATAGGGATGGAATGTAGATACTTCTAGCACATTGGAGATATTAAAAATACGTCCTACATAATCATCATATGTAAGTAAACTATCTTCATTAGAAAAGTATTCTCTAAACACATCTGCATAGTCATGCAGTTCTTTCAAGAAAGCCTCTATCGAAGAGATATCCATCTTAGAAATCTTTTTTCTGTATTCCTGAGGTAAATCTGCCATGTTGTTTTCTGCCGGATTAAAGAATCCCTGTACGACAGCAAAAGCATGAAGAAAAGTCTCAAGATTACTTCTCTTCATACGACCATATTGACGCTGTGTTTCCCAATAGGCATTAATTGATTCATCCGAAACAAATGCATCTACCCATGTTTCTTTATATTCGGAAACAGCTCTTTCATCTACTGTAGTAGGATCGTCTGTCCTTAATAACTCCACATACCTCTGATACAAAAGATTCTTTATAGTATCAGCACTTGAAAGCCTTACACCAGCTGAATTAACGGTATCAAATATCGCCTGTTCATTATCATTTACATCAAGATCAATATTTACCAAGAACTTAATCCTATCAACCGTTAGAAGCTCCCATATATAATCAATTGTCTCCTGGCTTACATCTTCCAACTCATCCCTAAAGTATGCATATGCCTTAATAATTGAACTAGTGGTATCCCCATCATCAAGATTGGTATATTTTTCCCATCTATCATCAGTATCAAGTTCACCATTAATAACACTTTCAAAAGCCTTTTTATCTAAGTGGGAATGATTTATTTTGACATGAAGTTTTTTCTTTATTCCACCTTCCGGTACAAACAAAATACTTTCCATCTGAACCTGACAAGTCTTAACATCTGATTCATCATAGTTGTAGCTTGCAGCATTCTTTACAATATGATCATAGCAAGCTCTTAGCAAAATGCTTAAAGTAGTCAATCTCTGCTGTCCATCAATAACAGAAAATCTAGCAACACTTCCAGCTGCAGCTAATTCATTCTTTAATATGATTGAACCTAAAAAATGGTTCTGATTCTTACTTGTAAGATTGTTAAAAAGCTCACTCCAGTTTTCCTCACTCCAAACATAAGCTCTTTGAAAGAAAGGAATATCGTAATAACTTGGAGTTGCTAAAAAATAAAATGATTTATCTTCCGCCCTCATAATTAAAAAACACCCTTCTGTATTTAGTCTTCAGTTAATGGTACCAGGTACCATTACATTAAGTTCCGTATCTAATACAAATTTATTATATACGATGAACTTTAAAAAAACATTGATTTTGTAAAAAAACCTGTAACCTTTTCCTTTCTCTTGTTGTCTTATATAATAGATGCATCGATAAAACCAATCACAAGGCAATTTTTTGATTTTACACGATAAGGAGACAGCAAAATGAAAGAACTGGAGATCGTGGAGCAGTTATTCGACAGAGAGGAAGCTGTGTTGGAAACGCTGCCTCGTTTGTACGGAAAGCTCTGTTCCCACATCGCATATCATATATTAAAAGATACGCAGGATGTCGAAGAATGTCTGAACGATACATGGTATCAGGCGTGGGAATCCATTCCTCCGAACCGTCCTGCTTCGCTTAAGGCATATTTGGCAAAGCTTGCCAGAAACAATGCTTTGAACATGACAAAAGCCAAAAATGCCCAAAAAAGGCAGGTGCAGATTATGGCCCAATCTCTGGATGAGATCGATGAAATCATCGGAGACGGCAGGGACTTTTCCGAATCTTCCGTAAACAATCTGTATATCTCACAAATACTGAACCGCTTTCTGGACACGCTTCCGACAAGCGAACGAATCGTATTTGTAAGACGGTATTTTTACATGGATAGCATTTCCGAAACAGCTGATTTTTGCGGACTTAGCGAAGGTCATGTAAAGGTCATGCTTCACCGAATGCGCAAAAAATGCCGCAAAGCTTTTGAGCAGGAAGAAAAAAAGAAAGAAAGGCAGGGATCATGAATGAAAAGAGAAGATTTTTTGACAGGAATGAACGGAATCGACGATCGTTATATCTTAGAGGCAGAAAGTCCTCAAACAGCACGCCGCAAAGCCGTTAGAACTACTCCGGCCCACGGCTTCGGCCTCGCAGCCGCTGCGGTCCTTGCGATCAGCATTGCCATACCCAATATCAATTCAAACGCAGCCGAAGCATTGCAGGGTTTACCGGTCATTGGTACTTATTTTAAGCTGGTAACGTTGCGGGAATACCATTATGAGGATGAAAGGCATGACGCCAACATAAAAGCCGATGGGATCGTAACCGGTGATATGACTGCCAATGATCCTGCTTCTTTGGCCGCACAGGAAACGGCAGACGAGATCAATGTGGAGATAACCGCCACAACAGATAAAATGATCAAAACCTTCAAGGAAGAAGTTGCCAGAGAAAACAGCGTAAAAACCACAAATGTCGAGACACAGACCATCACCGACAATGCGCGCTGGCTTAGCATAAAGCTTAGCATCTGCGAATCATCTGCGGACAGCTATTCACATGCGGTATTTTATACAGTTGACAAGCAAAGCGGAAAAAGGATCACCTGGGATCAATTGTATCCAAGTGACAAAGATGTCAGGTTTTCTGAGATCAGCAATTACATCGCAGAACAAATGAGAAAAGAAATGAAGGAAGATGAAAATAAAAGTTATTGGATCGACAGCGATATGCCTGAAGATGATTTCAAATCCATTTCAGACCGTACACAGTTTTATATGGATGAGAACGATCAGCTGAATATCTATTTTGCACAGGGAGAGGTAGGTCCGATGTCCATGGGAGAAGTAACCTTTCTCATACCGGATAAAATCAGTGGATTAAACTAATAAACAAGGCTGTCACAACTGTGGCAGTCTACAGTCTGAGCGACACCCTTATTAAGGGTGCCGCTGTATTATAGGAAAGGAGTAGTAATAATTTGGGTTATTTAGCCGGATAACGTAAGTTATCCAGTTCGGCCCGGATCTCATCATCCGTATAAGGCTTAAGCACATAGCCGCTCGGTCTTGTTTGAAAAACACTGGCATGAACCATATCGTCAGCCGTGACATAAATAATATTACAATGCGGGGAATACCTTAAAAGCTCCTGTGCGAAATCCACCCCGCTCAGATATCCCAGCTTCATGTCTATAAACGCTACATCAAAGGTCTTGTTTTCGCATTTTGCAAGGTCTTTAGCCTTTGAAAAAGCGACGATCGTATCTTCTTTCTCGCAGACTCTGTGTAAAGTATCTGTCAGAACCTGCAACAAATTTTTTTCATCATCAATCGCCAATATCCTCATGCACTCATCTCCTGCCCCTCAGTTCAGTTACAATGTCCCGGATAAGAATTTAGAGTTACACACACATCAATGTTGCTGATACGAAGCAAACTATTTACTATGACACGATGTAAGTATCCCCGCATATTAACGTATTACTTAGACGTTTGCGAAACTATGTTATTGACAATCCCTCGTTATGCACTACGCACAATTCCTCTACAGACACGCTCTCGCTCCATGAAAAACGTAGCGGTACATAAGGTGCTAAAATACAGCACCTAAGTACCGACGTTTTCCGAGGGTCTGTTGCCGGAATTATGCATATTACACAACTCGAGCACCTGAAAAAAAGTGTTTCGCAATTACCTATAACGTATTACTTGAAAAATCCCGGCGATGTATAAAATGCTTCGATCGCTCCGCCTATATATTTTGCAGCTCCGCTCCCGTAAACGTAATCCACGCCCTGCGCCAATTCATCGTTTTCCCGATATTCTCTTGCAATATCCATCAGAAGCGGTTTGGCATCCTCAACCTGATAGAGCTGCTTTGCCACAAAATCATATTCACCGATCAGCTGTCTGACTTCAAAAGAATTCACATCCGTCTCCCTCAGATCAAACAGTTTCCTGCAGATACTGTCGATCCTCTTCTGATATGCTTTGAACACCTCTGATCCGGGCGGATTCTTCATGGATTCTTTGACAGCGTCCTTGTCCCCATACCATTCAACCATTTTTGCAAAATTCTTCTGAACCTTTTCATCTGAGGCACTCTCCATCAGGTGTTTCTCCCACGCTTCAATGCTGCCGTAATGATCAATGAAAATCTGTTTCTGAGATTCATTCAAATTCTGCAGCATATCTGAAAACATTGTCTGAAGTTCCGTTTCATTAAATGCAGTAAAGTCCATACTACGATCTCCTTTCAACATATTGTCCAGATTGGCAATAATACGCTCCAGTCTCTGCTTTTTAAGACAGAGCATTTCACGCTGTTTTGCCAAAACACTGTTACAATCAAGATCAGGATTATCCATAATGAGTTTAATGTCTGCAAGCGGAAGATCCAGCTCGCGGAATACCAGTATCTGACCAAGCTTTTCCAGGGCTTTATCGTCATAAAGCCGATATCCTGCTTCCGTTACTTCTGAGGGCTTAAAAAGACCGATTTCATCATAGTAATGAAGCGTGCGCACCGAGATACCTGTAAGCTTTGATACTTCTTTGACTGTTTTCATTATGATCATCCTCCTGCTTCCTGATGAAGATATCGTAGCCCATCACGTAACGTGAGAGTCAATAGTATTTTTTGATTTTTTTAGGACTGCCGTTTCATAATTTAGCACATGTTAAATGCCGGCGTGATTACTGCGTCCCCGTCATTAAGCGGTGTCTTATATCGTCTGCAAGCTTCAGTAGTTCTTTTAATCTACTCATCTCATTTCCTTTGGCAATATTTCTTATATCTCGTCTATCCCCTGCTCCAGATCTCATACCCCTGTCGTCTCGCCGAATCGTAAACCGGTCTCATATTCCTCTCCAGAATACCATAAAATTCCTCTTTTGAATTTCCCTTCCGGTACAATTCCTGTCCTGCCCAGATCGAATGCAGGTTATCGCGGTAACAGGCCTCAAACAATTTATGAATTCCCGCCTTCTCATGGATAAACCCGTATAAAAGAAACTGATTTTGCGCAAACCTTGCAAAAAACGGATCCCACTTCGGCAACCGGTTGCTTTTCGCACTGTTTAATGACGCATCCATCGGCATCAGATTCCAAAGTTCATCATTCATCACAAACGACCAAGGGATAAAATGATCCACATCATACTGCTTCGGGATCACCGCTTCTCCGGTAAATACATCCTTCACTTCACTGAATGTAAGAATTCCCTCCCAGAGCTTGCGCACATGATTCAACTTCCGCATCTTCTCATCCATCGGAGCGAGCTTATATACAAGCCCCGGCACCTCCGGATTATTGTTCTGCAGCCATTTCACTTTCTCATACTGAATCCACCCGAGAATGGAAACCGTATTATCCTGAATCATCTCGATCCAGGACGGCTGAAAATAAATCTCCTTCTTCAGCTTACCGGATTCTCCAAGCGTGTACGGCAGAAGCACCACATCCCGGTTGATCTTCTCAATATACGCCGTCATCCTGCGCACACTGTTCCAGTCTACCGTAGAATCATCCCGCGCAAAAAAACCTGCGAGTGCACGATACGGAACCATATTGGTGAGCTGTCCCTTCGCCGCCTTAAGCTCATCGTCATGCTCTCTGATCGCGTTTTTGATCTCCACCTTCGAAGCATTTGCCGGTAGCTCACTGAGTTCTGTCAGCCTCATGACCGCCCGTTCCAGTCCGTCACGCACCTGCCCGTCCGCCTGCATGCCGGAAAGATGAATATGAAACTCCCTCACCGAATACCATGCATTACAGATCATTTCATTGATCACGGCATCAAACGTCGTCTGCTCTATCCCCTCGGAAATAAGCTGCACGATTGCTTCCAGCCAATAAAACTTATAACAATAAGAGGGATCTTTCATCATATGAGAAAAGCCCTCAATATCCAGCGTATTATGATATTTTGCTTCTATCTTCAGATCGTATCCGATCTTTGAAATTTGATCTGTCATATGTTATTTGCTCCATATTAGTAACCTTTAGGCAGCAAAAGCCTTGATGAAATACAATCTGTCATCGGTGATATTAAGGTTCCTCTCTTCCAGTGATTTTTGCCATCCCGTCTTTCCTACAAATCAGTATATTTGTCCGCCTTTCCCTTAGCCTTTTCAACCGGATATTTGGCTTCATTCTGTGTCATCTTGTTATTGATAATCTCATCTGCATCCAGCCCGAGCTTGTCCAAAAGATTCTGGCTATAAACTATCACATCTGCCAGTTCTTCCTTGATATGTTCTAAATCATATTCTTCATCAGACCATTGGAAGCATTCCAAAAGTTCCGCCGCTTCAATCACGATTGACTTTGCCAGATTTGCCGGTGAATGAAACTGATCCCAGTCCCGATCCTCGGTAAATTTTCTGATTCGCTCTATAGTTTCCTGTTTCATATTTTTCTCCTCTTTTTGATGCCTTAAGAAGTTCTGCTCTTAGTTCGGGATCACATCAGTTATCATCTAAATAGCACAAAACAAAATAAGACATTCCCTTTGAAGCATTATATAATTGCTATGCAAAAAAACACCACACATAACAATTTAATTTACAATTCCAGCCGCATATCAATATATTTCTGCACCTTATCTTCAAACCCGACCTTTTTATAGATCGGATATCCCTCATCCGTTGCCATCAGGTCGATCCGGCACAATTCGTTCTCTTTTGCATATTCGATCATATTCTTCATCAGCTGTGTGCAGATTCCCTGCCCACGGTACTCATTCTCTGTGTATACGCTGAGCACTTCCCCGTCCAGTCCATTCGATAAAAAAGGATTTGCCGGCTTCTCAATGATCAGCAAATATGCCGCTGCAACCAATCTCCCTTCCGCTCTTGCCACAAATGCGATCAGTTCTTTTCCAAGTCTTCTTTCGAAATATCCCGGAAGCTGCTCTTCCATACATTGACGCTCATAATCACTGATGGATCCAAAATCATCTATCATATATGCAATTCTCAAACGGATCAATTCCGATATATCATTTTTACCTGCTGTGTCAAATCTGATCGTACTCATAAATCAAAGTTCTCCTTAATATCTCCAATCAACTCCAGATCAGCCGGGAGCCATTTGATTTCATCCAGTTCGCCTCTTGTAAGCCATCTTGCCGCCTCAGCTTCTTTTAATACCAGTTTACCGGCGCTCACCTTCGCCCAGAAGCAGTCCATGGAAAGATGAAAATCCGGATAATCATACTCGATCGTCCGGAGCAGATCTCCTACTTCGATCTGTGCTGTAAGCTCCTCGCGGATCTCCCGGATCAGTGCTTCCTGTGGTGTTTCTCCCGGCTCGATCTTTCCGCCCGGGAATTCCCACCATCCTTTAAACTCTCCATATCCTCTTGCGGTGGAGAAGATCTTTTTCTCTCCGTTTTCTTCTGCGCAGATCACGGCAGCCACGACATGGATATATTTTAATATCTCACCATCCTTAGTGAAACAGACTTTCTTTCCCTCTGTAATCCCTCTTTTGGCAAGGATTTCTTCCGAAACCTCCACGTCTCGTTCCTCTCCATTTCCCGAATCACTGATTAACTTAAGAACCGCCATGGGAGAGGTTCTCCCTGTTTCCTCACATCCATAATCTGCTTCTAATATACTGTCAACTGTAAATGTCTCCATCTTTTTTCCTTCCTATGTGCTTACAATGTATTCGTAAATATCTTCCCGTACCGGCTCATTTAAGATCCACTCAATCTCCACGGCCGTCTTATTCGTATTCGCCATTACAAACTCCTCGGCTCTGCCGCTCGCAGTCATCGAACCGAGATAATAGAATTCTTTCGATATCTTATCATCTTTATTCTTCCGGACAAACAGCTCTACACGTATCCCTCGCTCTTTTGCCTTTAGGAAATTCTGTACATCCTCCGACTCTAAGCTACGACCGGATTTGGAAATCGCAATGAGCATTCTCCGGTTCATAAAATGATCCTCGTATTTCATCGTATCACTGATATCCTCTGCCTTATCATAATTGATGAAAACAGGAAAGGTCTTTGTCTTGCGATCAAACTTATATCCACCGATATTCAGTGGCACCTCGTTATTCTCCCAATTCAGAAGTCTGCAAACATCTTCATAGGTATACTTCTGATAGAGCACAAGATCCGTATCTCCATAATTCTTTCTATAATCTCGTTCATATCTGCTGATTCCGAATTCGATCAGTTCTTCCATGATATGATAGAACTCTTTATTTTCAAGCATTTCTAAGAACGTGGCAGAGGGTTTATAATCCGCATCTTCCTCTTCAATAAACACACACTTTGAATAGGTTTTCTTACCGGAGCCTGCCGGGAACTCATTGGTCAAAACATTGGCGATATTTTTCTTCTGCTCTTCGCTCATCTGTTTTCCATAGTTTTTAAGATCCTCTGCAAGTGTTTGAAACAATCCGCGCTCGCCAAAGCCACGAGAATAGGAAAGCATTCGTTTTAACATTTGCAACTCTTGAATCCGCTTCCCACTTCTCTGTTTGCGGTTCCAAACTGCTTCAAGCGCAGATAGCTGCAAAGCCATTCTTGTCTATGATAAGTGCTCTAATTATCTTTCACAAACCGATTATTCTCCCCAGCATAGCTGGAGGATTAGACCTTTCATTTACCAATCAATCACATCAAAGAACTCTTCAATGTTACTGACTCTTTGATCAAGCATATCTTGATTAAATATGGTGGATCTGATACTGATATCAAAAGTCTTTTTCTTGATCTCATATCGGTTCTTCACCAGTTTATCCTGTCTGCGTATAATTTTTAGCAGATTTTCAAAAGACTTCTTCCCGGTATTTAAAAACTCATAAACCTCCGTGTCGTTTTTGAAAGCATCAAGATCCTTATACCCCCACATCTTCTCGATATAGTTCTTTACATCCTGACCTTTGTAATCTGCATCATGAAGACATGCCACATACTCAAATCCGGATTGTCAGCGATGATAAATAAGGGCGTATTGCCCTTATCATTCTGAATCCTGCAGTATTCCAGAGGCTTCAGAAAATTTTCTTTTTCTCCCGGAACTTTTACGATCCTGTCCGCATCTACTATGATAAACTTCGCGAGGTAGTTTGTCGGCGCCTCCTTCTTTATCTGACGCAGGAAATTGGAATATCCTCCGCCATGCATGTTGATTGGTTTCAGGACAAGTTCCACTCCCTGCTTCTTTCTCATCTTATCAATATAGTTGTATTCGGTATCGCCTTCACAGAAAATAGCGTACCGCTTCTTCAGTACACGCTGTTCTCTACTCAAATGCCGTACCTCCCAAAATGCCCTTCATATAGAACTCATAGACCTTGGCAGTCTCATATCTGACTTCCGGAAAATCCGCCAAGGAATATAATTCCGATGTTAAACTGTCTTTACTCTTAGTCACAAAATAAATCTGTTCCTTCATATAGGTCTTCAGATTCAGATGCAGTACATTATGCGTGGAGAAAATGAACTGGCCATGATGCTCCACCCCATTCACGAATGCTATTACTTTGTCAGAGAGGATCGGATTCAAAACTCTGTCCATTTCGTCCGCAAAGACGACCCTATTCTCGTATACTACACGGAATATCTGCACAGCCCATGCAAAAAATTCCCTTACACCTGTTGAATCCTGCTGAAGTTCTCTCCTGATCTCATTCCCGTCAGCATCTTTGCGGATAATAAGTGATTTTCCATAAGGCTTGTCATTATCCACCTCTATGCTGCAAATGCTGTAATCAACCATGCGGAAGATTTCCAGAAAGCGAGGGTCTTTCATGACCTTTATATCCAAATCTCTTCCGGCAGGATCATTCTCCCTGTCCTTAGGTACTGTGCCCGGAAGAAGAACCTCTTTAAACCACCTTACCGTTTGGGTAGCATCCCTGTTCCCTAAAAGCGCAAGTTTACTTACAAATAGGCCATAGCTATTATTGCTGTTCTTTAATACAGTCGACAACTCATCGAATTTCCCATCTTTCTTTTCATACTTTCCGTCTGTGTTACGCTCAACTGCAAACAGACATGAAAAAACCGCTCTCCGTTTGTTTTGCTTATAGAGAGCTTCTCTTCTAATACCTGCTTTATCGATGGCAAGCGCGTATCTATAGATCTGCCCGCAAACAGAAACAAAGGTAATCTCAAATCTTTGCACCGGATTCTTTTCTGTAATGGCACTTGTCGCATTAACATATGCTCCTACAGATTGAACCTGCGAATTCACATCCACCAAACTCTTAAGGAATCTCAGACTCCCGATGAAATTTGACTTACCGCCGGCGTTCTCGCCGACGATAACAGAGGTCTTTAAAAGATCGTATCCGGCATCCGTGGATGAATAATTATCAGGGAAACGTGCCTTAACCTTTCCTGTAGGCGCTTCCATGCTGAATTCACTTTCAATATTGAAAGAACAAAAATTGTTGAAGGTAAATCCGATCAGCATTTGCACTCTCCTCCTAAGTTTCTTTTGCCATACATTATAGCACAAAAATCTTTCTAGTAAACCAGAAATTTGGTTTGCCAGAAAGATTTTCTCCTGCTTTCGCGTTTGTTTTGCCCCAAAAGCGGCGTTTTTATACTTAGGTTATTATTTGTATACACACTCTAGCAGGATATCTTCTCTAATCATATATCTCTTCTCGCGCTGGCTCTGATCTCACGAATCCGCTCCGTCATCTCATCAAAGTAATCTTTTCCAAGCGGTCTGCCATTTTTTTGCATATCATCATTCAATACAAAGCCCTTGGTAATATACTCTTTCATAGTTATTAGCCGGTGTATCACACCCTTAATGATTCAAATGTCACTTTTAGCCTTTCGTTTTATTCCCCTCTACACTCCCCATAAAATCTACAAGTCAGACAACACCGCTCGCATCTTTTCTCCCTGATACGTTTACCGCGTCTGAGCCAATACAGAAATCGTCCCATCTTTTTCACCTCCCGGATGATGCATGATTTGTCAGCCGGCTATATCATCCAACGTTTTTTCTTCCGGCTCTGCTTCCGCTTCCTGTGTCGTTATTTCCTCCGGCGTCTCGTCCTCCTTACGTCTGCTGCGGGGTCCGCAAACATAATCTTCTACTGCTTCGAGATTATCACAGCAGACTTCCGTCATCACTTTCATATCAAAGGAATAAGTAAGCACTTGATACTATCCATTATATTGATAATGTGCCCGTTAAAAATGCCAGCTCAAGTATCCGGCATCGCAGTATTGCCTTTCGGCATTTGGATTTGCTCTATCGTCACAAAAAAAGATCCCTGTCGCTGACAAGAATCTTTTCATCACACAGAAAACCTATATGTTCCTTTATCGATCAATTATTCATTATTGGTTCCATTTAGGACCACCCCGTTTCCTCTCCTTTGCTTCATGATAGCTGAATCGCTTCTATTTTGCAGTGATACTCTTTTTCCGACTTGTCATAGTTGATCCCCACCAAAAGGATTTCTTCTCCATACTCCGCAAGCTTTCCCACATAATTCCTGCTATGAATCTGTCTTATGGCGGTATCGGCATCCTGATCCCATTTGAGTTCAACGATCATGGCAGGCTTGTCACTGTTTCTTTTCGGGAGAAATACGATGTCAGCAAAACCCTTGCCCGACGGCAGTTCCCGCACGATCACATAATGTTTTCTCGCTGTGTAATAGGTCATCATAATGGCAAGCGCCAGAGAGTTCTCATCATGATACTCCAAAATACTTGTATAATCCTGATGGGACTTCGCGATCATCTGTGCCACCTTATCGCCGTCTTTCTGCCATGTTGCTTCCAATACGGCGTCGGAATTTCGCAGTGCATCGCTGATGTCCTTCCAGTCACCAACTTTGATGGCGCTGTTAAATACCTCTCTTACCTCTTCATTCGGAATAAAAGCCTTTCCTGTCCGCACATCATAGCCGAGATATCCCATATGGATCAGCGCGGTCAAAACATCATCCTTCCCCGTAAAGCTGGTAAGGTCATTCTGGAATGTCTCAACATCCACCGGATACTCCTCTCCGGCCAGCATACGGATCACGGCATCCTTCAGCCCGTCCTCGTTTCTCCCGATATAATCATTCAGATAACGGAAGGCTCCGGTATTCTTCCAATAAGAATCTATCTTGTGAAATGTGATCGCATCCACGATCGAATTGGGATTGTACATATGGACATAAGAATATGTCCCATCCTTTCTCAAAGTTTCCATGATATATCCATCATACCATTTTTGGATATCCTCAGGCGACATCCCGCTCTGATCCAGATAAGGCTTCATCTCCTCGTCGGTAAATCCAAAATAGGGCGCGAGATTCCTGGGTGAGATCATCGTATACTCGGTAAAATTGTTCATCGCGGACTCCCCGTCAAACTTCTTGATGGGAAGTATCCCCGTAATATAACCGAGAGCAAGAAATTTTTTGGATTCCTCCGTCTTAAAAAATCCTCTCAGATACTTTAAATAATCCGCGATCAGCTTCCGGTCGTTCTTTGCATCCCGGATCACGCAATCCCACTCATCTATGATGATCACAAATCTCTTCCCGTCACTTTGCCATACTTCTGAAACAGCCTCCGGAACCGTCCTGATATTCTCACTTACCATTGAAGGGTAAGTCTTCCTGAAATCCTTCAGAATCATCTCATTCATCAGATCAATCGGATTCTCTCCCTCTCTTGCTTCATTCAAAAAGGTCGCCATATCAAAATGAAGTACATGATACCGATTAAGATGCGTCACAAAGTCCGGATCGTTCGCAATTTTGAGTTTTGCAAACAATTCTTTGGAATCACAACCTATACTGTAATATGCATCCATCATTCCCGCAGCCATAGACTTGCCGAATCTTCTCGCACGACTTACGGCAAAATAGCATTTTTCCTTTCCGATACTTTTATTCAGTATAGAAAGCATTTCTGTTTTATCAATATATATATCAGAGCTGATCGCTCTCAGAAAACTTTCATTCCCCGGATCTACATACATTCCCATAGCTTTTCCTCACTTCCTGCCGGTCTAAGATCACATCGATTTTATTCATTATAGTATATCGTTTTTTGCGCTTATGTTCAATTCCGTTATTCAAGATTTCGCAGGAATTCCTTAGCTGCTTTTTTCATCTCCTCCACTACTTTCTTAGGGCCAACTACCCTGACATCTCTTCCAAGGGAAAAGATCCAGCCGAAGAACTGCGGACTCACATTCACATCCACGCTGAATTCGCTGTGTTCTTCATCCACTTTCCGAAATGAGATATCCTTTCCGAAGCGGTCAATAAACACACCGCACATATCATTGGCAATCCGGATTTTGTTGGTTTGATCAGCCCATCCTTTATTCGTAAGTCCTCAATCATTCGCACCTGTCAATTGTAGCAAAAATCGGAGATGCTCTCCCCGAATGCTTTTGGGACCGCTTTGATCCCTTTGCCCGGTTGATCTATAATCTGCGCATGATCACCAGATCCTTCATCACGCCAAAAAACTCCCGCACAAAATTATTCATCGCCGTGGGAAGATCTCCTTTGGCCGCGATGCCGCAGACCTGTTCGAATCCATAGTATTTCGCGATATGTACCGCCCGGAAAATGTGAAAGTTATTGCTGATAATCCCCACACTTTTTCCCGCAGGGATCAGCTTCCTGCTGAATTTCAGATTTTCATTGGTGCTGGTGGACCGATCTTCTTTGATCAGGTGTTTTGCATCAAAGCCCTTTCGCATAAGATAGTCATACATACAGTCTGCCTCGCTGACCGGCTCATCGGCTCCCTTGCCGCCGGATAAGATAAACATCGTATCCGGATTGCGAAGGGCATACTCATAAGCCTTGTCCAATCGCTTCTGCAAGGCCTTGCTCGGATTCCCGCCCGGCCGCACACCGGCACCCAGCACAATGACATAGTCAAGATTCTCCCGCCCTTTTGCAAAGCACTGGCTTAAGATCATGATCTCCGTCACACCAAAGACGCAGACACCTGCTATAAACAGTACTGCAAATCCTCTCTTGAGCCAGATCGGAACTGCGTGGATGCTATCCTTCAAAAAAGTATGTACCGAAAGCATTCCTCCTCCCTGCGGGTTGCTTTTTAAAAAGCCAAGGCCGGCAAAAACAGCTCCCAAAAACAGCCAGAAGAAGAAAAACTTCGTTGTCATGCCGCAATAGAGCAGGATCATGATAAAGTATAATACACAGGCGATTGCCAGAATAAAAAACAAATTCATATTCGCTTACCGCACCCTTTTGTCAAAATAATCTGTTGCTATTTATCATCTTTCTTACGCAGATACAGAAAATAGCCGACTGCCACTGCGATCGCAAGCGGTTCTGTCAGGTTACGCCCGGGGTCAAACGAAAATGCACCTTTCATAATCACCGTCGCATGTACATAATCCATTAGATTCCAGAACAGGGTAAACATCACACAATAAACTACAAACATTCCAAACTTATTCTTGATCATTGTTTTTCCTCGTATAAATTCTATAAGATCATAAATAGTGTAAAACCATTACTCTATTTTACAATACTCTCCCTGCAATTACAATCTTTCGTTCTAACGGAACGCACCTTTACAGGATGAATCCTCGACAGGATAAATCCTCGCCAGCATAAATCCTCACCGGAAGTGAAGTGTAATATAATCCCAAAGGTGCTTTGCGAATCGAGCTGGGAAAAGACACCCCTCTCGATTATCGCGTTGCCCGCCAAATGCATGTTCATATAAATATAACATGCGCTTGACGGGCTTATCGCGCAAAAAACGGGTAGGAAATTCCCACCCGTCTTGTACCATGATAAAAACCATTATCTCTCGCTAAATGTAGCGCATGCTGTCTCCCCGCGTCTCACTGCATCGGATCCTTCGATCTTGACAACCTGAGCGAAGCAGCGGTAATTGGTATTGTAGACACAGTTGGTTGCCTCACAGTCAATGCTGATCGTCTGGCATGGGTGATCTAACGAATTGGAAAAACGGTCACTCACATGATCTCTAAAGGAATCACAGCAGGTATCCTTACTGCATTCCGCATGTCGTCCTCCCACCATGATATCTCCCTTACAGCATTTACAATCATCATTATAACTGCAAGCCTTTGCATAACAAGTCAAAGCTGCCATAACATACTACCTCCTATTTTTAGTTCCGTAAGAAAACAAATGGTGCAGGATGGCAGAGAAGATTCTCCGGCGCCATTTTTTCTTACTGTTTTTCAAAAATGATAAGAAAATCAGAAGCCCTCTTTACTTCCCGGCGTTCTGATACTGAACTCTCCGTTATCCGTCCGAAAGCATCTCTTTCGCCGGATACTCCATTTTCGCACTTGAAAAACAGACATGAAATGTCATGCATTTCTGATCGCCTGTAAGAGATAGTATGCTTGTTTTTTTATAATTTATACATCATTTTAAAAATTCCTGCCGCTGTACTAACGGCATTCGTATCCTATGCTTATGACAGAATCTTCCCTTTCATTGGTTCATGATTTTCATTTTCGATACATCTAACCTGTGAGCGCAAATTTGTGCCAGTCATCCTATCGATTATCAGCGGGCAAGTAAATTCGTTCGTATTATATTTTTACATCTGCTCCGGCTTATTCATCATATGCTCCCATTCCAGCACCACCTTATCATACGCGATCGCCATCCAGTACGTAAATTCCCTCTCTTCCTCCTCGGAATCCACATCCACTGCCAGAATGGCAACTTTTTCGCCGTTCTCTTTCGCCGTAACCGCATATTCTTCCATCTGTTCCGGAAACTGCTCTTCCAGTTTTTCCTTTAAAGACTTCGGGGATTCCAATACAAATATATGCCCATCCTTACAGAGCTTACGTAGTCCGGCAGACTCTGCAGCATCCAGCTCTTCATCCGGGACTTCCTCCACCAGTTTATCACTGGCATCATAATAACGGTATCCCTCTTTAAAAGCCCTCACGATCTTACCGCCGAGAAATCTGGCATAGACCGTATCCGCATAGCGGTCAGTATAGGTCTCATTTAACGGATGTTTCCCCCTTACGATCACCGCCTCTAATTCCATGGAAAGCACCTGATCCTTTTCCAAAAAGGAATGAATCTGTGCATCCTGAAAGCGAAACTGTTCCAATTCGTCTGTTGATTTAAATTTCATAATAACTCCTTTCTGTGTCAAAAAACGGAATCACTTGATTTTCCTTTGCTGTCACCACATGCTATTGTAAATCATATTCATCCCTTCCCTGTCAGTATTCCCGACTTTGAAAAACCGATCAAAACCGCTCTTTTATCATTCCGTAAACAAAATGAATTTCCATCAATGTAACAGCATTTTGATCAGCTCCAATACCGGCATATGCAAAATGTAGATGGGATAGGTGATCCTGCCGAGCCATCCGAATGCTTTCTCCGTCTTTTCGCTAAACTGTATCTTCGTCATGAAGAGCCAGAATAAACTGATCCAGTACAACGCGATCACCAGAAAGTCCTTCCAGCAGCGATGTCCGTTGTAAGTGTAGATAAAGATTGCCAGTAAGACGAGATTAGCAAGTATATACCAGACGAGAGTCATACCCTTGCGTTTTTCCGGACACTTCTCTCTTAACCCCCGACCTGCATCTGCTTTATCGGTTATCTTATCCTTCGCTTCTCCACTCAGACTGCCGAATACTTCTGCCGCACCGTCCTTTGTCTGTATCCCTGATATATCCGCCGGATACTCCTGCTGCGCTTTTTTTCTTCGCGCATCGATTGAACTTATTAGAAAACACAAAAACACGCCCAGGCAGATCCCTGCAATCCCGCGAAGAAGTGCATGATAGGAAAAGATCACATCGATCTTGCCGATCAGCCTGAAATAATATGCGTAGATGCCGATCCCGATCACAGGGCATATTAATAATCCGCCGATCTTATCCGTCACGATCAAAAGAAGCAATACAATGATCCCGCCCCAGAAGACACTTGCCACATACCAGTCCGCGCTGATGAGCACCTCGTTTCCCAGAGGTCCGCACTGCATCAGGAGAAACTCCGCCCATCCGTTTTTCAAGTGCGTGACCACTTCCACTGCTTTCCACTCTCCGTTCAAAAGCCGCACTATAATCATAGATATCAATGCAGCGAAATAGAGCGGATACAATTGTTTCAATCGCCTGCCGATATACAGTCCCAGCTCATACAGCTTTTTGCTCCACGCTGTATCACGGATATGCTTCTGATAATTTACTCCGATCCCGTACCCGGACAGCAGGAAGAAAAATTCCACCCCCAGATATCCTCCGGTAAAAAAGGGAATCTCGAAGGTGCCTCCGATATGAAGCCCCAGCACTGCCATGCAGAAGAAAAAACGCCATAATTCTACTGTATTTACACGCTTTGAACGATTCATGATCCGTTTGTCCAAACCTTTCTGTGATGTTTTATGTTTCCGTACTCAGCGCAGGAGCAAAATACAAAATATTTTAGTTTGCAATTCATTATTTCGTAATTTTCAACCAACCTTATAAATTCATTCCTGACTTCTTCATTTGGGATATCTCACTACTATATGTGAGATATCCCAAATGAATCTCTTTGCTCATTATAGCTAATTTAGCCTTTATATGCAATGAAAAAGCAGTATCCTTTATACGTTCTTTCCAATGCATTTTCATGTGTACCTCTGCTTATTTCTTATAATGATCGCCAAAATCACGATTCTCCATTATCCGTATACACATATCGGACGCGGATAAATATGCTTTCATCAGACTGCACATAAAAATAAATGAGACTATCATAACAATCTTTCACGGTTATTTCTGATAGTCTCATTTTTTATTCAGCCGGTCTTATTTTTTCTTCTCTTCCTCCGGAAGCTCTACGCGGATCTCCTTGGTACGGATCTCCTTGCAGATCTGCTCTGTGAATTCTTCGATAGTCTTGCTTCCTTCGTTGCCTTCGTAACGGCTTCTGACAGAAACCGTTACGTCTGCCTCTTCCTGCGCGCCTACCACTAATAAGTAAGGCACTTTGGCAAGTCTTGCCTCGCGGATCTTGAAGCCGATCTTCTCGGAACGGTTATCCACTTCCACATCCACATCGTTTCTCGCAAGCTCTTTCCTGACTTTCTCCGCGTAATCCGCATATTTCTCGGAAATCGGAAGTACACGGACCTGTTCCGGACACAGCCAGGTCGGGAACTTGCCTGCATAATGCTCGATGAGCCATGCCAGGGTTCTCTCATAGCAGCCCATGGAGGTTCTGTGGATGATGTACGGACGTTTCTTCTCGCCGTTTGCATCAATATAGTACATATCATAACGCTCTGCCAGGAACATATCCAGCTGGATCGTGATCATAGTGTCTTCTTTGCCGTAAACATTCTTTGCCTGAATATCCAACTTCGGTCCGTAGAAAGCAGCCTCGCCGTCTTCTTCGGTATAAACCAGTCCGATATCGTCTAAGATTTCACGCATCTTATCCTGTACCATATCCCAGTCTTTAGCTGTTCCCATGTATTTATCCGGATTCTTCGGATCCCACTTACTCATACGGTAAGTCACATCGCCTTCCAGTCCCAGAGTTGTCAGGCAGTATTTTGCCAGATTTACACAGTTCTTAAACTCATCTGCGATCTGCTCCGGCATACATACCAGGTGTCCCTCTGAGATCGTGAACTGGCGGACTCTTGTCAGTCCGTGCATTTCTCCGGAATCTTCATTACGAAACAGTGTGGAAGTCTCGCCCATACGGTAAGGGAGATCCCTGTAGCTTCTCTGTTTTGATTTGTATACAAAATACTGGAACGGGCAGGTCATCGGACGAAGTGCCATAACCTCTCTGCCCTGTGCGTCATTGTAAACATGCTCCTGGGCATTCTTCATGGCAACGGAGGCATCGCTGTAAAGCTTCTGATCCTCCAGTGCCTCGTTCTCACTCATCAGATCGTCATTTAATACAAACATACCATCCTTGTAGTGGAACCAGTGATCGGAAAGCTTGTAGAGATTGGATTTGGCCATAAACGGTGTCCTGGTACGGACGTATCCCCACTCTTTATCTTCCACATCTTCGATCCAGCGCTGCATCTTCTGTATGATCTTCACACCTTTGGGAAGGATCAGCGGAAGTCCCTGTCCGATGACATCTACTGTGGTAAACAGCTCCATCTCACGGCCGAGTTTGTTATGATCCCGTTTCTTGATATCCTCCAGGTGCTCCAAATATGCTGCAAGCTCTTCTTTCTTTGCAAATACCGTTCCGTAAATACGCTGAAGCTGTGCCTTATTGGAATCACCTCTCCAATAAGCCATGGAAGAACTGATCAGCTTAAAAGATTTGATCCCTTTGGTGCTCATTAAGTGAGGCCCTGCACACAGATCCACAAATCCACCCTGATCATAGAAAGAGATCTCCGCATCCTGTGGCAGATCCTGAATCAGCTCTACTTTATATGGTTCTTCTCTCTCCTGCATGAATTCGATTGCCTTATCTCTGGGGAGGGTAAAGCGCTCTAATTTGTGTCCCTCCTTGATGATTTTCTTCATCTCGGCCTCGATATTATCCAGATCTTCTCTGGAGAACGGTTCTGCATCAAAGTCATAATAGAAGCCTTCTGCAATGGACGGTCCGATCGCACATTTCGCATTCGGGAACAGTCTCTTGACAGCTTCTGCCATGATGTGTGCTGTGGTATGACGCAGTGTGGAAAGTCCGCCTTCATCCTTCGTGGTCAGAATGCTTAAGGTACAGTCCTCGCTGATCTGTGTCCTCAGATCCACTATCTCTCCGTTTACTTCTCCGGCGCAGGCATTTCTTGCCAGTCCTTCACTGATGTCAAGAGCGATCTCGTAAACGCTCTTTGCCTCTGCGTATTCCTTTACGGAACCGTCTTTTAATGTGATTTTCATACTTACTCCTCTTTTCTTATTTTAAATTCTTACCTACTGTTTTTCGTATTGTTTAATCTTCATCCTCGTCTTCGTCGCCATCGAAAAAATCTTCCGGCACACAGTTATTGTTGCAGCCGATCGTCACACCATGGGTCATCGGCGCAGTCAGAAGTCCATAAAGAATACCTGCCAAAAGGATCACCGCCAAAAGCAGCCAGAAGGTGGTCTTTTCCATCTTGATCTCGCCATCCAGCATTTTTTCCTTCCACTCATCACATTTTGTTTTTACGATTTCCATAGTTTTGTCTCCTTTCTTTTAAATTCCGTAAGTGAAAAATGCTTCATTGTCCTCTGACACCATTTTTCACTTACTGTTTTAAGTTCCGTAAGCAAAACAGATCGCAGCGCTTCATTTCTTTCGTATACAAAAAATCCCTTGCATACCTGAAAGGTATACAAGGGACGTAAGTTACGCGGTTCCACCCAAGTTGCCGGCATGCCGGCCGCTCATGAGACGCCATATCCACTCTTTGCATGGATTACAGCGATACTCTGATGGTAACGGAATCACCGGACTGTATTAAGGTCACTCAGGGGTGGTCTTCGGATATCTTCTGTTAAGACACTCACACCAGATGTATCTCTCTCTGAAACAGGCGGATATCTTACTCTTCCCTTCTACGTTTTCTCTGTTTTGCTTTTGCTGTAAGTAATTATATTTTATCCCAAAACCGTGGATTTGTAAACTACCAGTTACTTATACATAGCCGAAATACACATCTGCTGCACGTTTACGGCTCAACAAACTATCGTTGCTATTGGATCTGTCCAAATAGTAACAACTATTAGTTTTTACCACAGCACTTTTTGTATTTCTTGCCGCTTCCGCAAGGACACGGATCGTTCGGATATACTTTCTGCTCTTTGACGATCGTGGTAGAACGTTTCTGCTCTTTATAAAGCTCTTTACGCTTGTCCTCATCAAAGATCGGATGCCACTCCTCCAGATTGTAGAGCCAGTCTGCCTCTGCAGCGACCATGTTCTTATAAAGACGCTCTTTGTCAAACTTCAGGCTGACAACGGTATCCTCTTCCATCTCTTCGATCGGATTCTCTTCCACCAGAGACTCATTGATGCCATCCAGAAATCCTGTCATCGTCATAATATCCACATTGTATTTTTCTGCCAGCTCCTTTACGGTACCTTTTACCTCCGTATCGGGGTCTTTCAGTAATATCTGATAGATTTCTTTTTCTCTCTGGAAATATGCTCCCCAAAGCTTCTGCAGTCTCTCTCTGCCAGCCTGCTCTGAATATGCTATATCTCTCCACTGCTGTAATAATGCCATTTCTTTTCTCCTTCTTTTTTCAAAAAATCTCTGTATAGTATATAACACTTTTTATTATTTTTCAAATAAATCTTGAAAAAACTATTGTCCTGCCGCTCCATCAGGCTGGGCGGGATTGACTTCCAGCTTCTCGTGAACGGTCTCGCTTCCGTTTTCCATCACAATATGCTCAATCCTGTAATAGCTTCCGTATTTTGTAAGATCACATTCATAGCTCTCTTTTTTGCCCGGAGTCAGATAAGTAAGGATCACATGATGGTCTCTTCTGAAATCAAGACATACATATTTATAATTACCGACCACCTTCGAAAACTCGGAAAAATCCGCAAACCGTTTACTGTTCAGGTCATAATAACGGACGGAAATATCATTCTCGGTCACGGAAGCCGTATAATCATTTCCATAGCGTGCCCATTCTTTTTCCGGAAGGTTCGCAAGTATATCACATTTGTCGTAAAGAGACCTGTCAACCAGATTCTCATAAAACTTGTTTTCTTCCGAGGCACGCAGCGCCTTTCCGGTTTTCGAGACTACCGAAGCAACGAGAACGATCACAAGCAATGCTGCTGCCAGCTGTGCAATTCTGATCCATCTTTGTTTCGCTGCAAATTTCGCCGGCAGTCGTGTCGTATATACCGCAGACGGTCCTTCTTTAAACTCATCCAGTTCCAACGCATCGATAAATTCCTGAATGCTCTGAAAGCGGTCAAAGGTATAGACTGCCAGAGCTTTCATGATCGCATCACTTTGAAACTCCATAATGGGAACTCCCAGCTCCCAGGGAGATTTTAGCGGATCGTTCTCTCCTGTGACATTCCCGACTCTCTCATAAAAAGCCGCCGGCCATACGCCTGTCACACACAGATAGATCACTGCTCCGACCGCATACACATCTGTCGTCGTCCCCTGCACACCGCCCGGAACATACTGCTCAACCGGAGCAAATGCAAACTCGCGCGCAGTGTTCTCTCCAAACACTTCCAGTGCGACTTCTTCCATCGGATCACCGAATCCAACCAGGTGGGCATGTCTTTTCGAATCCAGAATGATCGAATCCGGACTGATCCTTCCATGAAACAGTCCCGCCGCATGGATCTTTTTTAAAGACTCCAGTACCGGCTGTAAAAGCTCGACTGTCTTATCAAGCTCCATCCTGCTTGCCCGTTTCTTTTCAAAAAAGACCGGAAGACTGATCCCATCGATGTAATCCATGATCAGATAAACCGTATGATTCGCTTCCACATACCGGATGATATTCGAGATTCCCTCCAGCGGATAAAGCCGGATCATCTTTTTGGCCTTCTGAATGCATTTCTGCAGCATTTCATGATACATATGCTCATCAGAAGGTCTGACACATTCCACGCGCAGTTTATCGTCAAAATTGCGTGTTACGATCGCCGCCGGATAGATTTCTCTCAGAACGATCGTCTGATCCCTGAACGTGTCATATGCTTTATATGTGATGCTCAGACCATTCAGTCCCAGCACCTGTTTGATCACATACCGGTCTTCAATCACAGTCTCTAATGCAAGAGCGTATTGCTTCTCCGGTGTTCTATTGAATGCCATGTTGCAAACCTTTCTAACGTAAAACCGCCGGGCTTTACCCAAAAAGCCCCCGCGATATCTGAATGATTACTCTAACTTTGCTTATTAAGAAGTAATGCCAGCTCATTTTGTGCCTGCGCCTGATCCTGAAAGCAGATTGCTTTCATGCCAAGCCTTTTTGCCGTTTCACAGTTATCACTGCGATCATCAATAAAGACACATTCCTGCGGTATCAATCCAAATCGTTTAAACAAAAGCTGATAGATCTCTTCATCCGGCTTGATCAGTTTTTCTTTGTAAGAAAGGATACCACCGTCCGTATGCGGGATAAAATCCAGTGCGTGTGCACATTCCACTTCGGCTTTTCGGAAAAAGTTAGACAGATAATAAACCTTATAGCCTTTTTCATGCAAAGACTCGATCCATGGTATCGCATAATCGCAGCGCTCTAAGATCCCGCTGATATTACGGTTCACCTCTCGAAGCTCCTTTTCGATTCCCGGATCCTGGTCGATAAATAATTCCAAAACCTCTTCGTCGCTTAATACGCCTCTGTCATATTCATTCCACGAAGCATTTAAAGCTGTTGCCTTCGCAATGCGCTCCACTATTTCCTCCGGATAACCGAAACTGCAAAAAAACTTTTCCCAGCAGAACACTGTCAGCACATTTCCTATATCAAATACTATGTTTTTTATCATTCTGACAAATCCTAATCATATCGAACCGGCAATCGTTCAAAGTGCTGCAGCACCCTGAACAATTCCCGTGATCTTTCTATTTTTTGAGCGGACTCTCGCGGTAAATAATGTCATCACGCCCCGGTCCGTTACTTACCATGGTGATCGGATAGCCGATCTGTTCTTCTACGAATTCCACATACCTGCGGCAGTTTTCCGGAAGTTCCTCAAAGTTTTTGATCCCTCTGATATCCTCGCCTTTCCAGCCCGGAAGTTTCTCAAGGACCGGTTTGGCCTTCTCTAACTTACAGGTCACGGGGAAGTCAGTGGTAACTTCTCCGTCGATCTCATAACCGACACAGACAGGGATCTCATCCAGATATCCCAGTACATCCAGAACAGTAAAGGCAACATCCGTAGTACCCTGCAGACGGCAGCCGTATTTGGAAGCCACACAGTCAAACCAACCCATACGTCTCGGACGCCCTGTGGTCGCACCGAACTCTCCGCCGTCACCGCCGCGTCTGCGAAGCTCATCTGCCTCCTCGCCAAAGATCTCTGAAACAAAAGCACCTGCTCCGACTGCGGAAGAGTATGCTTTGCATACAGTAATGACCTGACTGATCTCATAAGGCGGGATACCTGCTCCGATCGCACCGTATGCTGCCAGTGTGGAAGAAGAGGTTACCATCGGATAAATACCGTGATCCGGATCCTTCAAAGTGCCAAGCTGTCCCTCCAGCAATACGCTCTTTCCTTCTTTTAATGCATTACTTAAGAACAGAGAAACATCACAGACATAAGGTGCCACCATATCGCGGTACTCATGTAATGTCTCCAGCAATTCTTCCGGTACAATCAAAGGCTTATGATACAGATGCTCCAAGATCACGTTCTTGGTCTCTGCGACCCGGACAACCTTTTCCTTCAAAAGCTCCTCGTCAAAAAGTTCGCTCACCTGGAAACCGATCTTGGCATATTTGTCGGAATAAAAAGGTGCAATACCGGATTTGGTCGAGCCAAAAGACTTGCCGCCCAGACGCTCCTCCTCATACTGGTCAAACAAAATGTGATACGGCATAACCATCTGTGCTCTGTCGGATACCAGAATCTTTGGCATCGGCACATTTCTGTCCGTAATGGATTTGATCTCATTGAACAGCACCGGAATGTTTAACGCCACACCGTTACCGATGATGCTCGTGGTATGATCATAAAAAACGCCGGAAGGTAAGGTATGTAATGCAAACTTACCATAATTGTTCACGATCGTATGACCTGCATTGGCTCCGCCCTGAAAACGTACAATGATATCCGCTTCCTTTGCAAGCATGTCCGTGATCTTGCCTTTTCCTTCATCACCCCAGTTTGCTCCAACAACTGCTTTTACCATAATAGAAACCTCCTAACATTCACTTCATTTAATCTATACATTGATCTCTGCCTTAATACCTAACAGTTCTTTATTTGCCTCCAGAACCGGATTTACAAATTCTTCCAGGAATTTTTCTACCTGACGCTCGGAACGACCCACATATTTGGAAGGCTCCATCGTTTCCTGCAGCTTTTCAAGAGTCATCGGGAAACTGTCATCTGCCGCGATCAGCTCCAACAGATTATTCTCTTTGCCAAACTGCTTTACATTCCTGCCTGCTTCCATGGAAAGTTCCCGGATCTTCTCATGAAGCTCCTGACGATTGCCGCCAAGCTTTACCGCATCCATCATAATGTTTTCTGTCGCCATAAACGGAAGCTCACTCATAAGCCGTTTGGTGATGACCTTATCATAGACCACCAGTCCGTCTACGACATTCAGGCAAAGATCCAGAATACCGTCGATCGCGAGGAAAGCCTCCGGAATGGAAAGTCTCTTGTTCGCAGAATCATCTAACGTTCTCTCAAACCACTGTGTCGCAGATGTGATCGCCGGATTGAGTGCATCGATCATCACATATCTGGAAAGGGAAGCGATCCTCTCACTTCTCATGGGATTACGTTTATAAGCCATGGCAGATGATCCGATCTGGCTCTTCTCAAACGGCTCCTCCACCTCTTTTAAATGCTGCAGAAGCCGGATATCATTGGACATCTTATGAGCACTTGCCGCGATCCCCGCGAGAACATTGCAGACCCTGGTGTCCACCTTACGACTGTATGTCTGTCCGGAAACAGGATAGCATTTATCAAATCCCATCTTCTTTGCGATCATGGGATCGATCTTATCGATCGTCTCCTGATCCCCGTCAAACAGCTCCAGGAAAGAAGCCTGTGTACCGGTAGTACCTTTTGATCCCAAAAGTTTCAGGGTGGAAAGAACATATTCCAGATCCTCTAAATCCATCAGAAATTCCTGTGTCCAGAGAGTTGCACGTTTTCCAACCGTAGTCGGCTGTGCCGGCTGGAAATGCGTAAATGCCAGTGTCGGCTGTGCCTTATAAGTATTCGCGAACTTTGCAAGCTCGTCGATCACGTTTACCAGTTTTTTCTTTACCAGCTTCAGTGCTTCTGACATCACGATAATATCGGTATTGTCCCCTACATAGCAGGAGGTAGCTCCCAGATGAATGATGCCGGCAGCCTTCGGGCACTGCTGTCCGTATGCATATACATGACTCATAACATCATGACGTACTTCTTTTTCACGCGCCTTTGCCACATCATAGTTGATGTCCTCGGCATTTGCCTTAAGCTCATCGATCATCTCCTGTGTGATGACCGGCTTGCCATTCTGACTGAGTCCCAGTTCCATTTCAGTCTCAGCAAGTGCGATCCACAATTTCCTCCAGGTACGGAATTTCATATCCGGTGAAAAAATGTACTGCATCTCTTTGCTTGCATAGCGTTCGGAAAGCGGGCTTACATATCTGTCGTTGCTCATACTTCTATCCTTTCTTATTTAAAAATCCGCATCTGGACAAACGGCAATGGACATCCAGAATCATTCTCTGCTGCCATTTTCAGATGCTGTTAACATTTCCTTTACACACACAGAGAAATGTTATCATTTCTGTAAAACACTGTCAAGTATCACCTTTCACATAAATATGAACGCCTCCGGCTGTTTCTTTGCCGGTAAGGACAGCAATGTAACGTCCGGCCGTTTCTATCGTGACATCCTCTGACAGCGAAGCCAGCAGTTCATTGTGATAAATCTCCTCATTATCCAGATTGACGATCCTGATATCGATACTGCCCTGTGTGCATTCCGTATCGATTTTCAGTACATCTCCTGCTTTCAGTTCAAACTGATAGGTTTTTTCGGAATCAAAATAATCATACCGCAATTCATAAGCATTACCGACATAAGACAATTCCGTAATCACATCATCCTGTTTGCCGCATCCTGTCAGGCAGATCAGGATAAGGCACATAAAAAGATTTCTGAGCCTGTTTTTCCACTTCATTCCGGTCGCCTCCGTCTACTTTTTATCCTTTTTTTCATGGAAATCGGAAACCATTTTCAAAATCTCATTGGCATAGGCAGGATAATCACCGACGATCTCTCCAATGATGCTCTCTGCCCTGTCAGCTGTTTCTTTATTAAATTCCATCTGCTTACGCAGTTTCTGCCTCTGCAGGATCAGATCATGCCGTACCTCGACCATTTCCTTCGGATTATAAAGCGCCACTGCCCGGTGTATCCAAATCATCGGATCGAACAGTTTGCATTCCTTGAGCATTTCTACCAGCTCGCTCTCGTGATAATCCAGATTTTCTTCGGTCCGCCGCATCCTTTCCCTGACTTCTTTCTCCTGATTATAACCCTTCCATAATTTTTCCAAAGCTGCCGAAGAATCCACATGGTACTTCACATGCAGATATTCCAGCAGATTTGTGTTGTTTACATAACGTATCTTCACCTTGTTTTGAAGCAATATGATCTTATTGATGCTGTTGGACATTATCCGGCTTTCACGCAATGCATCCTGATATTTTATATATAAGAGCAGCAATGTAACTGCTGCCGTAAAAGTCGTCAGGATATATCCCACCTTTACCTCCAGATCAAATCCGAACTGAAGGATCAAAAGCACCAAAAAGCATGCTGCTACCGCAAAGCTGCAGATAACTGCCATCCCCCTCAGATTCTCAAGCCCTGTCTGCGCTTCATGTCTCCGGTAAAGAAACGCCTGCTTCTCACCTTCCAGTTTCTGCAGATCCTGACGTACAAGCTCCTGGTAATTCTCCGCCTCCTTCAGCTTCTCGATCGCCTCCGGCGCTTCCTCCTCCATCCGGTACATGCTGCGGTATTCCTCTTCGGTAAGGATCAGTTTTTTATCCTTATATTTTTCCCGATCCACATTCAGATTATCGATCGCCTTTGCCTGCAGAGCGATGACTCTTTTCTCTCCGGCGGGCAGTTTATCGATTTTCTCTGTATCCTCCAGATAAGCACTGACAGTCTGGTATTCCTTCTCCAGTTCTTCGATCTGCTCCGTTGCATCAGCCATCTGCTCCAGGCAGTTCATGATATAGCGGCTCCTTAAGATCTCATCTTCCATGTTGATCTCTTTATAGTCCATAAGGAGCGCCGAAGGTTTTTCCTCCTCCGTCGAAACGGGCGGCATCTCCTCCGTTTCCTTTCGCACTTCTTCCTTTTTATCACGTCCGAATAATCTCGTCCAAAAGCTCATGTTTTTCCTCCAGGTTCAAGCAGACAACTTGGTAAAACACTGCTTGTCCAGCATTTCCCTAGTACAGCACATGTGTGTCATACTTACGCTTCCATTCTTTGATCAGACTCTTTTGCTTTTTCAGATATTCCTCTGACTCTGCATATTCCTTCCTGGTCCTGGCTCTTTCCATTTCCACATAATTGCCGGTCTTATGCCAGTGCTCCTCTGCCTGCTTTACCAGTTCATCCACTTCTTTTTCAAAGCACACTGCTTCCATATGCTCTTGCAGATAAAGCTCATACTCACTGTTTGAAAGAAGTAGTTTCTTACATAAAAGAACATATTTCAATTCCTTCTGATCACCTGCGATCTCAAACGCCTGCCAGAAAAACTCAGCTGCAGCATCGTAAAAAAACATCCGCGCGAAGCAGCTTCCCATATTGTGGAGCACTCTCCCGTATATCTCCCGTTCTTCAGACTTCTGTTTCCCTATCTGTTTTTTGAAGCATTCCACTAATGCCATATATTCCTGCAGGGCCGGAAGATATCCGCCGGCCTGAAACATCCTGTCCGCCCTGGTCTTGCGTCTGCTTATTTCATCCATCTCTTCGCACTGCTGTATCTGCTTTTGCAGATAACGGATTTCCTCTCCGTCATAAAGTGCAACTGCCGTCAGTATGATGCCTGCAAACATATGCAGCGTACCCTCTGTCTGTACATGCTCCCGGAGCTTATCTGCCAGCGGCTTCATCCCGCATTCTTTGCCGATCCAGTCAGCCAGCCTTCCATCCATCAGAGCTTCATCCAGCAGGCTGTAATTCTCCCAGATATAATGGGCCAGCTCTTCCAGTGAATACAGGCGGATATGCAGTTGTTCCATATAAAAAGGCACCTCTGCCTTTTTTCCGACACAAAGTTTTAGTAAACTCATGAGTTCTCTCCCAGTTCGATCGCCTTTTCCCAGATTTCCTCCTCCGGTTGGAAGAAATCCCCGAATCCATCATCCCGGATCCGGATCATCAGTGTCTTTTCAGATTCCATCCAGACGGACATATGAAGTCTGACTGTTCCTCTCTTACGAAGTTCAAACCCTTCCACTTCTATCTGAACGACTTTCTTGCCGCTTCCCATCATCGGAGTTATGATAAGCGGTATTTCTCTGCCTTCAAGGAGCATAAAATCAAGCTCTGCCTTCGCTTCGAACCAGCCTGTACCTGCATCCAGAATCGGAACATATTCTTCATCCAGTCCATTCAGCATGTATAGTCCCACATTATATTTCAGCTTGTCTTCTCCCAGATAAACACAGGAAGCACTTTCTTTGTGTTCACTGATACGCTCTCTCGCCGCATACGCCGCTCCCTTGCTGTAAAGATTGTTGCCTCCAAAAACCTTTCTGCCCCGGCAGATAAAGTTCAACGATTCCCGATACCAGTCACCCGTAAATCCTTCGCCGAGCAGATAGATCGAAGACATGATCTCATCACCCACAAATTCCTTTAAGCAGGATGTGAGCTTCTGATCAAGCAGTTCATAATAAACAGGACTCTCAGCGGGAGACTGCAGGATCCGCTCGATCTCTTCATGCACTTGCGGATGGATCAGCGTTACCACAGGCTTTGTTTTATAATTCATTTCAACCCGATAGGATTTCAATATCTCCCCGCCAAAGTCAAATACTCCCACCTGATAAGATCGAAGCTCTCTGGGCTGGAAGATCAGATAATGGTAAATACTTTCCATGTAATTCTGAAAGAAAATCCTCTCTCTGTCCAATTGCAGAGAATCTGCTACAGCCTCTAACACTTTCAAAATCCTCTTATCCAGTTTTTCCACTGTGATCATCAGTGCTTTGATCTGATAGTTTCCCAGGAAAAATCCCATTTTCCCAAAACTCTTCTTGATAAACATGATCAGAAGTTTTTCCGCTTCATACTCGTATACTTCCGTTCCTTCTGTTATGATGATCGATTCTCCATCCAGAGCTTTTTGCAGGATTTCTGTCACCAGTGTACCTTCACCCGCATCATAGCACTGCTTCGCTTCATCGCCATAATACCACTGATTGACTTCCTTCCGCTTGCATAGGAGCAGTGGAACATTAAAGCGTTCGCCTTCCTGCCGGAACGCATAAGTCTCAGGCTGCTCTCTGTCCTGTGTCAGGTAGCTGATCTGTGCAAACTGATGATTCAATTCATATCCAAGGACAATCTGATTTGATTCCATGATCGTTCTCCCATTTTTAGTCCTATTCGATCCCGAAGAGCTTATCGGCGATAAAGGACTGCTTTGCATAATCATAAACCATCTCTTTCAGTGATTCCTTCTCATCAAGATTATCACTCATGATGATCTGGTTCAAAAGAGTGTAACGGCTCTCTGCGGACAGATTAAAGGAATCGCTCTTCTCTACAGCAGCCGATCTTGTGAGAACCTGCGCTTCTCCGTTTTCTTCCGTAATGTAATACTGTAGAGTCTCGCCAAAAAACAGATCAAAACTTTTGCAATAATAGCCATCATAAATCTCTGTCATTGGTTCCTTACGATATTCTCCATTCTCTCCCGCCACATAGTGCAGGATCACCTTCGTGCCCGGCATCGTCCGGTATTCCACAAAAGTCTTCTCCGACAACGGAAGAAGGATCGGCACAGACTGAACAAACCGGTTAAAGAACGGGAAAAAGATATGCTCGGACAAAAGCTGGCCGATAAACTGCGCCACCAGTTCTTTCTCTCTGTAACTCATCCCTGCCGGATCACACGCGAAGAAATAAACGACAGCGATCTTGCAGATCTGAGGCAGTTCCTGCTGTTCCAGCATGATCGCAAAAACATTTTCATCCATTACCTGTTGTTTTACAAAATAGCGGTAAGCGCAGTCCGACAGATACTGTGTCACCAGCCTAGGATTGGGTTGTGATTCAAAATAGTATCGAAATATTTCCTGTCTGCGCGCCACATAAGAACCTGTAAACAATGTCTGCACAATGATCCGCGCTGCGATCTCTCTCGCAGGAAGTCCCTTTTCAACAGAGCGTTTCCAGATTTCACACATTTTACGCACACTGCCATCATAATAGGAGATCAGATAGCTCAATACCTGTTCTTCATTTCTTCCATGATCAAAAATATAAGCAGCGATAGCCGTCAACTGAATATTCTTTTTCCCTTTGTATTTGTCCAAACCGTAATAGAACAACTGCGTAAGCTGTTTGATATTGATCTCCTCAAATCCATAGATCATCAGATTTTCATAGGCTCTCTCATACATATCCCTAAGGACCAGAAGCCGGATAATATTCGCCCGTTCCTGTCTGTGAAGATCCCGAAGATCCACCTCTGTCAAAAACTGATCCAGGCTGTTCATCTGATCGGTATCATAATAATACTGCATCAGATCCATACCGATCTGTCTGCGGTAAGCTGCTGTATAATCGATATTACGGTATAGCCTTACCAGATAAGCTCTCTCCGACTGGCTCATCTGCTTCAGATCCGTATAATTACGGCAAAAATACAGACCTGCCCCCGAATTTTCTTCTGCATATTCTTCGATCATAGACCAGAAACGCGGCTTGACCAAAAGTTCTTTTACCGTAAACGGAATACTGGAAGAATAACGCGTACCATCATTTTTCTGCAGCACAATGGAATATTCGTCATCGTAGATCGGTATATAAGCAACTCCGTCATCCAGTGGAAATTTCTGTTCATCACTGCGCTTGTCCTCCACCAGTACCACATACCGTACATCGGGATCGGCCACTGTGATCTTATACATAAACAGGAGTCTGGTAAAGGCAGTCCCAAATCTTTCATCAATCATCTGCTCTTTGATGATCTTCTGATACAAAAAAGCAAGATCCTCATTGATGTGTCCGAGATTCACCTGTCCAAACACAAAACGTTCGATCTGTTCCTCATACCTCTCATACATTTCGGGTTCTTCTTCTTTGTGTTCCAGAATATTGGCATAAATGTATGCTGCATACTTATAATCCAGATCGCAGCGGTAAGAAAAATACATTAGCACCATATTGGGAAGGAGTTTTCTGTCCGTCAGATCCTTTGACATCATATAATATTCATACAATCTGGTAATGCGAAGCTGTTCACCGACCGCTTTTTCAAACCATTTAAAATACGCTCGGCCGCATTTATTATTTTTGATCAGGATCGTGCAGATCGTGCGGAGTGTCTCGTTCGTCCGGTCACACTCGAAGCATTCCGTCAAAAGACGATAGATGCTGTCTGAATATCTCCGGCTCTTTCCTGCAAGATGGTTGATCCGGTCAATGACTTCCTGTGTCAAAAGGCGATATCGGGCCGCATAGATCATGCTCTGAAGCCCCAGATCTTCCAATGCATCCAGATAAACCGGCATCTTACGATAAATCCGAAAAGCCTGCATATATAACATAGGACTGCGATTGCCTCTGTGATAAAGCTCCAGGATATGCTGCAGACTTAACAGGGCATCCTTTTTAAGCTCCTCATCCAGTTTTAGCAGCATGCTCAGGCACAACAGATCATCCGGCATCTCATGAAATCTGTCCCAGAGCTCTGCTGCTGCCTCCTGCTTCGTATATTCATCGCCTGTATAATATGCCTCCAGATAGATCCGGTAAACTCTTGCTGTCGCTTCAAACGGATAGGATGATCCCTTATTTTCCCATGCAGCCAGCTTATAATCCACACTCTGAAGGATCCATTTCGCCTCATTCTCCCGTTTTTGCCTGAAAAGAATATCTGCCTGATATAGCCTGGCCATGAGATTATTGCTGTCAAGCGTAAGAATCTGCTCCGTCAGATTTTTCGCATTTTCATTCCACTCTTCTTCATTTTCTTTCAGACAATAATAGATATACCCCGTTAAAAACTGCATGAAAAGCTGCTTTAACTGTTTTGTATAACTTCCATGCCGCGTTAACAGCGGTTTTTTATGTACAACAATTTCACAGACAACTGTCTGAAGTGCGCTTTTGGCATAGATCCGTCCGAAATTCTTACCCTCATGAAGCGCCCCGGTTTCAATGTGATAACCGATCTGTGCTCTGTTGGCTATAAAATCTTCAGCCGTCAGTTCTTTTCTGTGAAGTGCCAGAAAGGGAGCATCTGTCGTGATCTCCAGCCGGGTATATCCCCAGCTGTCTCTCCGGATCTGTGCTGCATATTTTTTATCCATATTGGAAGTGATCGTAATCTGCGATGTTTCAAATTCAAAGTGGACTGCCTGCTTCTTTCGTGTCAGAAGCAGGAATTCTTCCACCTCCGCCTCCGCATATTTCGTGCCGCAAAGTCCTCTGTACGCACTCTTATACTGTCTGTCACTGCCACTGAAGATCTGGTCAAATTCGGGAGAATAAAAAACATCCACCGCCTCAGCCCAGTTGCTTCTGGCCAGATTCACAAAATGAAACAGGTTGCGTATCGGTCCGATCGAAGAATGTATTTCCTGTCTGCGGATCTTCACTTCAAACGGAAGTGTATATTCACCGATGCTTGTCACAAGGCAAAACTCTCCATTTACACAGTCATTTTCTTCCATGCCCGAAGCATCAAACGTGTAGGAAAATCTCACTTTCTTCCCGTAAAACTCTTCAAATCCGCACTTCATACGGTAATGACTGGTATACAAAAAGCCGGAAATCTCACATTCTGGTCTTACCTCGAATGTCAGATTTCCTTTATAGATTTCATCTCTTTTTAAAGACAGCTCCAACTTGCTGACCGGATATACCAATGTGTGATTTTCTCTGAGTTTAGAGACATCAAATGTGTACACTTCTTCACCGTCCCGTTCCAAGCCGGCTGCCGATCCGCTTCACAGCAGCCGTATGCTTATTCACCAATCCTGTATCACAGACTTACTTCTGTTCACATAGATGAACGCACTCTATCCATCCATGTGCGCACTTATAAAGAATATTATACCATCATCTAAACGGTTCGGCAATACGGGTTACACCGGTGTAAACATTGGAGACAGCATACCATGTGGCAAAATCCGCAACGCCTGTCTGCGGCAGACCGAACACCTTCTGGAAAGCACTTACTGCAGCTGCCGTCTGATTCCCGTATACACCATCCACATTCACTTTGGGGATTGCCGGATAGCTTTGCGAGATCCTGTTTAGCTGCTCCTGAAGCTGACGCACCTTCTGTCCTCTTGCCCCGATCGAAAGATCATATCCCGGCCAGGAAGACGGCACGCCCGATATTGCCTCAGCCGAATTGATATACATATCACTTCCATAATAATTTCGGATGATCCGGATCGCTGAATAACCCTGGTCTGCCAGATATTTGGATCCCCACTGTTTCAATCCGCTGCAGTCCACTCTCTGTCCGTCGCAAAAAGAAGTAAAGATCGGCTGTCGCACACCCGGTCGCGACAGATAGTTGTTGAAGACGCTGTCCACCAGGGTATTGATATTCGTGTACGTATTCCGTCCATAGATCCATTTCTGGTCATACGCCGTTGACGAAGTGATCGTAAAATCATACCCCTTGCTTCTGTACCATTCCGTATACACCCTGTTCAGTGTTACGGACATGATACATAAGATATTTGCATACAATGCCGCTTCCGGCCATGTCGCATAGACCTCTGAAGATGCCACATTCTTGATATAATCCGCATATTTTACATAATAGTCCGGCGCACTGCTATCATCCGGTACTCCATCATGCACCACAACATATTCCGGAATGACAACTCTGCTTAATATGATCTCTCCGTTTTCATCGACCGGTTTGATCTGTGCTTCCGGTATTTTCGGGGGATAATCCCCATACAGTGTGTGCTCCGGGATCACAACGTCCTCCGGAATCCGTTCGCCTCCGGCCAGAGGATTGAGTCTGACCGTCTGTGTGGCATCCCGTTCCGGCAGAAGCTGAATTCCTTCTACCACAAACGGTTCATATCCATCTGCCAGTACTGTCGCATCATACAGAGTATATGGCTGGTTCTGTCCCGGTTCCATGCTGTATTCGACCGGAGGGGCTGACAGATCTATGGTTTCTGTTAATCCGCTCACATCAGTCCGCAGCTCTTCAATGATCTGGTCCGGCCGGCCGGATAAAGAAATCCGCACCTTAGCATTTTCCACCGGCTCATATCCTCCCGCTCCCGCCACACGTACTGTCAGTTCTCCTCTGTCACTGCCTGTGGGCTGGGATGCTTTGATTCCTAAGTGTCTTTCTGACATAAAAAAGCCTCTGCACTTTTCTAATCAGTATATGCAGAGGCTTATTTTCTGTTCCGTTTTTGTCAGGATCGATTTTCTCTCGCTACCAGATTCTCTGCGCCATACATCTTACGCAGCTTCGGTTTCTCGATCTTGCCGGTAGCATTGCGGGGGATATCCGCAAAAATAATTTCCTTCGGACGTTTGTATCTGGCAAGTCCCATACAAAACTCTTCCAGCTCTTCCTTCGTACACTCCATGCCTTCCTTGATCTCTACGATCGCAGCCGTCTTCTCGCCCAGTCTGTGGTCCTCCAGTCCGATCACTGCCACATCCTTGATCTTGTCATATCTGCGCATGAAGTCTTCGATCTGAACCGGATAAATATTTTCACCGCCACTGACGATCACATCCTTCTTGCGATCCACCAGGAAATAAAAACCGTCCTCATCCTGCATCGCCATATCTCCGGTAAACAACCATCCATCCCGGATCGTCTCAGCTGTCGCTTCCGGATTGTTATAATAGCAGGTCATGACGCCGGGACCTTTGACGCAAAGCTCTCCAACCTCTCCACGTTCGACCTCTTTGCCATCTTCATCCACGATCTTGCACTCCCAGCGATAGCCGGGAACACCGATCGCTCCCACCTTATGAATATTTTCCATACCAAGATGCACACATCCGGGGCCGGTAGACTCGGAAAGCCCGTAATTCGTATCATAATCATGATTCGGAAAATACTCTTTCCAACGCTTGATCAGTGAAGGAGGCACCGGCTGCGCTCCAATGTGCATCAGTCTCCACTGGTCAAGCTGATAATCTTCTTTTTTGATCTTGCCGCTGTCAAGTGCATCCAGAATATCCTGTGCCCACGGAACCAAAAGCCAGACAATGGTACAGTGCTCTGTGGAAACCGCCGACAGGATCGTTTCCGGCTTAGTGCCCTTTAACAGTACTGCCCTGCTGCCTGCCACAAGACTTCCCATCCAGTGGAATTTCGCTCCGGTATGATACAAAGGCGGAATACAAAGGAACGTATCCTCTCTGCCTGTGGCATGATGCTTCTGCTCCATTTCCGCAGCCTGTGTCAGTGACAGATGTTTGTGCAAAATAGCCTTCGGGAATCCTGTCGTACCCGAAGAAAAATAGATCGCGCCAAAATCATCCTCTGACAATTGCACGCCCGGTGACTGGCTGGAACAATTGGCGACCAGTTCATGATAACTCTCGGCAAAGCTGGGACAATTATCTCCCACATAGATCAAAAGACGTCCCTTGCTCAGTCTCTCCGCATTCGCCTCGATACGTCCGATAAACGAAGGACTGAAGACGATCATATCCACTTCCGCAAGCTCCGCACAGTATAAAATCTCCTCCGCGTCATAACGGAAATTGAAAGGTACTGCGATCGCACCGCTTTTTAAGATCCCGAAATAAATCGGAAGCCACTCCAGGCAGTTGTACATGATGATCGCGACCTTGTCTCCTTTTTTGATCCCTCTCTCGATCAGCATATTCGCAAAACGGTTCGCCTTCTCGTCGAATACGCTCCAGGTAATCTCCCTGCGGTAAGGATCAAACCGATCAGACTCGATCAGTTCAAACTCCTTCCAGGTAATCCTGCGGGTATCCTTCTCCTCGGGATTTAACTCCACCAGTGCTACCTCATCAGGATATAATCTTGCATTTCTTTCCAAAAAATCTGTAACCGGCATTTCTTTTCCTTTCTGAACGACTCCCCTCATGAATTTCGAATCGTCACATTCATTTCTCGATGTTGCGCGTCAACGCGCTAAACTATTAAATATAGTATCACATTTTTCTGCTTCCGACAATGGAAAAAGAAAAATAAGCAGAGGAAAACCTCTGCTTATCCAAACAACTATATGACTCATTTCCTTAGACTACGCAATCATTGCGGACCATAATATGTGTAATTCCCAAATGCGAGTAATGGATAAAAGATGATGGATATGCACAACAAACCAAATCCAAAACCAACTCCTTCGCCAAACGCTGCTGCCAGTTTAAACGGAAGCATGATGCCGATCACAACATTTACAAGCGGAACAAATAAAAGCAAAAATAACCAGCCGTTCCCAAAAGAAATTTTAAACCACAGATAAAGATTGTAAAACGGAATCAAAATCCCCCAGCCCGGCTCACCGGCTTTTGCCAATATGCGCCAGTAAATGGCAATACCTATGATCAATACAACTAAATAGTAGCCAACACTTCCAGTCGAAAAAGGATCTGTCATTGTCATCCTCCTGTATTCTTTTTCACTCCGGCATTTCGTTTACTCGATTGCTCCAATATACTCATAATTACCGAATCCAAGGATGCAATAAAATACAGGCGCCAGGAATAACAATCCCAGTCCGAATCCGGTACCCTCACCAAATACATTTGCCAGATTGATACTCAGTTTGATTATAAAATAGATATTTACAAGCGGAATGAATAAGAACAGAAATTTCCAGCCGTTTCCGTAAACGATCTCAAAAAGCTTATACGTATTATAAAACGGTACGATTGCCGCCCACCATGGTTCTCCAGCCTTCTCAAATACTTTGCACTGCGCTATGATAACCGCGATGCTAAATGCAAGTGAAACTAATTTCATAAAACAGTCCTCCTCTAATTTAGAAAAATTTAATATTTATAAAACATCATACCAAATTTTCGACAATTGTCAACAGATTAAAGCAAATCAGTACTTACGTACTATTAGCGTACTATTAGCTGTTTTACGAAGGTTTCTGTTTCACAACCATTCGCTGTCCAAGATCACCGTAAACGGTCCGTCATTTAATAACTCTACTTTCATATCCGCACCGAACTCTCCGCACTGTACATTTTCCACATTCTCCGCGCATTTGCGTTTGATGTATTCATAGAGTGCACACGCCCGGTCCGGAGCTCCCGCTTTTACGAAAGAAGGGCGGTTTCCCTTTTTGCAATCCGCATAAAGAGTAAACTGGGAGATCAGCAACAATCCCCCGTTTACATCTTTCAATGCCAGATTGGTCTTGCCATTCGCGTCTTCAAAAATACGCAGGTTGATCATTTTCTGCACCAGCTTATCGGCAGTCTTCTCATCATCCTCCTGCCCGATCCCGATCAATACCATATATCCTTTTTCAATTTTTCCACGAACATTTTCATCTATCGTCACAGATGCATGACTGACCCTCTGTATCACAAATCTCATCTTAATCTTACTCCAGATTCAATTTATATTTCATAATATGTTCATTCAGGAAATACATTCCCGTAGTAAGTAACACAATTGCCACGAGCAGGATTCCCAATACCGCCGCCACATTCGGTTCATGCATATTGTCCTGTCGTGTTAATACATCAATCCATCGTGCCACCGGCACTGTAAAGAACGCTGCCACAAATTGTAAAACAGAATACAGTCCAAAATACACACCGATCGCTCCCACTACTTTGTGCTTCTTGAACGTCTGGCCGATGCTGATCGCCGTATATCCCAGAAACATTGACATGCAGGCACCGGCGATGGCAAGCAGAAGATACAAAAGTCCGATCGTAAAAATCCATCCCCCGGAGACATTCTCAAAAAGCTCCGAAAACATCTTACTAAACATATCCCAGATGGATTCATCCGTTGCCTTTGCAACAGTATTAAAAATAACACCAAACACTGAAAAGATCATTACAAAGGTACTGATAAACTGCCAGATCAGTCCCACAAATGCCTTTGACCAGATCAGCTCCCAGGGCTTGACCGGAAGTGTATGCATCAGATATCCCTGATCCGTATAAAGGTTTCTGTAAAAACGGATATAAAAGTATAAGTTTACCACAAATCCCAAAGATGCTACGGACACAAAGTATGTGATAAAATAAGCTGACATGACCGCCCCTGAGACCACCTGCCCGATATCATCCCGGCCGGAGCTGTACCAGAAATCATTCCGGAATACAAACAGTCCGATGACCGAAAGTACGATCACGATCGCGTTCAAAACCGCCATCAGCTTCCAACAGGCTTTCCACTCATAACGAAATAATTTCTTTAACATGCGAACACCTCCCTAAAATACTGGTCTACCGTCTTACCATGCTGCTGTCTGATCGTATCCACGTTTGTCTGCTCCACCATTCTTCCGTCCTTGATAAAAATCACATCATCTAAAATATTCTCAATATCCGAGATCAAATGCGTACAGATCAAAAGTGACGCCTCCGGATTATAATTATTGATGATCGTGCGGATGATATAATCCCTTGCTGCAGGATCAACACCTGCGATCGGCTCATCCAGTATGTAAAGAGAAGCGTCCCGGCTCATAACCAGGATCAGCTGTATCTTCTCCTTCGTACCCTTTGACAAAGTCTTTAATTTCGCGTTCTCATCAATATTCAGACTCTTTAACATTCCGTATGCTCTCTCCGGCTGAAAATCTTCATAAAAGTCTGTAAAAAACTCAATGATATCTCCCACTGTTTTCTGCGCGTCCAGATAGGTTCTCTCCGGAAGATACGATACGATCGCTTTCGTTTCGATCCCGGGTTCTTTCCCGTCGATCACGATCACACCCTCTGTCGGAGTAAGAAGTCCGTTCATCATCTTGATCAACGTAGTCTTGCCGCTCCCGTTGGGACCTAACAGTCCTGTGATCCTTCCCCGTTCAATCGTAAGATTCATCCCTGTCACCGCAAACCGCCCCGGTACATATGATTTGCTGACATTGATACATTCTACCAAAGCACTCATTCTTTTTCCTCCTTACATGCTTCCTCTAACAAAGCTGCTGCCTCTTCTTTTTCAAATCCCAGTTCTCGCATCTGCTCTAAAAACTTCCGGATGATGTCCTTTGCGATCTCCGCTTTAATGCTATGAAGCTTCTCCTCATCCTGTGTCACTTCTCTTCCGCTGGTCCGGAAAGTCTGTACCAGTCCGTCGCGTTCGAGCTCTGCAAACGCTTTCTGCATCGTATTGGGGTTTACCCCTGCCTCAGCCGCCAGTTCCCTGACACTGGGCATCTTATCTCCGGGTTGGAACTGTCCGGAAATGATCTGCAGCTTTAACCGCTCCACAAGCTGTACATAAATCGGTCTGTCATTGTCTAACTGCCATGGCATAATCTTCACCTCACTTTTCTACTATGCGATTGTTGTTTTGTATTGTTGTACTATCTATGTAATACAATAATACATTCTGTTTCGTTTGTCAATAACTTTTTTAAAAAAGATATTCGTTACTATCTGCAAAAACATTCTTTTTGAATACGCCATGCACACACGGTCCGGAGCCTCCCCTGATAAAAGCATGCTTCAATTCAAACATCAAAAAAACTGCCATGATAGTTTTCTTCTATCACAGCAGTCTTCTATTTCTGTTTTTGATCACCGCGGAATTGCTTTTACTTCATAGCCGCCATCCCGGAAATCATCAATGACCTTATCCCAGATCTGTGCATTGGTCGAGCTTACCGCATGAAGCAGATAGATCGCTCCATCGTGTTTCGCGGCTGAGATCTTACTGAGTGCTTCGGTCGGATCCGGCTGATTCTCGATATCATAATCTCTGTACGCATAACTCCAAAGAACCGTCCGATATCCCAGACTCTGTGCCAGCGCAAGAGTCTGTTCGGAAAACTCTCCCATAGGCGGGCGGAACAGATACATTTCGTATCCATAGTTCTCCAGCACATAATTATGCAGCTCTGTCAGTTCGTTCGATGCTTCCTCCAAAGAAAGAGTCGGCATGGATTTGTGATGAACTGTGTGATTGCCCATCACGTGTCCTTCGTCAATGATCCGTTTCATCAGATCCGGATTTCCTTTTGCAAACTCCATTGTCACAAAGAATACCGCTTTGCAGTTCTTTTCTTTTAACTTATCCAGGATCATCGGTGTCTGACCGTTTTCGTACCCTTCGTCTGTCGTCAGATAAATGTATTCCTGTCCCGGATCAGCCTTTGCACCGATAAAGATCGCCCCGTATTTCTCATAATCTCTCTGCATCCATAGCGCACTGACCGGTCTGTTGTCCTCATCCACCTGTACGCCCTGTCCGTATCCTTTTTTCTCACTGCTCAAAGCACTGATCTCTTCCTGTGTGTAAACAGTCCCGTAGGTACCACCGCTTACAGAGCCCATGGTGTATCCATCAAAAGTCGTCCAGGTTTTTCCGTCTGCATTCATATCGGCTGTTGCAGGATATTCTCCTTCTTCCGGCTCATCCGTTTCCTGCGTTTCCGCCTCTTTTGCCTCATCACCGGCATCAGTACTCTCCGTTTCATCCGTCGGAGTTATTTCACCTTCTGTAGTCTCCTCACTTGCAGAAGTACTGTCCGCCTGCTCTGTATCCCCGGATTCTGCAGGTCCCTCTCCGTTTGCCTGTGATGCATTTTCTGCTGTCGTCACCGTTTCTGTTATCTGATCCTTACCTGCTTTTTCCTCTTTCCCGCCATCTTTTTTGATCATTGCGATCAGGGCGATTCCCAGGATCACAAGCGCCAGAACACTCAAAAGCAGGATCATCTGATTTCTCTGTTTGTTGCGTTTTCTCTTTTTACTCGCCATTTCTTTACTTCCTTCAATCTCATTCTCAGTCCGTGATTGCACGAGACTGACTTCATTATACACACATTCGCAGATTTTGTCACGTTTTATATTTCTAACTTTTCTTAAGAATTGATTACGAAAGTTATTTCAAACAATTCCCTGCCTTGATCACGCAGCACGTTCTGTAAAAAGGGCTGTATCTCATGACTGAAGTCACGAGTGTTAGCCCTAAGATCATAAAATAGCATGCTGTGCTTCTTAAAACACAACATGCTATCTGTCTTTGCTATCTTAAAAACTACAGGATCATTATCTGATCACCTTGATCCAGCCTTCCGGTGCTTCCAGTCTGCCCATCTGGATACCTGTCAGAGTATCATACAGCTTCTGCGTGATCGGTCCCATCTGCTCCATACCGCTCGCAAAACAAATCTCCTTGCCATGATCAACAATCTTACCTACCGGAGAAATGACTGCAGCCGTACCGCAAAGACCGCACTCTGCAAAATCGCCAAGCTCCTCTAAATAAACTTCTCTCTCCTCTACCTCAAGTCCTAGATACTCTTTGGCAACGATCATCAAGGAACGTCTGGTAATGGAAGGAAGGATACTGTCAGACTTAGGTGTAACCACTTTATTATCCTTCGTTACAAATAAGAAGTTGGCGCCGCCTGTCTCCTCTACCTTCGTACGTGTTGCCGCATCCAGATACATATTCTCATCAAAACCTTTGTTATGTGCATCTACGATCGCATGCAAACTCATGGCATAGTTGAGTCCTGCCTTGATATGACCTGTTCCATGTGGTGCTGCACGGTCAAAATCGCTGACGCGGATCGTGATCGGACGTGCACCGCCTTTGAAGTAAGGTCCTACCGGAGTCGTAAAAATACGGAACTGATACTCGTTTGCCGGTTTAACACCGATAACCGGATTTGAACCGAACATATAAGGTCTGATATAAAGTGTCGCACCGGAACCATAAGGCGGAACATAACCCTCATTTGCCTGTACCGTCTGTACGACAGCTTCTACAAACTTATCTTCCGGGAACACCGGCATCTCCAGTCTGCGGCAGGAATCCGCCAGACGGGAAGCATTAAGATCCGGCCGGAAACATACGATGTGTCCATCCTCTGTCGTATAGGCCTTCAGTCCCTCAAAAACTGTCTGTGCATACTGTAACACACCTGCACACTCGCTAATGGTGACGGTATCATCCTCTGTCAGCACGCCATCATCCCATGCTCCATCTTTATAGTTTGAAACAAATCGTTTGTCTGTCCGGACATATCCAAAGCCAAGATTCGCCCAGTCAATGTTTTTCTTTTCCATTCTGTCATCCTTTCCGTCGCCTGTGTGCGGTGACTGTTTTTTTCTTGCTTTTCGTTTACTACAAGTGATTTTATTGTATCACTTCACTTTTTAGGGTGCAAGACTGTGATTTATACTATTTTCTTATATTTTGTATTACCTGGGATTATAGTATTCATCGTTATTATAACCTAACCTTAACACTCTTTACCCTGCTCCACTGCCCAAACACCTTGCTTCCATTCTGATCCAGAGCATACGCTCTTACCCGAACATAATATTTCTTTCCTTTTTTGAGCTTTTTCAGCTTCAATGTCAATTTTCCGGTCGTCTTCTGTTTTTTCCCTTTTGTCAGTGAAACCTCCTTTGCAGACGGACTTTTCTGTGTTTTTTATAACGCAAGCGGCAAAGCATTGTACGCTTTGCCGCTTACCCTTATCCGTGATTTTTTACCGGTTACAACAATTTCCCTATACAGTATACTGTGACAGATCCGAATTGATCTCGTCTGAATACTGATTCAGATTTTCGGAAATGCTTGTGATATTCTCCGTTTCGGTACGAAGTCTGTTGCTCTCCTCCACGATGCTGTCGCTTAAGCTTAAGACTTCATTGATGCTGGACGCCTGTTCCTGCGTGGTGGCAGCATTGTTGGATGCCACATCATTGATGCGCTCGATACCGCTTGCGATCTCGTTGATGCCATCTGTTGCCCTTGCAACATCCCCGTAAATCTTATCAAAGGATGCATTTGCTCCCTGTACGCCGCTCATGCAAGCTTCCATATCTTTTATGCAGATATCCGCTTTCTTATTGATATCTTCAATATTCTTCGTGATCCCTTCGATCAGTCTGCGGATCGTCTCCGTAGCGCCGGAAGACTGATTGGCAAGCACACCGACTTCGGAAGCCACAACTGCAAATCCTCTTCCCATCTCACCGGCTCTCGCCGCTTCAATGGAGGCATTCAAAGACAATAGATTGGTCTGCTCCGAGATCGCATTAATGGTATCGGTGATCCCTGTGATCTCTTCCACGGATTTTGCTGTATCCCTGATCAAAGCAGCCAGTTCACTGATCGTCTGATTCAGAGTACTTACATTCTTTGTCATGCTGGCCATCTCATCCTGCCCTTGGGCAGATGCTTCCATCGTTTCATCGCAAAGGTTCTTTACCGTCTCCGCGTTCTGTGCCAGCTGTCCGGATGTAGCCGCAAGCTCCGTAGCAGCCTGTGCGATATCCTCGATCGATGCGTTCATGTCATTTAACGTGGCATTCAGTCTGTCAATGGATTCTCCCTGATTTTCATTTGCCTGTGAAAGTGTCTGGGAGATATCAAAGCATTCTCCCGCCCGGCTGTTCATTTCACCGGAAATGCCGGACAGACTGTTCAGTGTTTCTCTCATTTTTGCAATATATTCGTTCAGGCACTCGCTAAGAGTCGTGATCTCATTATTTCCTTCCGGAACCAGCGTAACGGTAAAGTCACCTCTGGTAATATCCGCAATACGCTGCGTGACTGTCGTGACCGGATTGATCGCTTTACTGATACTATAATAAAGCAGTGCGGAGAGGATCAGTAAAAGTACGATCGCGCTGATAAATGTAAGGATCATGACTTTCCAGATCATATCGCTTAAAAGCGTTCTCGGTACAGCACTCACAATAGCCCATGAAGTCTCTTCAATATCTGTTGCCGTATACATCATGGCACCGGCAGAAGTCTTGGCGGTCTTCACCTTGCTTCCATCCTCCGAAGCCTCTGTGTTGAGCGAATCAAACACAGACGCCAGACCTGCTGCAACAGGATCTGTCGTATCCATAAGCGTCTGTCCGACACACCCCTGCACATTGCTGACCAGAATATCTTTGGTATCTTTATTGACAATATAGTACTTGGCTGCAGGAGAAATTGATTGAAAGCCGTTAATCTTCTGTGCAACTATATCGAAATTGATGTCGCTGCTAAGCACCACATTATCCCGCACCATGACAGAGCATGCCAGACAGGTCTTTCCCGTGGAAGCATCTACATAGGGTTCCGATGTATAGATCGCACCCTTTTTTTCCAAAGCGCCCTGATACCAGGGTCTGTCCGTAAATACAAAGGTATCGTCCGGTATCCAGCCCGAGCCGTCCAGAAACTGTGAAGTATCTCCGAATGCCATATATATGTCCTGAGAATCCGGATCTGCTTCTGTCAGTTTCAGGAGCATGGCAAGCATATCCTCATCGGAAAGCTGCGGAATGTTGCGGATCACCTCTCCGGTCTGACCCACCCTTTCTTCAATACTGTTCCACCAGTTATGCACTTCACTGGCATAGGTTATGGATTCTCTTGCCAGAACATTATTTAACAGCGTCTGGATATTATCCGCCGCCAGTTTAATACTGATCTGCGTGATGATCACCAGAATGACTGCTACATAAATGATGATCTTGGTCAGCAACGTTTTTTTCAGTGACTTTCTTTTGTTTGTTTTCATAGCATAACATCCCTCCGCTTCTTCTGTTTTCAATTATCTTTCTTCCGGTATCCCGTTTCATTCTGCAAACATTTTCTCTTTCGTTTTTATGGATCGCTCAGTATGAACTTCCCACTCTTTCATACTTTGTAAAAGTATAGGCGATATCAAAATATGTCTGTTCCTCACTTTCCGCTGTGATCTGCCACCCCTCATCCGCATCCAGATCCGGAAAATATGTATCCGCTTCATAAACATGATCGATCTTTGTCACATGTGCCACATCGCAGTAGGGAAGGAACTGTCTGTAAATACTTTCCCCTCCGATCACATAGACATCTTCTGACGCATACTGCTTCACTTCTTCCAATGCTTCTTCCAGAGAGTGCACCACGATCGCATCTTTTACTCTGTAATCAGGATCAGTTGTCAGAACAATATTCACACGCTTTGCAAGCGGCTGTCCCTGTGGAAAGCTTTCCAAAGTTTTTCGTCCCATGACGATCACCTTGCCGGTGGTCTCCTGTCTGAAAAATTTCATATCATTCGGGATCCGGACTAACAACTGATTTTTCAATCCGATTCCCCATTTGTTATCTGCTGCTACGATCAGATTCATTATCTGTTTCTCCTTCCAAAATAATCCGTATCTGTATCATCCGGTAATGCTCTCACGACCGGGTAATATAGCTTATCATCCCTGTCCGCTTTCTCTCAGATCGCGATCGGTATATTTTCCACCTGAGGACCGGTCACATAGTTTTCAACCCGGACGTCATCACGGGTAAACTCATAAAAATCCTTTATTTCCGGATTCAGCCAGAACTTCGGCGCCGGATAAGGTTCTCTGGTGATCAGTTCTTTAATGATCGGTACGTGCCGGTCGTAGATGTGCGCATCCGCGATCACATGCAAAAGCTCTCCCACCTGCATATCGCATACCTGCGCCAGCATATGCACTAAAACCGCATACTGCACAACGTTCCAGTTGTTGGCGGCAAGTACATCCTGCGAACGCTGATTCAAAATTGCGTTCAACGTCAGCTTATCCTCTCCTTTTCTCTGCGTTACATTAAACGTCATGCTGTACGCACAAGGGTATAGATTCATCTCCGACAGATCCTGATGTACATAAATATTGGTCATGATGCGCCGGCTGAAAGGATTGTTTTTCAAATCCCAGATCACTCTGTCGACCTGATCCATCATTCCCTCCCTATACTTATGTTTAATGCCCATCTGATAACCGTACGCCTTACCGATCGAACCGTCCTCATCAGCCCATTCATCCCAGATATGGCTGTGCAGATCATGGATATTATTGGACTTTTTCTGCCAGATCCAAAGCACCTCATCCGTCGCACTTTTTAATGCGGTCTTCCGCAGTGTCATGATCGGAAATTCCTTTCTCAGATCATAACGGTTTACCACACCGAATTTCTTGATCGTGTAGGCCGGTGTCCCATCTTCCCAGTGCGGACGTACCTTTTCTCCCTCCGTGCTGGTCCCGTTCTCCAGAATATCATGGCACATATTGATGAAAATATTATCTGCTAAACTCATTCTCTGTCTGGTCTCCTTCGTTGTTTTCTTATCTGTCCCATTTATCGCAAAGCGAATTGATCTGGTCTGCAAACTTCGCAAGATCTTTGTTGGCCCCGCCTTCATTATGCTTAATGACAGCAAGCAATCTCTGTCCGGCTGCCAACAGTCTCGTAAACGTGTTGGAAACAGTCTGTACTTTCTTCTTCGCATGAACGGGAGTGCCCTCTTTCACGATCCTGTCTTCCAAGAGATCATAAAGGGTGCCGCTAAAGGGTGCATAAGCGTTTATATCATGTTCCTCACACAGACACTGTGCAAATGCCTCACACACGCTGTCCTCACCATGTACCACAAATACCTTCTGCGGTGCTTTTTCAAATCCTTTCACCCATTCCAAAAGTCCTGCCTTATCCGCATGACCGGACAGTCCGACGATCTTGTCGATCCTTGCCCGTACTTCGATCGGCTCTCCAAACAGTTTTACTTCCTTTGTGCCGTCGATCAGTGCACGTCCCAGGGTTCCAATGGCCTGATAGCCCACGAACAGGATCGTACATTCCTCACGCCAGAGGTTATGTTTCAGATGATGACGGATACGTCCTGCCTCACACATACCGGAAGCAGACAGGATTACCTTCGGCGTATCGTCAAAGTTGATCATCTTGGATTCATCACTGGTGATCGCAAGCTTCAGCCCCGGGAAGCTGATGGGATTGATTCCCTTCCGTACTAAGTCCATTGCTTCCTCATCAAAACAATTATAGATGTTTTTCTGGAAAATTCCGGTGGCCTCCACCGCTAACGGTGAATCCACATAAACCGGAAAATCCGGATAGCCTTCCACCATACGGTCAGCCTTGATCTTTCTAAGGAAATAAAGCATCTCCTGTGTCCTGCCTACTGCAAAAGACGGAATCACCACATTTCCGCCCTTGTCAAAGGTTTCCTTCAGAACCTTCGCAAGCTCTGCCACATAATCGATCCGTTCCGTTGCATGCAGTCTGTCTCCATAGGTAGACTCCATCACAACATAATCCGCCTCCGGCGTCTTCTTGGGATCTTTGATCAGAGGCTGATCCTTATTGCCGATATCACCGGAAAAAACAATCTTTTTCTCCACACCGCCTTCGTTCATCCAGACTTCGATACTGGATGATCCCAAAAGATGTCCGACATCGGTAAATCGTATTTTCACGCCTTCACACAGATCGATGATCTGATCGTAATGACAGGGAACGATCAGTTTGATCAAACCGTCCGCATCCTCCATCTTGTAAATCGGCTCCACCGCATCCTTTCCGGCCGCACGTTTTGCCTTGCGGTTTTTCCACTCAGCCTCCTGCTGCTGAATATGGGCACAGTCACGAAGCATGATGCTGCAAAGATCTGCAGATGCATCCGTCATTAGTACCTGTCCTCTGAACCCCTTGGCATACAAAAGCGGCAGCATTCCGGAATGATCTACATGGGCATGCGTCAGAAGCACATAATCAATGCATGCACTGTCTACCGGAAGCGGGGCATTTTCAAACACTTCCACTCCCTGCTGCATACCATAATCCACCAGAATGTGTTTGTCGTTGACATTCAGATAATGGCAGCTTCCCGTTACCTCATGGTCAGCGCCGATAAACATAAGTTTCATAGGCAGTCTCCCTTTCTGTGTTTTGATTTTACCCGGATGTCTTACTCCTTTTTCATCCAGCCTTTCATCAGCTCATAAGCGGCGGCACCACTGATCAAAGCAAGTTCTCCGAGTACAGCCATGATTGCCAGACGCGCAAAATATTTCTCCTTCATATGCATTCCTCCTATTTTAAATACCGTAAGAAAACCTCCGGCACCATTTTTTTCTTACTGTTTTTTAAGTTCCGTAAGAAAACAAATGGTGCTTCCAGGCAGAGAACATTCTCTATTAATTATTTTTCAAATAAATCCTGAGTAAATACAATAAGATCAGATGGCAGGGATAAAACAGGTAAAAAAAGTATTTTGGCTGTCTGCCGCGTTTACCGTTATAAAAATACATAAAAAGAAATCCCGGGAAGCACCAGGCTTCCCACAGCATGGCAAGATATCCTGTCACAAGCTGCAGATTGCGGTCATACCGCAGGAAATACAAAACCAGTATCAAAGCCACACCTTTAAAATCATAATCTGTTCGAAGCACCCATGCGATCCCCATAAAGAATGCAGAAACCGCCACCCGCGCTCCTGCATAAAATACAGGATTACTCCATAGCGTTTCTTCCTTCCCCTTCGCATGCTCTTCTTCCCGGATACCGTTCTGTGTTTCTTCTCTTTCTGTCTCCGGCTTTCCCTGATGCTTTTTTTCCACCAGTTCCAGAACCGTCATGGCAAGAAGCCCCAGCAATAATGTCCAGTATACATTTTGAGCCTCAACATCCATCCATTTTCCGCGGATCGCAAGATCGAAAGGTATCTCTGACAAAAGACAGAACACAAACATCCTGATGGTATATCGTGCCAGATGTCCGGTATGCCCAAAGCCTTCTACCAGTAAGAAGCAAAAAATCGGGAACGCCGTGCGTCCAATCCCGCGCATTACCATGTAAATAGTATCTGCATGCGAAATCCCTCCCAGCGGATTATGAACATGTGAGGTATAAATGATAAACACTGCGGCTCCGAAATGATCGATCAGCATGGTAACAATTGCCAGCCATTTTAATACAGCTCCACTCACTCCATTTTTTTCTGTCCCTTTCAAACAGGTCTGAGCCTTTTCCATGCCCTCTCCTTTCATCGACCCTTTTGGATATACACTGCCAGCCACATGCTTTTTTACTATCGTCTTATACTACCATTATATACAAAACAGACGTTTATTACAACCAACAATGTTGTGAAATAGTAATAAATAAAAAAAGAAAAACGGAAGAAACACTCCTCTTTGAAGCATTTCTCCCGTTTTCTCTTCTTTGTAAAGAGCCTCTTTAAGCTCCGGTCATGATACTTTCTGTTTCTTCCCGTTCACACCGGCTTTCTTAAATATCGCTTTATACTCCCTGCGTTTTTTCTTCGGAACCTTCACTTTTGCCTTTGCATTGATTTTTTTGAAAGCATTCTTTCCCACCGTCTTTTTGGTAAGCAGGGTTGTCTGCACAGAGACGGTCTTTAAGTTCTTACATCCGTAAAACGCATTTTTCCCGATCTTTTTGATTTCTTTTCCAATCGTAACCTTTTTGATCTTAACATTGTTTTTAAATGCATTGGCGGCGATTTCTGTAACCTTATAAGTCCTGCCATTCAGATTGACTCCGGCCGGTATTACTACATTTGCCGCGCCGGGATCTTCCGGTGCCAGATAACAGGCTGTCAGATCCTTTTCCGATATAACCCTGTAGCTGGTATTTGTCTGAGGATTTACTGCCGGATTATCTTTGGAAATTTCCTTAGGATTATCCCCCGCATTTTCTTTCACAATCCGGAACGTCTTTGATACTGTACCATCATAATTGCCTTTGCCTGTGACCGTAACAACAGCGGTTCCGTCATTGATATTATTTTCATAAGTCACCGTATAATCGGTATCCTTTACAAGCGTCTTTGTTCCATATGTCACCACAACTTCCGGAGTGATCGGACTTCCTGTATAAATCCGGTCAGCGATATCTTCCACTCTGGCCAGACTGAGTGACAGCTTTGCTCCATCCGTAATATCCACTTCCAAAGTGTATTTCCGTTCCGTTCCATAGTAAGTCGTTACGCCCTTCCATGTTGAAGCCGTTCCGTTAAACGTGATCATCATCTGATCCGGGAAGTCTTTCCCGGCATTCTGCAGTGTGATCGTGATCCTTACCTTCCCTGCCTTGAATTTGTCGCCGGACATATACTGATAGCCCTCGGTCACATTGTACCACGCGATCCCGCCAAAAGTATAATCACTTCCCGCCTCCAGCGAAAAACTGTGACCGTTATAGTTTTGATACGGGATCGTTTCGCCTGCGACCAGCTTGATCTCGGGACCGGTGTGTGTCACTGTGAGCTCTGCGCCCACTTCGCCGGAGCCGGACTTTTCTTCAATCTCCACTTCCAGATTGTATTTTCGTTCTATCCCGTAATAAGTCGCTACGCCCTTCCACGTTGCAGTCGTTCCGTTAAAATTGATCGCAAGCTCATCCGGAAAAGCTTTCCCGGCATTCTGCAGTGTGATCGTGATCCTTGCCTTCCCTGCCTTGAATTTGTCGCCGGACATATACTGATAGCCCTCGGTCACATTGTACCACGCGATCCCGCCAAAAGTATAATCACTTCCCGCCTCCAGCGAAAAGCTGTGACCGTTATAGTTTTGATACGGGATCGTTTCGCCTGCGACCAGCTTGATCGCAGGACCGGTGTGCGTCACCGTTACCGTTGCGCCCAGTTCATCAGCCGCAATCTCCTTCTCCTGACCGTAAACAGACTCTGTCCCTCCTGCCAGCTGACTGCCAATTACCAGGGACAACGCCAAAAGCATTGCTACAGGTTTATAAAGCTTTTTCTTCATAAACAGCCTCCTTTTCCCTATTGTCCATACACACTACCACTTGATCGCCGGTTCTTTGATACCGGCGATCAGATGTTTCCATGAATCATTCCAGCAGTACCAGTTACCATCCGAAGAACGGTAAACATCCATATACCTCTTACTGTCATCCCCCGCAAAGGAAATCAACACCATATAGCGATCCGGTGTCGTCCCATAGACAATGTCATGCTCCTTTGCCGGAATGTAATAAGGTCCCTCCTCCAAAGTAAAGGTAAAGGGCTGGTTCGGCGTATACTGATTCGTCGGAGCTGCACCGTCAAAATAGCAATATTTTCCTTTTTCAAGAGTCGCTTTCATGGAATACCAGATACCGCTTTTTTCCACCTGGCTGATCTTAAAATTCGGTCCGTTGATATAATCAAACAGATCATAGACAGGATGATCATACATATGCTGTCCCTGCAATTCCTCATAGGATGCCATCGCACAGATTCCCAGTGCAAACGGAGCAAACATCGTATCACGCGGGATGGTCTTTAACTCCTCTAAAGTCGCCGGCAGCTTTGTAAAGGTATACGTCGCCGTTTTACATGGCACATCCTTCGCAGCCGATCCCCCGTTTATCTGATATCCCTGCGATGCAAGCTGCTGTGCGGATGTATTCTTTAAATTGATATCAAAATCAATGTGTGTGATCTTCTCACCGTATGTAACCTTACAGTCTGTTGCAAAATTAAAATTACCCATAATTTCCCTTCCCTTCATCACTTATTTTATGCTGCTTTTCTGTTTCCTTCAAGCCATATTTTTTGTAGAAATGCTCACGAAAATCCGGATCCTGTGTCGTTTTTGGGATATCTTCGTACCGGTTTTCCTGCATCTGACAATTCGCAAAAGAAATGAACAGGTGTGCCCGTTCTTCCATTCCCGCCTGTTGTTTCATTGAGTTTTATAAGCGGGAATTTCCGGATTTTGTCTTTCTTTTTATGTATAAACATAACAAATGATTCGAAAAACAGCCCAAAGAAACTTTGAGCTGTTTTTCTACTGATAAATATACTATCTACTTTTTCTTATAAATCATCATTTGCATCATTCGGTGTCAAATAGTGGCTTGTAGAGAACATGCCGATTGCCTTGAACTTGGTAAAAGGTGTAACAACCACGCCATGCTCTGCCTTGTTGATGTTGACATAGTCGCAAGGAAGCCATACGCCCTTCTTCGCAGAATACTGTAAACCGATTCTTACAGAGAAATTGTGCTCTTTCGTTGCAAAGTCTTCTCCGTCTTCTGTCTCAAGCTTGTAAGGTGTCGGGCAAACCGTAATGCTGGTCGGATCCTTATGAAGTGCCGGCATTCTGAAGTTCTCAAATGTCTCTGTTCCTGTTTCTGTATCGCCATTGGTCTTTGCCTTCGTATAAGGTACCTCGATCGTCTTTGCCTCGGATGCCACGATCGGATCTGCATCTTCTGAATTACCTGCTACCTGATCGAAGCAGTATACATACTGGTCTACCGTGATCTTCCATTTGGTCTTATCATTGATATCTGCCGCATTGCCATTCGGTGCATATCCGTTCTCCGGTGTCGCACCCTTTAAGTAGGTACGGGGTGCAAAGTCACGAACACGATGGTTCGAAATCGTTACGCCGTCTTTCTTGTATCCGAACTGATTATAAGCACCAGCATTGATATTCTGCTTCTCGGCATTGCTGAACATATATGTCGGCATTGCCGCATTGTCTGTCAGAGCACCTGCTCCCAGTGCAATCGTATCCATCATATCAAATGCAAGCTTTCCGCAGTTGGAATCTGCGATATTGGTATATTTATAATTATCCAGCGCTACAACATAAAGCGCACCGATCACAAACGGATCTTTACAGTTCTTTACAACGTACTCTACCTGCTTCACGGTTGTCGGCCAGGGATTAAAGCTTACATACTCTCTCTTTAACTTGATCGGATAGATGTAAGTTTTACCTGTTTCCTCATCCTTATATGAATATCTGCCATTAAACGGCTCTGACTCTACTGTCCATTCCACCTTATCGCTAGTCGGACTTACGACTGTGGAAGTAACAGTCACTGTACCGCTCGTAAGTGTCAGGTCTGAATAGGTTACCACGCAGCTGTAAGTACCTGCGGCAGATGCGCTATAGGTATTCGCCGTAGCTCCCGAAATCGGACTTCCATTTTTATACCACTGGTAAGCCGGTACGCCGGAACCCCATTTCTGCGGGATTGCTTTGATCTGAACGCTTGTACCCTCTGAACGGATCACGCCATCTGCCGGAGTCATGTTAAGAGAAACCTCTCCCTTGTCCGGTGTAGGTGTAGGGGTCGGGGTAGGTGTCGGTGTAGGTGTCGGTGTAGGCGTAGGTGTCGGGTTAGAAGGAGCTGTAGCACCATTCACCGTTATCTTGATCGTCTTGGTGATTGCTTTTTTGTTCTTGCCTTTTCCCTTTGTCTTAACCGTGATCGTAGCAGTACCAGCTTTTACACCTTTAATGGTAATCGCGCTCTTTCCCTTCTTGCCTGCTTTCACGGAAGCGGTGGCAACACTGCTGTTAGATGACTTGACTGAAATCTTGGTGCTGACATTTCCTTTCACCTTAACAGTTGCATTGACCGTTGCGCTCTTGCCTGCCGCAACGGTTACCGATGCCGGCTTAACACTCAGCGACTTTACATACTTCTTTGGCGCTGCTTTTTTCTTCCCTGCCGCCATCGTCTCCGTCGGTAAGGATACGAAAAGCACCAGTGCTGCCAAAAACGTGATCAATAACGCTTTTGTAACTTTTTGAAACTGTTTTGTCATGAATTGATTCCTCCTCTCCTATTGGAACATGACCTTTTCCCCAGTTGGCAATCCGAAACTTTTGATTGCCCCTTCAGAACAGGAAGATCTGATCATTGGATGCCAACACCTTATCATCTGCCTTATCTTTCTTCCCTTTCTGTCAGAACTCATTGTACCCGGAAATAAGTATCCCGGGTAGGGTCAAAAGTCCCTTGCCATAAAAAAATTGGCAGCGGTTCGTTTTTGTTTTTAACCGCTACCAATACTATATCATATATTTTTTTCCCGCACATCATCAAAAGTGATGAATTTTTCAAAAAAGTTTCCAAAAAAGCAGGGAATTCTTGGTACTATTTTCCCATTCCGGCAACTTGTATGAGAAACAGCCATGACAGTCCATAATATGTGACAACTGCCACCAGGTCATTTACCGTCGTGATCAAAGGTCCGGACGCTACAGCAGGATCGATCTTCAGTCTGTGGAAAAACATGGGAACCAATGTCCCGACCAGACTGGAAATGATCATCGCTACCAGAAGGGAGATCCCGACGCAGCCTGAGATCAAAAATGCTCCCTGTATCGTATTTCCTTTAAACCAATACACATACAATCCCAAAAACAGAAAGGCCAACGCTCCCAAAAACAGACCGTTTGCAAAGCCGACCTTAATCTCTTTAAAGACCAGCATCACCTTCTCTTTCGGCTTGAGATTTTCATCCATCAGGACACGGATCGTAACAGCCAGTGACTGCGTTCCAACATTGCCGGCCATATCCAGGATCAGTGACTGGAAGCAGATCACGATCGGCAAAACCGCCACTACCATCTCGAAGTTTCCGACTACGGTCGATACCAGCATTCCCAAAAACAGCAGGATAATCAGCCAGGGAAGACGCTTTTTCATACTCTCTCCCGTTGTCTCCTTTAAATCCTCCTCTGCCGTCAGACCGGCAAGTTTTGCATAATCATCACCCATCTCTTCATCGATGACTTCGACAATATCCTGTGCGGTGATGATCCCGATGATCTTGCTGTCATCATCTAAGACCGGAAGGGAATCCTCTGCGTAATCCTTGATCTTCTCAATACACTCACTGACGATCTCATGATGATACAGATACGGATAGGAAGTACTGATCAGCTCCTCTAACTCCGTAAACTGTCTGGCAATGATCAGATCCTTCAGATCGATGGCACCATAAAAGCGGTCGTCTTCGTCCACCGTATAGATCGTGGTGATATTATCATGCTCCCCCGCCTGTTTCACGAGCTCATGCATTGCCTGTTTGATATTTAACCTGTTCGAGATCTTAATAAAATTGTTTGTGATCTTACTGCCGATCTCATCCTCGTCATAGGACTGGATCAGATTGATGTCGGCGCTGGTCTCTTCATCCAGAAGACTTTTGACCTGTTCCTGTGTGGTGGAATCCATCTCCTCCAGAAGGTCAACTGCGTCATCGGAGTCCATCTCTTTGATGATCTTCGCCACATGCTGGATATCCAGCTCCTTCATGTACTCGTCAACGTCCTCCAGATACGTGACGATCTCGGAAACCCTTTCCGCACCAAGGATATGGTACAGTTTCAGACGTTCCTCTTTTGTCAATAGCTCGATCGCACCGGCAATATCGTTCTCATGATAATCTTCCAGGCGATCCAGAAGCTCATCCGGATCAAGCCCGCTCCGGATGACCTCCAGCAATTCTTCTACATAATTCGGTTCTCTCATAACCGGTTCTTTTTCATTTTCTCTATCCATCTCCTGCTCCCCGCTTTTCCTTTTTGCTGCAAATCCAAACTTCCGATAGCTGCACTAACAACTATGAACCCGCCCTTTCGCAGACAGCAGGTTTCATGTCTTAATACAACTCAGTCTGTTTTCAATCCTAACGTTTCGTTACACACGATGAAGCCATAAGGAAATGTCATCCGTTTTCAGAAAGCCGCAAAGGCGTTTATCCGTTCTCCCGACATCCGATTAAAAAAAACGATGACAGTATGCTCACCTTCCATGATAGTACTGTCCGGCTTGCGTTTCCTGCAAATTCCTCATCGTGCTTACGCCTTCGATTATGACTATCACAACTGTCCATACTGTCACCTCCCGTCCTCTTTGCTTTTCAAAAAACACTACTTATATAGTATTGCCAAACCAGCCAAATGTCAAGGTTCACATAATGTTGTATCTTCCCCTTTTTCAATATAAAATAATACCAGTCTTTCATCCTGGGTGCGGTAGTCGCAGGTGGATAGCAGTAACAGCCTGTCACCGTCTTCATAGTCCGGTGTTTCATAATAAAAGCAATGATACTGCAACAGATCCACATATTCTGCCCGCTCTTTCAGTCCTGCCGGAAGTTCCTCGTATCTGAAAGAAGTATCGTCCAGAAGATTGACGTGAGCTGCCGCAAAAAGCTGGTAGGTATGCCGTTTTGTCTCCATGGAAAGCTCCGCCGTTTTATGGCTGTTTCTGTAACCTTCGTCAAGATAGTCCTTAAGCCCCGCAAACATGGAACCATCCTTCATATGATGCCCGTGTACCAAAAGCCAGTCATCCTCCGGCTTACAGTTTTCGTCTAAGAAAATCGCGCCGTGTCCATTTTTCTCACTGTAAAAATTATGTTTCAGATAATACTGGTTATCCAGCCAGACCACCGGATAGTCGATCTGCGTATCCGGCAGCTTCAGCCAGAACACATAATCATCATTAATCTCTTTTAATTCCGCATAGGCTTTCATCAGTTTTTCGTCGACTACCTCTGCTCCATCCTGTTCTGCCTGTGATTCCCCTGACGGATCCTGCGAAGCTGCCGTCTCCGGTATTTCCTGCCAGATCTTTTGAAATTCCGCGTTATAGCCCTGCTGTCTGCGATAGTCCAGATAATACCTTCCCAGGAAAAAAGCTCCGGTCAGCATACATATTGCAGACAGACCGCCAATGATAAGCCAGATCATTTCTTTTAGATTTCTTTTCTCTTTCATATTACTTTTGCGCAATCCAGGAACGTTTGTCCCTTTTGCCGCACACGTCTCCTTTTCTTTATAAGAAGTGGACTCTGTCTTACAGAGCCCACTTTCTTCATCTGTTATGACTCTTTTCTGCGGGACCGTTTTGCCATTGCAAATCCGGTACCACTTCCGGCTGCTCCCAGAAGAAGCATAACCAGATACAGCATAAGCGGCGTATCATCCCCAGTCTTTGGTGTCTTGCCACTGCTTGTCCTTGTACTGGTATCCGTCACGTTTATCTTGGATGTCTTCGTAAATGTTGTTTTATCCTGTGTATTGTCTGACTGCTTTTTCTTATACTCATCTTTAAATGCTATGCTCGTTGTCTTATTCTTCGCAGTCTTGACATTTGCAGATGTTCCGGTGATCTGACTGCCACCGGCAATCTGATAAGTCACTTTCACAGTTTCATATCCTTCAACATGATACACTGCTTCTTCCACCGTATATCTGCCAGGGACACATTCCAAAGTAAGCGTATAGGTTCCTGTATTGCTGTTGTAAGTAAAGTCTTTCAAGGAATAGGTATCACTTTCTTTCGTAGCGTTGTTTGTCACCTTAAAGCGCAGTACGCTTTCAGCTCTGTCACGCGGCAGATCACCACTCAATGTCTTTGTGATGGATAATACAGCGCTTTCTTCATCATTGTCTTCCTCTGTTTCCTTATACTTATCCTCAAATGCCACCGTTACAGTCGAATCTGCCGGTATCGAAACCTCTGCCTTAGTGCCGGCGGTCAATGCCGCGCCGTTAATGGAATATTTCACGGAAACGGTTTTATACCCCTTTACATCATACACACTTTCTTCCACCGTATAGTTGTCTGTGATCTGTGTCAATTCCAAAGTATACTTCCCGTTCGATGCAGAATACGTAAAGTCTTTCAACGTATATGTCTTTGCCTCATTTGTGGTACGGTTCGTCACTTTAAATTCGAGTGTGCCTTCTGCCTCAGCTCCGGTAATATCTCCCTTGAGCGTCTTTGTGAGGATCAGTTTGCCGGATTTGATATCCTGCTTTTTATCCGTTCCGTCATCGTCATCATGTTCCTCGCCATCATCGGTGGTCTTGGAGTATTGATCTTCAAACTTCGTGGTGGTCTCTGTATTTTTGCGGATCGTCACGGTGACTTCCTTCGTCTCTGTCAGTTCTGCGTCATTCACTGCACTCTTTACACTGACTGTCTTATATCCTTTGATGTCCGTCACAGATTCCGTAACCGTATAACCGCCCGTCGTCTCCTCCAGTTCTATCGTATATTCGCCGGTCTTTTCATCAAACGCAAAGTCTTTTAAGGCAATCTCTGTGATCTCACCTGTATCATTATTCTTTACGTGAAACTTAATGGCATTTTCTGCATCCTTTAAGGAAAGAACACCGGTAATGTTTTTGCGGATCACAAGTCTGCCTTTTTCTTTTATGGATTCTTTCTTGATGTACGTATCCTCAAAAGCGACTGTTGTGGTGTTGTCTTTCGTAATCTTAATATCTGTCGTATATCCGGTCTTCCAGGCTTCGTTGTCCACCTGATATTTTACGATCGCAGCATAGCCATCGATTGTGTGAGTGCTCTCCGTCACGGTGTATCCGCCCGCCGTTGCTTCCAGTTCCAGAGTGTAGATTCCGGTTGTAGTATCCTTCGTGAAGTCTTTCAGCGTGTAGGTGTCTGTCTTGCCGCTTGCATTGCTCTTGACAGTAAACTCCAGTGCACCTTCTGCTTCTTCCTTGCTGACATCTCCCTTAATCGTCTTGGTGATAATGAGCTTGCCGCTGTTCTCTTTGTAGTCGTCCTCGAATGCCACGGTTACTGTTTTGCCCTTGCCAATCGTTACGGTCGTGCTGTCGCCGGTCTTCTGTACTTCATTTCCAACCTGGTACTTCACAGTCTCGGTATAGCCTTCAATTGCATGAACAGACTCCGTCACGGTATAGCCGCCCGATGCTGCTTCCAGCTCTAATGTGTAGATTCCGGTTGTATTATCCTTCGTGAAGTCTTTCAGCGTGTAGGTGTCTGTCT
>SVFN01000036.1 GCA_015056815.1 Lachnospiraceae bacterium | reverse complement strand
TCACTCTGGTACTCAATGAACTCACACTCCATAGCGATAGGAAACTCATTGATGACCGGTGCATCCACAAGATCGGATTTTGTATATGTCATACCGCTCTTTGCAAACTTCTCTTTTTCGGTATTTCCGCTTGCAATACCAAAATAATCAGCTTCTACCACATGCTTTGCATCTGCTATATGCACCACAAAGCCTTTTCTTGCCTTGATATTCTGCACGGTCTTATGTATTTCCGTCAGGTTAAGTGCCACACGATCCCGCTCCAGCATGGTGCCCCAGGCTGCATTCATTACATCCACGCTGCCGTCCTCATTGAATGTCGATATCATAAGTACCGGCATCGGAAAAATCGCTTCTGTTATCTTGATCTCCTGTTTCATTGCTTTAGTTCCTCCTATCTTTTTACCCTATAGCAGGGTTTAATAACTATTTTGTATTTCGTGATAACATACATCCGAAATTGAACATCTATTCGTATACCACGACTTGATGTCATGAATTACAACCGTATCAGTACTCTCTATAAAAATAGCCTCGTCATATTTCTCTTCTCTGGCATATTTAATATCACTCTGATCCGTTTCAGAAATGCTTTAGAGTACCTGTCACTCTTAATCATTCATGGGCGCCTTGTTGACAATGACGATCTCGGCATCCCTGACACGCTCTGCCACAGTTTCGCGCACCGTGTTGCGGTAGTAGGTCACTTCTCCATACTTTTGGAAACAACTGATATCAATATCCTCTCCCGCGTTACTGCTCTCTAAAAATGCTATCTTCATAAATCACTCCTCGTATTTACAATATGATATCCGGATAACTGCGAAGCTTCTGTTTTTTGATTAGCAACTTCATCAAATTTATTTCTTTACCTTAACCTTTATCTTCTTATATACACCGTTCTGCGCATATACATAAATCGTACAGGTTCCTTTTTTCTTAGCTTTGATGACACCCTTCTTATTAACTGTTGCAATGCTCGTGTCACTGGATTCAAACATCAGCTTTCTATATTTTACTAGTTTTTTACCAAGCTTGAGCTGGGTTGCTTTCAGTTTAAAGCTCTTGCCTTTTTTGGCTAAGGTCACCTTTGACTTGTTTACCTTTATGGATTTTACATTGGCATATTTATTTGCTTTTGTCGCAGAGTAGATAGTCTTAGAGGTTTCCAGGATTTCCACTTTTCCGTTCACCAGCTTATACGCCTGCACAATGTACTTATAATAAGTATCCTTCGCAAGATTGCTGTGGGTGTATGAGGTAGTCGCCCCGTTGCCGATGATAGACAATAGCTCCATCGGATAGACGTTTCCACCGGTATTACATTTGTTGCCAAACACGATATATCCGTCTGCTCCGGCTACCGCTGACCACTGCAGCCGATTGCTGCTCTTTGCCGCTTTCTTTACCTGTGCTTTTAATACACCAAATCGGGAATTGGGTGCTTCACTCTCTTTGCCTGTCGGAAGCCCCTGATTATCGGCCAATACTAATTCAGGCGTCACTATCGTCACAGTAGCGGTCGGCACTGTCGCCTCCTGACTGCCTGTACCGGAAGCCTCCTTGCCCTGACCTGCATCTGTCCCTGTATCCGCCTTCAGCTTCGCATAGTTTTCCTCTGCCGCAGTCAGCTTATCATAATTTGCCACTAACGCCTTCTGCGCATCTTTCAGCGCATCATACGCCGACCTTGCCTCCTCGATGGCTACCTTACTTTCTAAAGTCACTGCTCCGATCGCATTGATTTTATTTTCTACCGACTCTGCTGCTTCCTTATTGGCTTTTGCAGCCTCATCCTCTGCCTTCAGCTTCGCATAGCTTTCCTCCGCCGCAGTCAGCTTATCATAATTTGTCACTAACGCCTTCTGCGCATCTTTCAGCGCATCATACGCTGACCTTGCCTCCTCGATCGCCGCCTTGCTTTCTAAGGTCACTGCTCCAATCGCATTGATTTTATTTTCTACCGACTCTGCTGCTTCCTTATTGGCTTTTGCAGTCTCATCCTCCTTCGTCTGCTCATAGGCTGTATATAAATCTGCCACCGCTGCATCATCAAACGCATAATTATAGATGCTTACCTCATCCAATAATCCATTAAAGTATTCTCCGTCTTCCCAGTTCGCCCGTCCGATATAGATCACACCGTTATCTCCCATGATATCAGACAGCGCATAAGAGCTTGCTTCCTCTGATTTCTTCACACCGTCCACATAAAGAATCGTTTTGTCTGTATCATAGACTACCGTTACCTGCTTCCACTCGCCTTTTGTAAAGGGTGTGGTCGGTGCCGCCGATCTTTGTCCATTATTGCGATACCGTTCCGCCTTTATCTTACCATCCTTATCCTCTAAGATGCCGAAATATTTCTCATGCTGATATGTCTGCTTATTATCATCCGGCGCAATGTAAAATGCCCAGTTAGCTTGTGCATTATCCAGCTTGCTCCAATAGGAGATCGTCACCTGCTCACAGTCTGCCAGCAGGAAAGTTCCACTCGTATCTGTGACCTTTAAGTAATTATCTGCCCCGTTTAAGCGGAGGGCTCTGCCCTCTTTTGCATCATCGGAAAATGCCGGCGTACCGCTATTGACTGCCTTCGCCCCCGCGCTGCTAAATCCACTCGCCGCGTCGTCAAATGTAAAATGCGCAAGCTGAAGCTTGTCCGGCTCAGGAGGGTTATCGGGCAGCTCTGTCTCCTTAAGTTCTTCTCCCTTATATACTAAAGCCACCTCTTGATCGGTCAGGGCATAATTATAAATGCTAAATTCATCCAGTAATCCATTACAGTATTCACCAACGCTCCAGTTTGCCTTTCCGATATAGCATACGCTTTTGTCTCTCAGGATATCAGACAACGCATAGGTGCTGTTAGTCTCCCCTGCCTTGACACCATCCAGATAATATTTCGTGGAGGCTTCACCGATGACGATCGCCACATGACGCCATGCGTTATTCGTTGCATCGGCAGTCAATACAGACGGACGGGAACCATTATTCGCATAACGCTCTGCCGTGATCTTATTTCCACTGTCCATGATTCCCACATACTGCTCATAAAGATACTCTGCCTTGCGATTATCAGGAGCCGCAAAGAATGTCCAGCTATTACCGTTATCTGAACTCACCTTTGCCCAATAAGAGATCGTAAGCTCGTCATAGCCGGTCAAAAGAGGTGTATCTTTCAATGTCGTGATCTTTAAATAATTGTTGTTTGTACCATCCAGACGCAGTGCATTGCCCCATTTTGCGTCCTCGGAGAGCACCGGCTCCCCCTTATTTACTGCCTTTGCATTGTTATCAGAAAAACCGGTCGCCTCGTCATCAAACGTAAAATGGGCGATCCGCTTATGCTTCATAGCCGAAAATGCTTTTCCGGCCGCTTCATAATCCGCTTCCGCCTTTGTCAGAGCAGCCAGTGACGTTTGCGCCACACATGCTGTCTGTCCCCCTGTTAAAGCGTTGTATGCCGCTCTTGCCGCATCGATTCTTTCCTTTGTATATTTGGAATAGGAAACCGCGCCGATCTCATCGATCAGTGCCATCACCTCATCTGCCTTTTCCTGATCTGACGCAGCATTTTTGGCCTCCGCCTCTGTGGGCTCCACTCCGTTATAGAGTGCAGCGACCTGTGCCGTTGACATCGGATAGTTATAAATGCTTACCTCATCGATCAGACCATTAAAATATTCTCCCGCATTCCAGTTTCCACGTCCGATATACGCTACGCTGTTCTCGCCCAGCATGTCGATCAGACCAATGGAGCTGTCCGTCTTTGCCTGCTTCACTCCATTGATATAAAGACTTACGCTGTCCTTGGCTGCTACCACTGTTACCATCTTCCATTGGTTTAAGCCAAATCCAGACTTTGTGACTGCCGGACGAACACCGCTATTTTTATATCGCTCTACCGTGATTGCGGAGTTTTGCTCTAAAATACCCAGATAGTTTTCATTCAGATATACCTGCTTATCCGCATCCGGCGCCGCAAAAAATGCCCAGTTCGCATTAGTGTTATTCACCTTACTCCAGTACGAGATCGTTACCTCCTCATAATCAGATAAAAGCGGGCTCCCATCCGCCTTTGTCAGCTGCAGGTAATTATCCCCGCTTCCGTTCAGGCTCAAAGCTTTTCCGCGCTTCGCGTCATCGGAAAGTATCGGCGTCTTGCTGCCTGTCGCCTTTGCGTTTTTCCCCTGAAAGCCGTTGTTGGCATCATCGAAGGTAAATTCCGCTACCTTTCCGTAGCCCTCACTAAATTCCAGCCCCTCCAATGCGTTTTTCAGATTCTCACAGACCGTATCTACCTCTGTCTGCGTAGTACGAGCCTCCCGAACAGCCTTAGCCGCCTGCAACGCCTTATTTAACGCAGACAAAGAGGCTTCTGTATACACATTCGTTTTCGTTGCTTTCACATCAGCCTTTTCGATCAGCTGCTTTAATTCTAATTTGTCTGCACCCTCTTCCAAAATGATGATCTTTTGCTCCAGAATATCCGGATATCCGGACTGTGCAAGAACTCCCACAAGGGTTTCATATCTGGCGGGAAATACCTGACGGATTCCGTACATTTTATTGGGATCACCGTAACACTGGAAATAGAATCTGTTAAAATCCGCAAAATCCTCATAGCTGTTACTGTTTCCATATTCGGAGATCCCGACCATATCCGAACTTCTCTTTGATTCCCACAATCCGGAATCACTCACGCTGTAAGTAAAATCCAGACTGTGCCCAAATTCATGGCTCATGTACATTGAAATCTGATCCGAATTGCTCACCCAGCTGGTTCGATAATAAAAATCACTCTGCCCGCAATTGTAACTGTTTGCCTCATCCTGACGGACTTTCGCCGTGCGGATGTTTTTTCTTACGGGATAAGGCATCTTTTTAAACGCCTCCAAAGCATTTTTTCCATTTGAAATAGCTATCGGGTTGTCCTGTATGTAAAATTCTACCTCCTGTGTCGCATATTCATCGATAATATGTAATGTATACTTTGTTCCCTCCTGCATGCTGCCACGCCAAAAATCATAGGTACCATAGGCTTCATCCAGGATTTCCAGTTTTACATCCTCCGCACCGGGCAGATACGGAAGTCCATACCAGTTTGTCTGACCGGAAAAAACTCTGTCATCAAAGATCGCGCGCAGCGCCTCTGCCTCCGCCTGTGCATCTAATTCCGCTTCCTGTGCATAGATCGCGCGCAGCTTTTCCATGCCGCGATATGCGATAGAGTTTTCAATATCTCCCACTCCGCCATACTGACAAAGACTGTAAGCGCCTATTCCGCCCAGAAGATCGATCAGACGCTGCCTTTCATGCTCTGTCAGCAGCGCATAGCCCTCCAGGCTCCTCACATTTCCCAATTCCGTATTACCGTTTTTGGTAAATACAAAATCATATTGCGGTGCAGTCTTTCCGTATGCCTGCAATTTTCCGTCTGCCCCATACCCCAGATACAAATTCGTCGTCGGATGATAAATTTTATACGCCAGATGCTCGCTGCTCCACGCGGGCGACTTGATCAGGAAAAACTGTTCCGTCCGATCTGTTGTGATGGCAGCGTCCTTTTCCATGGCAGAGCCGCCCTTGGCTGCAACATTCAATCTCAGATAGGCGTTGTCCGAGCTGTTTTTCAATGCCACCGCTACCCTGTCCAAATCATCCGCTTCGTTGATGTTTCCATAACGAACTACCTGTAAGTCCTCCCACACCGCTTTTTCTGAATCGGATGCCGTGATGGTATAAGTCGATTCCAACACATCATAGACAGAATCCACCTCTGCCGCGTTTACCGTTGTCATTCCCCCTGCGATGGCAACCCACAATACAAGTACCAAAACAGAAAATCTTTTTTGGATCGTTTTTTGCAAATTCATTCCCTTCTCCTTTTCTCTCTGCTATTTGTTTTCCAAAACAAGTTTCCAAAAACGGCAAATTTTGACGTTTATAAGCATTATAGCATGTATGCAAAGTTTTTTTAAGTATTATCCTATATAATATTTTTAAGCCACCAGTATTTATGATAATGAAGCCAGACCGGCAGCAGCTTATACAGCTCGTCCGAGAAAAGCACTACCAGTATCACAGGCACCGGCGCATGTACTACAAATGACAGAATCAGACCAAGCGGCACCACGATCACCCACCATGAAATGATATCACAGATCAGCCCGAAGCCTGAATCCCCTCCTGCACAGAAAATACCGGATATCGCCGTGGCATTCATGGACTGTGCCACGAGATAATAAGAGGAAATAATGAGCATCCATCTTAGATAAACTGCTGCCTGTGGGGTGATATTGGACAACGAAATGATAAGCGGACTGCATACAAGAATCAACCCGCCCATCAGAAGTCCTAAAACAAATGCTACAATGCAAAGTCTGTGTCCATACTCCTTCGCTGTCTCGAATTTTTCGGCGCCGAGCTCATGTCCGACCATGATCCCGTTGCCGGAGCACACGCCCATGATCAGACAGGAGGTCAGATTGCGCACAATAGACGCTATGGCATTCGCCGCCACCACATCACTGCCCAGATGTCCCAGAATGACTGAGACCATGGATGTCCCAAAGCCCCATACCAGTTCATTGCAAAAGACAGGCAGCGTCCTTGACCAGTACACTTTGCTAAAGGCCGTATTCCTGACAAAGAAATGTTCCGCACGCAGGGGAACATGCCCCGGCAGAAAGGAGCTTCCGACTGCAAGCAACAGCTCTATCCCTCTGGAGATCACCGTGGCGAGCGCAGCTCCCGCGACTCCCATCGCCGGAAAGCTGAACAGCCCGAAGATCAGCAGAGCATTCAGAATGATATTGATCCTAAGATGCTTAAAAATAGCAAAAAAATAACTGACAAGTACCATCGCACCTGTCAGCTGTGTCATTTTTCTTTCAAAACATGTTATCGATCAAAGCCATTATTATTTCTCTTCCTGTCCATCCTGCCCCTTTGTCACCTTCTTTCTCTCCCCCAGGAAAGAAATGACGGCATATACGGCAAATGCTGCTCCGGCAAGTGCGAAAAGCACTCCAAAGCAGATACTCGCCAGTTGGTTGGTCGTATCGGCAAGTGCCTCAAACTGTTTCACGCCGATGTAGATGAGATAGGCACATACCGCCAGGCGCATACAGACTCTTATCAGTATCTTATTATTTTCTTCGTTGAACATATGATATTCCTCCTCATCCGTCAGCAAACATTTTACCACGATTCCAAACTGTAACGCTCTGTCTGCATACAGCTTCCTTTGGCAACTTTGAAAACAGGGCACATAAAACACAAAAATATCTTGTGAAAAATCGAGCAGGAGGTCATCCTGCCCGATTATTTTTATCAAGACTTACCTGTCTTATGGTTGGAAACTACATCGAATACAACGGCTGTTAAGAGTACGGCACCTTTTACCACGTACTGCCACTGATCCGGCAGACCGAAGATTGACATACCCTGGTTGATAACACCCAGGAGAATAGCACCGACCATGATTCCCGGTACCGTACCGGATCCGCCGTATGCGGAAGCACCGCCGATGAAGCAGGATGCGATCGCGTCCATCTCGTAAGAGTTACCCATGTTACCGTCTACAGAACCGATTCTGGCTCCGACTAAAAGTCCTGAAAAGCCTGCCAAAAAGCTCATTAAAAAGTATGCCCAGAAGTAAACCTTTCTCGGGTCAATACCGGAAAGTCTGGTGGCTTTCTCGTTACCGCCGACTGCGTAGAAATAACGTCCGAATACTGTTGAGCTTGTTATGAATGCGAAGATCACTACAACGATCAGGATCCAGATCAACATAACCGGAATACCTTTGTACTGGCTCAGCTTGTAAGAGTAAGCGATGATCAGTACGTCGATGATCGCTGTCTTAACGATCGTTCCTGTCTTGGAGCCGGTGTCATAACCGTTTTTCACTTTTCTTCCCATGTTGATGAGAACCGCTGCCATAACACCTACTGCTACGATCACGCCGATAATCAAAGCTGAGATACAGTTGTTCTGCTGATCCATTCCCGGGATCGTGATGTAGGAAGTAAACAGGTTCAAAAATTTGTCATTCATGATACTGATCGTTCTCGAATCCAGTACGACACGAGCCAGACCTCTGAACAAGAACATGCCGGCCAGTGTACAGATGAATGGAGGGATATGGATATAACCGATCAGCCATCCCTGCCAGATACCGATCACTACAGATACCAAAAGCGCTACCAGGATCGCTACGATCGGGCTTTTGCCTCCGTCCATGATACGTGCTGCAAGCGCTGCTGACAGACAGAGAGTGGAACCTACGGAAAGGTCAACGTTACCACCTGTCAGGATACAAAGCAACATACCACAGGCCATTACCAGAACGTAGGCGTTCTGAAGTAACAGATTGGAAATGTTCTGTGCCATGACTAACTTGCCGCCAGTCAGGATCGTGAAAAAGATAAATACCAACACCAGAGCAATGACCATGGTGTATTTTTTAATAAACGTTTTAAAGTTCATATTTTACCCCCTGTTAAACTAATTAATACTATTCCTTTGATGAGAGGATAGCACTCATGATCTTCTCCTGTGTTACCTCTTCTGATGTAAATTCCCCGACGATCCTGCCTTCATTCATGACATACACACGGTCGCACATTCCCAAAAGCTCCGGAAGCTCTGATGAGATCATCACAACCGCTTTTCCCTGTGCCACCATTTCATTCATGATACAGTAGATCTCGTATTTCGCTCCTACATCAATACCTCTCGTAGGCTCATCTAAGATCAAAACGTCCGGCTCCGCAAACATCCATTTAGACAGAAGCACTTTCTGCTGGTTACCACCGGAAAGATTTCCGACTAACTGCTGTACGCTCGGAGTCTTTGTTTTCATGGCTTTTACATAATCCTCCGCCACTTTGTTCTCCTTGGCTCTGTCGATGATACCCGCCTTGCTGGATACTTTATCCAGTTTGGCCATCGTGGTATTCTTCGCAATGGTATCGGAAAGTACCAGCCCGTAAACCTTACGATCCTCTGTCACATACGCTAACTTATGCTCGATCGCGTCCTCGACGTTCTTCAGATTTACTTCCTGTCCGTTGATATATTCCTTACCACTGATCTTGCTTCCATAGCTCTTACCGAATAAGGACATGGCAAGCTCGGTACGTCCGGCACCCTGAAGTCCGGAGAAGCCAACGATCTCACCTTTATGTACTTTGAAGCTGACACCCTTGTCTACGCATTTTTCTGTATAAACCGGATGATATACCGTCCAGTCCTTCGCCTCAAAGATGACCTCATCACTGACATTGCTTTCTCTCTTCGGGAAACGATTGGTCAGCTCTCGTCCAACCATTCCTTTGATGATACGATCCTCATCAATATTATGATTTGGATTCTCCATAGTCTCGATCGTGGAACCGTCCCTGACTACTGTGATCCTGTCTGCACAGTAAGCAACCTCATTTAACTTATGTGTGATGATGATAGAGGTCAGACCCTCTTTCTTAAAGCCAAGCAGCATATCCAGAAGCATCTTGGAATCCTCTTCGTTCAATGACGAAGTAGGCTCATCCAGGATCAGAAGTTTTACATCTTTGGAAAGTGCTTTTGCAATCTCCACAAGCTGCTGCTTACCGGTACCGATATCCTTGATCAGTACGGAAGAACTCTCCTTTAATCCTACACGCCGCATCTGCTCGGTCGCACGTTTATGTGTCTCGTTCCAGTCGATCTTGCCGATGCCGTTCGCCCGCTCGTTTCCAAGAAACATGTTTTCCGCAATTGTCAGTTCAGGAACCAGTGCCAGCTCCTGATGAATGATTACAATGCCTTTTTTCTCGCTGTCGTGAATGTTATGAAACTGACACGTCTCCCCGTTATAGACAATGTCACCGGAGTATTCCCCGAAAGGAATGGTCCCGGACAAAACATTCATCAACGTCGATTTTCCCGCTCCGTTTTCCCCAACCAGTGCGTGAATTTCTCCGCGTTCCACTTTGAGATTCACGTCCTGTAATGCTTTTACGCCATAATACAGCTTCGTAATCCCCTTCATTTCCAAAATATAATCCGCCAAATCAATACCTCCCTATTCCAAGCTCCGTATGTTCCCCGTGATGGTTCCTGTTTTCCCGCGTATCTATTCAGAACGCTCCGCCAGCCTGAATAGTTACTATTTTACGCTTCATATATATTCTTTGCCCGAATGGCAAAACCCCGTCTAACGTTTCTCTCTTCTCTTTATAATCGGCACAGGGCATTCCCCAATGCCCTGTGCCTTAGAAGGGAAGAATTTAATGAGAAGAATTCATTAACTTATTAACAAATTAGTTGGTAGGATGAGGATATCCGTCATCGCCCATTGTGTAGTAACCGGGTGCTACTAATTCAGATTCAATGTTATCTTTTGTTACAACAGTCGGTACTAATAAGTAAGAAGGAATGATTCCGGTACCGTTGTCATAAGAAGAAGTATCATATGCACAATCGAAAGACCATCCTGAAGCATCGATCAGTCCTGCATCCGGTGTTTCACCGTTCAGAAGAGCCACACCTAAGTCAAGAGTCGCAACTGCCTCGTTTGCAACTGCCTTGTAAACAGTCATAGTCTGTAAACCATCTACGATGTTCTTAAGGTTTGCTTCGTCACCATCCTGTCCTGTGATCAGAACGGAATTGCTTCCTGCGTAGTCAGACTTGATTGCCTGTGTAACACCAAGTGCTGTAGAGTCGTTAGAGCAAAGAGCTACATCTAACTGCTCGCCACCTGAGTAGTTGGAACCTAAGATGTTCTGGAAACGGTTCATAGCAGTTGCTGTATCCCAGCCTTTGGTTGCTACCTGCTCGAATGTGGTCTGTCCGGAAGGAACTACCAGTTTGCCCTCATCAATGTAAGGTTTTAACGCATCGAATGCACCGTTGAAGAAGAAGCCTGCGTTGTTATCTGCCGGATCACCAGCTGTGAACTCGATGTTGAACGGTCCTGCTGCATTGTCAAGATCTAACTGATCGATCACGAATTCACCCTGTAATTTACCAACTGTGTAGTTATCGAATGATACATAGTAGCTTACTGCATCTGTGTTCATGATCAGACGGTCATAAGAGATAACCGGGATGCCTGCTTCTTTTGCACCTGCAAGTACCTGTGTCAATGACTCGCCGTCGATTGCTGCTACTACCAGAAGATCTACCTTATCAGCGATCAGACCCTCTAAGTCTTTTACCTGCTGATCGATCTTGTTATCAGAATATGTAAGTTCTACTTCATATCCTTTTCCTTTGAACTGCTCCTCAAGGTAAGAACCGTCACGATTCCATCTCTCTAAGGATTTTGTCGGCATTGCGATACCAACTTTCTTGCCTGCGCCTGAATCGTCGGAACCTGCGTCTGCGCTCGCATCTGCACTTGCATCTGCGCTTGCGTCAGAGCCTGCATCCGCGCTTGCATCGGAGCCTGCATCTGTCGTAGCAGTAGCTGCTCCTGAATCCCCACTTGCTGAACCATTGTCAGCTGCTTCCCCACAGCCTGCTAAGCAAGTAGCAGCCATTGCAACACTTAACATTACACTTAGAACTTTCTTTTTCATTTAAAAGAACCCCCTTATAAAATTGTGTGATTTCTGATAACCGTCGGCATCTGATTCCTCCCTTTTTCGGTACTGCCAGGCAGTTATCTTTTGTTTACAATGACAATATAACATGCTTTTTTCAAGGATAAAATAGGAATTATCCCGTATTCAGATGGACATTTTTGAAAATTACGAGCATTTTTTTAATAAAAAATAGCACATTCTTGCACCCGTACGAAAACGTTTGCAGGAATGTGCTATGATTTTATTCTCTCAGTCGCCGGACAGCGTGTATTCAATGTTTGTCTTCCTTATAGAAGTATTTCAAGTAGATCAAGTATATCACAAGTTCAAAAAGCACTATGCTCCCAAGAACCAGAACTATCATCGCCAGAGAAAAACTCTGTGTCCATTCCGGATTATTCTTTACGGTTAGATAATCTTTTTCTTCTACCCATAATTTCACGATATAATTCCTACGCCCCGTCACATACGCTACTTTAATATGCTGGGAATTATCCAGAATGTAACCTCCGTCTGCCTTGATCTTGCGATATGGCGTCGATGGATCGTTGCTCTGGTAGGAAAACCTGACTCCATTCAGCTCAAAAGATTCATCTTTGCTATTGGTTTCAAAATTGGAAACTTCGCCCTCTATCACGCTGTATACGCCCTCTTTATATGGTATATACACAAGATCATGTGTCATCACAATCGTAAAAATATCCGCTATTATCATGATGCCTGCTACGATTGCTGCCGAAATCCGCATCATTCGTTCTTGTTCTTTGCTCGGTACATTCCACCAGATTTTACATTTTGGCAACCTGAGCCAGCACCAGAGGAAAGCCAACCCCACAATCAACCACAAAACACACAAAAGCAATGTAACAGAATACTTCAATTCATATACCAGAACCATCTGTCACTCCTTCTCCCCATGTCCCGGTACATACAGGTAGACATCTTCCTTCAGATGGAAGCCGGCGCTGATGACCGTGTCATCCATATTCTCCTGGTCGACCGCTACCGGATCCAGCATAACACAGGGGATCTGCTCTTCGCCGTTTGAGACGGTATCGGTCACGTCAGACAGAGATTCTCCCTTCGCCAGACGGCAGGCATATTCGGCGGCAGTCTTTGCCATATATTCCACAGGCTTGTAAACAGTCATGACCTGTGTGCCCTGCATGATCCTCTGGCACGCCTCCAGATCCGCATCCTGTCCCACCAGCTTGATCTTACCAGCCATACGAAGCTCCGACAAGGCTCTCGATACCGCTGTTGCAAGATTATCGTTACCGCACATGATCCCGTCAATATCCCCCAGGATCTCTTTGTGATCGTAAATGTAATCCGAAGCGGCCTCCGCTTTCCAGTTGGGCATGTTGGCTTCATCCACGATTGTGATCTGATGCTCGTTCATCACTTCCTTAAAGCCTTCCGCCAGCCAGATGACATTATTATCCTCTGTCGGTCCGTTTAACATCAGCACCTTCCTGTGGGGAAGCTCCTGTTTTGCAAGCGCTTCGCCCATGAGCTTCCCTACCTTTTTCGTATCAAACGAAACATAGAGGTCTGTATAGGTATTCCGAAGCATTCTGTCATAGGCGATCACCGGAATCCCGGCGTTTTTCGCTTCTTTGCAGACTTCGGAAAGTGAATCCGCATCAATCCCTATGATCACTAACACATCCACAGGCTTGGAGATCAGATACCGGATCTGGGAAATCTGTGTCTCTACATCCCCATTGGCATTCTGCACATTTACCCGGGCTCCGCGTTCTTCGGCCGCGTCAACGAATACATCCCGGTCCGTCTGCCAACGCTCGATCAGAAACGAATCAAAGCTGATCCCGATCAAAGGATCCTTCTTCTGCGCTTCTGCGTTGTTTTGTATTTTTTCTGATTCTGCCGCCCCACATGCCGTCACTGTCCATAGAAGCAATAGAAGCACTATTGCATATACCTTCTTTTTCATGCCGTCTTTTCCCCTGTTTTATAGTTTTGCCTACAGTTTCAATTTATAATCCGTCGGTGAAACACCCACATTCTTTTTAAAAGTACGCGAAAAGTAATTCGGATCGGCATAACCGACCATCTGACAGATCTCCTTCATGGAATACTCCGAGTGTTCGATCAGATCCTTTGCCTTTTCCATTCGCAAATGTGTCAAGTATTCAAGGAAGGTATCCCCGGTCGCTTCCTTGAATACTTTGCTGAAATAATACGGACTGATATCCACAATCCTGGAAACCTCGTCTAAGGAAATATCCTTTGAATAATTCCGGTCGATGTATTCCTTTGCCTTATCCACAACACTGTCGGTCTGCCGCTGCTTTCGCATCATGACATTCTGGCACGCCTGTTTGATCTTATCGATGTACCATTCACGCAGCTGTTCATAATCACCTGCTTCCCAGACTGCCGACAGATAATTCTGTCTTGCCTGAAAATGATACACCGTACCGCTTTTGCGATAGGATACATGCTCTGCCCGAAGCACGAACTCCAAGGCCTTTAGCCGTATATCCATGGGATATGCTCCATACTGTTCCACCATCCAGTCGAAAAACAGATTTGCGCAGGTCAGCGCTCCGTTCAGATCCCCCCGCTCCACGCTCTCAAACAACGTTTTCTCCGCATCCACCGGATAATTTTCCTCATATCCGACCTTGACCGGAAGATCCTGGGTCAGCGCGACCGACTCCTGGGTCAGTGTCAGACTGTCCAAAGCCTCCGCATAAGAAGCTCCCGCTTTTTCCACCGGCATGACAGAGCCGATCCCCACCCGTAAACAGAGTCCTGTTTTAGCCTGGATCTCCTCCACCAGCTTCTGTGTTTTCTCCACCAGGCGCACACGGGCATTATAATCATACTTCTCTTCGTTTTCCGGAATAAATACCGCGATCTTATTCGACATCACCGGTCCCACCAATGCCGGGAAATGATCCTTGATGGATTCCCGGATCCGGACTACATGATCCTGTAATCGTACACTGGTGCCGGCAGCATTTTTCATATAATTGCCTTCCTGTCCGTCACCGAATACCAGCGCCAGCATAAACCCGTGATCCTGTGTCAGTCCGAGCAGGTTTTTATAGCTTTCTATGTCCTCTCTGTAATGTTCATTCAGAAGAAGATTATACAAAAAACCACTCTCCAGAACCGGTATGACAGTTTCCATCTTTTCTTTGATCATCAGATCTCTGGAACGTTTTTCCCTCTGGGCATCGATCACTCCCATGGCTTTTTTCACCACGCGGATCAGATTGGTCTTTTCCACAGGCTTATTCAGGTATTCCAGCGCACCAAGCCCTAAAGCCTCTTTGGCATAGTCAAATTTATCATAGGCGGAAAGCACGATAAAGAGCACATTTTTGTTATTGCTCTTGATCTCACGCATGGCTTCCAGCCCGTTGATCCCCGGCATATGGATATCCATGATCGCGATATCCGGCCTGAAATGTTCCGCAAGTTCGATCACTGCACGCCCGGTCTTCGCTGATTCGATCGTGATCGTTTCCCCAAATTCCCCTCCCAGTAAATATTTCAGGGAATCCAGTACGATTCCTTCATCATCTGCAAGCATGATCCGATACATACCCATCACCCCGTTTCTGTCAGGTCCGGTATCGTGATCACGACCTCCGTCCCCATGTCTTTTCCTTCACTGATCATCTCGAAGCTGTCCTTTCCCTCGTAGAAAAGGTGAAGCCTCTGCATAACATTATGAATCCCGACTCCATTGCCGCTTCCCTTCGGATTGAGACTGTCTCCGGATAAGATCTTCTCTAGTTTTTCCTTCTCTATGCCGGCTCCGTTATCCGCTACGCTGATACAGACCTTATCGTCCAATCTGTAAACCGACAATTCGATCTTTCCTTCCCTCTCTACCGCGCGAACGCCGTAATTTACACTGTTCTCCACGATCGGCTGCAGGATCATTCCCGGAATCGGCAGGCGAAGAAGTTCTTCGTCCTCGATATTTTTCACGAAATGAATATCTCCGGCAAAACGTACATTCAGGATATAAATATAGGTATCCACCATTTTGATCTCTTCCGAAAGCGTCGTCTCATCATTGTCCTTACGGATATTATAGCGGAAGAAACTCGCCACCTGCTGTACATATTCATAAGTCCGGTCCGCTCCCTCCAGCATGGCAAGCTGTGCCCCCGCATTTAAGGTGTTAAACAGAAAATGCGGATTGATCTGTGCCTGAAGATATTTCAGTCTGGCGTCTTTTAAGTGCGCTTCCATCAAAAGCTCTTTTTCCTTTAATTCCTGCTCTTTTTCCATGCTCTCCTTCAGGCGCTCGAGATACCCCGGGATGCTGCTCACCATCTGGTTAAACGCCACCGTTACGATCCCGATCTCATCCATATCCCGCACCGGAACAGCATCCACCTGTGTCAGATTCCCTTCCGCCACCTGATCGGCAGCCTCGGAAAGCTGGGACAGCGGCCCTGTGATCCTCTGCGTCAGGGCAAATGTGATCAAAAGGTCAAACAATGCGATCAGCACAAAGACGAACAGACTGACTTTTTCTAACGAGGACAGGGAAGAAGAAATCCTCTCATAGTTTTCCGTATTATTTCGAAATCGCTGCGTGTTCAGGCTGGTGATCATCTCGGACAGATATTTGTAAACATTTCCGGCCTGTTCAAAATATTCTCTGTATTTTTCCACGTTTCTTCCGCGCTTCGCTTCGATCGTAGCGCTTGTCAGTTTCAGATAACTTTCTGAGAGGCATCGGATATTGCGTTCCATCATTCCCAGCGAATCATCCGGCATGCTGTCACTTAAGTTCTCGGAAAACCGTGCAAACTCCAGTTCTCTTTCATAATATTGCTGCATGCTGTCTGTTGTCTTGGTATTCAGATAGCCTTCCATGCTCTCCTGCAGTTTTTCCAGTGCTTCTTCCAGTTCACTGAGCTGCACGTTTCCGGCATAGATCGTATCCAGATGTCTGGTCATCTGATTGACGCTGAAATACATCAGGACATTCGTCAAAAAGATCAGCAGGATTGATATCAGCATGACAAGCAAAAGCTTCACCCTGATGGAAAGGCTGGTAAAGTGTACTTCCCGCTTCTTTTTACTCATCCGAAGTACCTCCTTCCTGCTTTTCCTCGCTTAAAAGCAGCGAAGTCCCGACCGCATAATAATCGCTGACATACCCGCTTTCCCTGTACTCCGAAAGCGCCTCTACGCAATAACGCCCCATCTGGGCTGTATCCACTGTAATCGAAGCCTGTATGATATCTTTGCGGAGTGCTGAACGGATCGTTTCAGACTCATAAAACCCAATGATCTCCACCTGTCCTACGCGGTTATAATCCACGACAGTCTGGCTTACGCAGGTCGTGTCCGACAGATTCAGACATACCATGATATCGGCAGGCTTCTGATCCGGTGAATTTAAAAACAGATCACGAATCTCCTCCTCCGCCGAAAAAACGGAGGTATTGTGTACCAGTGTCGTAGTCAGATTGATCCTGCGATCCATCCCTCGCGCCATAAGATAATCCTGTATTCCCGTCAGGATAAGGTTCTGACCGTTGTTTTGTTCACTGCTGTCCATCAGGACACACACATTGACGGTTCCTTCCTTCTGACCTGCCAGACGACAGATCTGCCTGCCATATTCCTTTCCCAGATTGGCATTGGAAATATTGATAAAACTGACTCTTCCGGAGCCGGGACTGTCATTACGCACCGTCACTACCGGAATTCCCTCCGCGTAGGCCCGTTTGATCAGTTCTGAAATATCCGCATCATCCCCTGCATCAAGAATGATCCCATCTACTTTTGAGTATATGGCCATCTCCAGCTGCTCGGTCTTTGTATATTGTGTATTGAGTGCTTCGCCGGCCTGCTCCAGATAGATTCCCTCCTCAGCAGCCTCCTGCTTCGCCCCCTGCAGGATTCCTTGCCAGAAGCCCTCATCATCATCGCCTGTGATCAGGACATAGTAGCCCTTATACTTGTTTTCCTCTTCTTTCATCATAATCTGCGCACTTTCACGGATCAGATTACGAAAAAAAACGAGACTTACCGTAATGATCACCATCAAAATGATGATCAGTAATACAGCCGCTGTCAGAAACAAGCGGCCGCTTCTACGATTATTCTCTTCTTTGTCCCTTTTTTGCAAAAGACTGCCCCCTTATGTATTACCTGAAAACCACCTGGTTTTTACCGTTTTTCTTGCCAAAGTAAAGCCCCTGGTCTGCTTCCTCGATCCAGTCATTTAACGTCCTGTCCTTTTTCTGGCAGGCAGCGCCGATCGTCACCGTCAGTTTCGTACTCTGTCCCTCAAAGGAAAAGACATATTCCTCAATGGCTTTTCTGAGCTTTTCCAGCTTAATACGCTGTCTCTCCACATCGCCGTCCATACGCCCCACCAGCAGAAATTCTTCTCCGCCCCAGCGGCAGATCTCTCCCCCGGAAATATTGTTCTGCATGATACGGGCAACTGTTTTTAATACATAATCCCCGTAATTGTGCCCGTAGGTATCGTTCACCTTTTTAAAATCATCAATATCCAATATGGCTGCCCAGTAGTTTTCTCCTTCCGTCTCAGATACGATCTTATTTAAATATTCAGACATATAATAACGATTGGGCAGCTCTGTAAGTTTATCCCGTATCACCTGGTCAAACAGCGCCTTTTCCGAATGCATGGTCAGAATGATAAAGTGCTCAAAATAGGCAATATTGAGTCCAAATATAACGATCCCCCAGACAATCTGCAGACGAAAGGATATATTTTCAGGCAGAGAATAAGCCGGCGTATGATAATGGTCTGCCACAATGCTCCCCAGATAAGCCACCATTCCCAGGATTGCAAGCGGGATCGCATAAAAATTCGGAAGTTTTAAGGTTCTTCCGATATATTCCGCATAAAAAACCAGCAGATTCAGGCCGATCAGTACAAAATGAAAGCCGCCGTCCGTACCGGTATAAAAAACGGCTGCCGCCATATGTATGACAACTTCCAGATAAACCAGGATAACATAAAGTCTCAATTTGTTTTTATACAATAAAATCGGCATAGTGATATAAAATACCATGCTGAAAATATTAAATCTCGCCATCGGGATCACGCCATAATAGTGGAACATCCCAAACAGCATGGTATGGATCACCAAAAAGCTGATGGTAAGACCATATGTGATCAGTTTTATCGTTCGAAGATCAATCCCCTGCTTCATTCTTTTTTCCTCTGACGCTATATCACGCATCGTTCTGTTTTCTATGGTAAAATACACTTTACCTTTTCATTTTCATTCCAACGGTCTGCCACAGAATTTCCCTCGATCAGCTCCGGTTCGATCAGAATCTTTTTCCCCGTTTCCGCAGATTCTTCGCGTATCATCTCCAGCAACAGTTCTGCTGCCATCTCCCCCAGTTTCTCCTGCGGATGTGCAATGGTCGTGAGCCTCAGTCCTGCCAAACTTCCGGCTATATTGGAGTTGTCATACCCCGTTACCGAAACATCCTCCGGTACTCTTTTGCCGATCGAAGTAATGGCCCGGATCACATGAACGGCGATCTGGTCGTTGTAACAGACGATAGCATCCAGATCCACACCTTTCTCCAGCATCTGTTTCACACACTCATAGGGGTGGATCTTCCGGTCCTCCGTATAAAACCAGATCACGATATCGGGATCATAAGCGATTCCCGCTTCCTGCAAAGCACGCACATAGCCTTTGTGCCGGTTCTGTCCCTGCGTGTCATCCGACTTAAAAACACCTGCGATCCGTTTATGCCCCTGATCGATCAGATGTTTCGTGATCAGATACCCTCCCTTGCAGTCATCCATCAATACCTGCGGCTTATCTGCCAGCTGGGAAAAACAGCCCTGTATGAACACATACGGAATCCGATATTCCTCCAGCTTTTCATACAGATTAAGATGCTTGCAGTAAATCTGACTCTTACTCGGCTCGATGATGACACCATCGATGTCTTTCTGCAGAAGCTCCTCTAAGCATCTGGCTTCCTGAGTGCGGGAGTTCCTTGTATTTTTAAGGATAATACTGTATCCGCTCTCCGTCAAGACTTTGTCGATCCCCTGGATAACCCGCGGGAAAATATAATCCGACAGATATGTGGTTACCACTGCCACGTTTTTGGAATTGCTTGTATGACGTACAAGCTCCGAACAAAAGGTTCCTCTTCCGTGTTCCGCATAGACTAATCCTGTATCCGTCAGCATTTCAATGGCTTTGCGAACAGTCTGTCTGGATACCTGATAAGTCTGGGCCAGCTGGTTTTCCGAAGGAAGCTTGTCTCCCGCGTGCAGCCTGCCGGAAAAGATCTGCTCCTTTAAGTCCTCCATGATCTGATAATATTTTAACTGCTTCTGACTCGTTTTTTCCATTTCGCTTCCTCTGCCGGCTCGTTCTCGATCCGGTCATATTTACGGTAAAAATGTGCACCGGACATTCCCTCAAAGGGAAGATCGGCTTTGACGGATCCGATGGTCATGGTCACCCCTTCACAGACCTGTTTATACACTGTGATATCACCCTCTCTGGCATATTCGATCCTCTTTAGCAGACAGTTCAGCTCCCACTTCACCTCATCCAGTTTTTGGGCGATCTGAAGTTTTTCATTGACAACCGTCTCCAGCTTTTGCTTCATCTGGCGGCCGGTCAGAGTATCCCCCGCCCGTTCGACTGCCTCGCACAAGCCGGATTCTTCTTCTTCAATATGCTCCAGATAGTCTACATAGGAATTCACAGAATTGCGCAGTCTTTTCAGATCCTCTGTATTCTTCTCGCTCGCTGCGGCAAACAGCTTCGTCCCGACTCCGGAACGATGTCCCGCCACATTAGCACAGATCCCTGTCATTCCGCATATCATGCCCCCCATGATGATCCCTTTGGAGCCGACTGCTCTTACCTGATGTCCCGCATAGACGTTCGAATTGACTATGCTTCCGGTGACAATATCGCCGTCCGCATTCACATTGGCATTCTCGATATAGTTACAGATCAGATTTCTCCGGGTTTCCAGAATGGCTTTTCCTTCTCCGTTTACCCCATAGCCTATGATAATATCATCTCCCGCTGTCAGATGCGCTCCATTGACATGGCCGTCAACGATGATACTGCCCTTCGTTTCCACGTGCATACCGCTCCAGATATCTCCTTTTATGAAAATATCCCCCTTTGCGCTGACATCTCCGTAAGCGCGGTCAATATCGTTTTCGATCACCGTTACGGGCTCCACGAAAAGCTCCTTGTCCCGAAGGGTTACCTTGCCGGCTTTTTGGGAAAAATAGCGGTTGCCACGCTGGATCACACCGGACAGGCGAAAAGGCTCCACATCCTGTGCCAGCCCCGCCGGCACGATCTCGCCGGTCACCTTATATCCATCCTCTCCCTTGTCCGGCCAGTGATGCTCCGCCAGAAGTCTTCCCGGCTCTACTACGGTAATAACATCCGAAAAATCCACGCTTCCGTCCGGAAGGATTTTCGGCAGTTCAAAGCCCGGCTCGCTTTTAAAGAAAAACTCATAGCTTCCCTTCGTACCTTCTATCGGTCGCTGTCCCTTTGCCACCAGATAAAAGTCGTCAAACAGACGTCTTTTCACGATATGCTCGATCGCTTTGTCGGATACATGCGCCTGAATCCCTGCTCTTCGCAGATAGTCCTTGATCGGCTGGATCATGGGAATGCCGATATCATTTCCGCTTTTTATCAGAATTGATGCCTCCATACCATCCTCACTGATCATAATCTCCAGCCAGTTCGGAATTCCCCCGAATCCCCCCTGTATTATCTTGTTTTCTGCCATTTCTGCTCTCCCATATTACTGATATTTTTATAAATCTTTTTACTTTTTGTACTTTTCCTTCAGATCCACAATACGGTCCACCATATTGTCGACGATCCGGTCTCTGACGCTTTCCTCCTTCAGCTTCCAGCCATTGTACATTTCATGAAAGCCGCTTTTAACAAAATCAAAAGAAAGGCTGTATTCCTTCACAGACCGCGCACTTGGATTACGTCTTAACAATTCCAGTTTATCCCGTCCCACCGATAATTTCTGCCGCAGTCTTCCGGTCGCCATAAGCTGTTTATTCTTAAGCTCCTGTAATTCCTTCCTGAGCTGTTCTTTGCTTTCCGCCACCAGTTCTTCTTTCTTCGCGGCGATCTGTTCCTTGCGCTGCATTGCTTCGTCCAACAGGATCGCTTCGATCACTTCTGCTCTCTTTTGCATCAACCGCAGCTCGTTCTTGGCCTTCTCCACAGCCACCAGAAGATCGCGAAGCTCCATCGCAGTCTTAAAGCTGGTCGCAAAGTCTCCCGCCAGAAAAACAGTCAACAGCCCTGTCCCATACTTCACAAGCCAGTCCGGCAGACCAAGCACCCATCGTTCGATGGGGTTGTGAAAACCATAGATCATGGCCACACTGAAAAATCCCCATGCAATGCTGCTGCTCAGGCAGATATGTCCTTTGTATTGAAACTTCTTATAGCTGTAATCCCAATACCGCACTTTAAACAGTTTTTCCATCGCCACGCCTGTGACAAATTCAAGAAGCGTCGCCGCCAGAAGTCCTGCAAAATAAACTGCGACCGGCATGGTGCGAAAAGGCAGGGCTGCCAAAAGCACGATGATCGCACCGGAACCGTAGATCGGCAAAAACGGTCCTTTCAAAAATCCGCGGTTCACAAACTGCTTTTCCTTGGCGGAAACATAAGCGGATTCAAAACACCAGCCAAAGAAGCAATAAATATAAAAAAACAACAACCATTGTACAGCGGTATACGTATACATTTGTTTATAAAAAAACCTCCTCCATATCCGTAAGCACCTTCTCGCAGGTGATCAGCATATTTTCCTCATCCTTCTGAACCATACCGGTAGTGTAAAGCTTGTGAAAAAATGCCGGTTTCCCTTTCGTGGTAAACTTGAGTGTATCCGGATATCGCTTCATCAACTCCGGTATACCTTCCACTTTGATGCCCGCATCCATACTCATGACAAAACGGATCCCGTCCTTATGTCCTTTGACCTCGGCAATATAAAGTCTGTGAGACCGCACGCGGATCAGGGCGATCCGGAACAGATTATCCACAGGCTTCGGGATCTCGCCAAAGCGATCTAACAGCTCATTTTGCATATCCTCATATTCTTCATCTGTCTCAACAGCCGCGATCCTTTTGTAAATATCTAACTTCTGGTACTCATTCACGATGTAGGACGGCGGGATATAGGCATCCACATCCAGCTCGATCACTGTATTGAAATCGCGCACCTTTTCCAGACCCTTTAAGGATTTGACAGCATCGTCCAGCATCTTACAGTAAAGATCATATCCGACCGCCTCCATGTGTCCGTGCTGCTTACGTCCCAACAGATTTCCCGCTCCGCGGATCTCCAGATCCCGCATTGCGATCTTAAATCCGCTTCCCAGATCCGTAAACTCCCGGATTGCCTGTAATCGTTTCTCTGCCACCTCTTTGAGCACCTTATCTCTTTTATACATCAGAAAAGCATACGCATTGCGATTGGAACGTCCCACGCGACCCCTTAGCTGATACAAAGTGGAAAGCCCCATCCGGTCACAATCATGAATGATCATGGTATTCACATTGGGGATATCCAGTCCAGTCTCGATAATGGTCGTAGAGACCAGTACATCTATCTCCCCGTTAATAAAATCATACATGATCCGTTCCAGCTCGGCCTCCTTCATCTGCCCATGCGCAAACGCGACATTGGCATCCGGTACCAGTTTCTGGATCCTGGCCGTCACATCCGCAATATCATGTACACGGTTGAACACGTAATATACCTGACCGTCTCTGGAAAGCTCCCGCTCTATCGCTTCCCTTACCATTTCTTCATTGTATTCCATAACATAGGTCTGGATCGGCATACGGTCATTCGGCGGCTCCTCCAAAACACTCATGTCGCGGATTCCCACCAGACTCATATGAAGTGTACGCGGGATCGGTGTCGCTGTCAGTGTCAGCACATCCACATTTTCTTTTAACTGTTTGATCTTCTCTTTGTGCGTCACCCCGAAACGCTGTTCCTCATCTATGATGAGTAAACCCAGATCTTTGTATTCCACATCTTTGGAAAGCACCCTGTGCGTTCCGATCACAATATCCACAAGTCCTTTTTTCAATCCGCTTATCGTCTCTTTTTGCTGCTTCGCAGTCCGAAAGCGCGACAGCATGCCGATATTGACGGGAAAATCCTTCATTCTTTGCACAAATGTATCATAATGCTGCTGCGCCAGAATTGTAGTCGGTACCAGAAAGACAACCTGCTTGCCTTCCTGCGCCGCCTTAAAGGCCGCCCTTATCGCCACCTCGGTCTTGCCATATCCTACATCGCCGCACACCAGACGGTCCATGACCTTTTTACTTTCCATATCCTGCTTCACGGACAGGATCGCATTCATCTGATCCTCCGTCTCCTCATAGGGAAACAGTTCTTCAAATTCCTTCTGCCAGACAGTATCCTCGCCATAGACAAAACCTTCTTTCATCTGCCGCTTTGCATAAAGCTCCACCAGATCCCGGGCGATCTCTTCCACCGCCTGTCTGACCTTTGTCTTGGTACGGCTCCATTCCTGCGTCCCGAGCTTATTGAGCTTAGGCTGCTTAGCCGCATCGGAAGAAGCATATTTTTGAACCACATCAAAGCCCGTGGCCAATACATAAAGATTGCCGCCATCGCGATATTCAATCTTCATATAATCCTTTACCACATTCTCCCGCTCGATCTTTTCGATCCCCCGGTAGATTCCCAGGCCGTGGCTCTCATGTACCACATAATCACCCACATTCAGGTCGGTAAAGCTATGGATCTTCTGCCCTTCAAAATACTTTTTCCGCTTTTTCTTCGCTCTTTTGGCTCCGAAAATATCCGTCTCCGAGATCACTGCCAGCTTGAGCATGGGATACTCAAATCCCTTGCATACATGTCCGTACTGGACCCCGATCTCGCCCGGACTTAAAATGCGCTCATCCGTCTCCGAATAAAAAGCATTGCATTCATTCCCGTTCAGATCCTCCGTCAGCCGCACTGCCCTGGTGCGGGAAGGACATAAGAGGATCACCCTGTATTTTTGCTTTTTATAGCGTTTCAGATCCGCACACAATGCCTCAAAACTGTTCTGATAGGAATTGATGCTCCTTGCTTCCACGCGCACACGCATATCCACCGTCAGATACGGCGTTCTCTGATCCAGGGTCGAGATCACCGCCAGATTTCCCGTCTGAAACTTTGCAAAGACATTATCTGTGCTGTAAAGGAAGCTTCCCTGCGCCGCAAGCGACATTCCCTGTTCCATACGGTGCATCATGCTCTCCCGAAACTCCAGTTCCACCGCATCCGCATGTTCTTTTAACCGCGCAGGCTCATCCAGCACAAACAGTGTGTTTTTCACAGAAAACAATTCATACAGACTCTGTGTATCCTCATAAAAATAGCGGATATAAGAGTCAAGATTGGCCAACACCCCAAATTCTTCGATCTGCTCCTTTAAATAAGAAAGCTGTTTTAACACAGCCGCTGCTTTCTCCGTTTCCATACGCTTCCGGAAAGCGGCTGCTGTTTCCCCGGCCTCCTTCTCGATTCGCTTAAGTCCCTCTCTTTTTCTGGACTCGGACAGGATCAGCTCTGTAGCCGGATAGATTGTGATCGCGGAGAGCTCCTCAATGGAGCGCTGGCTGAGTACATCAAAGCTGCGCAGAGACTCCACCTCATCTCCCCAAAGCTCGATACGGTAAGGATTTTCCTGTGTAAGATCAAATACATCTATAATACCTCCCCGGATGGAAAACTGCCCGGGCTCCTCCACCTGATACGTCTTCTCATATCCCAGTGTCACAAGCCTTGCGGCAAGTGCCTGTTCTTCCACCACCGAATCATCCTGCAAAAAGATACGGTGCTGTGAAAAATGCTTCAAGCCGATCATGGGTGCCATAAACGCATCAAACGTCGTAACCAGTGTAAACGTCTTTCCTTCCAGGATCCTGCGATATGCCTTCAGACGTTCTCGGGTCAGCTCCTGTCCCCGGATATCCGCCTGCATAAAAACATAGTCCCTGGCCGGAAACGCCATCACTTCCTTTTCATAAAACCTTGCGTCTTCACAGATCTCCTTCACACGTTTTTCACTAAACGTCACAATGACCTTCTGCTTAAACGCATCTCCCAGATAATAGATACTATGCACTTTTTGTGAGTCGACGCAGCCGCTTACCGCCACACTCCGTCCGTCAAGAAGTGCTTCGGCAGCCTGCGCGAACTCCCCATATTCCTGTAAATATCCTGTAAATGCTTTCATTTTGAACCTTACGCCTTTTTCGCATTAAACTGATTCATGGCAGCCTCCGCTCCCTCATGCATGATCACAATAGCGGCCTCTGCCGCCTTCTCAAAAGCATCCTCCATCAAAGGCTGCTCTTGCTTCGCAAAGTGTCCCAGCACATAATCCGCAAGATCATAGCCCTTGGGTTTTGCCCCCACTCCGACCTTGATCCTTATGAATTCATCATGTCCAAGCTGTGCAATAATATTCTTGATCCCATTGTGTCCGCCGGCACTGCCTTTTTTGCGGATCCGGATCTGTCCGGGTTCCAGACTGATGTCATCATAAATAACGATGAGCTGATCTTTTTCTTCTATTTTATAATAGCTGACTAACTGCCTCACACTTTCTCCGCTTAAATTCATATAAGTCACGGGCTTGGCAAGAATCACCTTCTCGCCGCCGATAAAACCTTTCCCGATGATCGCCTTATGCTTTGCCTCCAGCATACTGAAGCGATTGGCCTCTGCTAACATATCTATGGTATCAAATCCGGCATTATGCCTGGTATGTGCATACTGTGCGCCCGGATTGCCCAGCCCTACAATAATATACATCTACTCACCATCCGTTCCTAAAACGTTTTCTCAATCTGTTACTTTCGTCCCATTTTATTATTATAATTGCATTTCCCGTAAAAGGCAACCTCATTCCTGTCTTGCTTGTTATCAATACTTTTGCTACACATTACATTTTAGCAAATACTGTCATTTCGCACATTAAAATCATGTATATCTTGATTTTTTTATGCATATCTGCTAAAATATTATCTATACTATTTCGAACCAGTTTTTAAAGGAGGAAGCTTATGAGTACGAAAAACACATTGTCCAAAAGCATCGATACTATGGCGCCGCAGAAGACTTTGCAAGCTAAGCTGAATATGCGTGTAACGTTGCTTTTATTCGCCCTTTTGCCTCTTTTGGTGACTTCCATCACGATCGGTGTCGTGGCAGTCTCAAAAAGCGGCAGCGAAATTCAAACGTATACGCGTAATTCCCTTGTGCAGGTTATAAGCGGGATCGGCAATTCCTTTGACAGCATCGCTACCAAAAACAAAGAGCTCTTAAAGGGTTATGTCTCTTCTCCGGTTATCCGGGAAGCTCTGCAGAATCCGGAGGATGCGGAAATTGCCGCCAAGGTCGAGCAGTACACTCTTGATTATTTCGGTACCCTCAACGGCTGGGAGGGACTTTATCTGGCAGACTGGGATTCCAAGGTTCTTGCACATCCCAATGAAGGAGCAATCGGAATGGTGCTGCGGGAAGGCGACAATCTTTCCTCCCTGCAAAATGCCTTGACGGCTTCACCCAAAGAAGTTTACAATACCGGAATCATTACCAGTCCGGTTTCCGGTCAGATCATTATGTCGATCTATCTGCCTGTCTATGACGGAGATACACCGGTCGGTTTTGCCGGAGGTGCTTTCTATGTCAATGATATCGCAGATTCCATTTCAGACGTAAGCAGTCTTAACTTAAGCAGCGCCTATGTGTACTTCACGGATTCACAAGGTACCATGCTGCATCATCCGGATGCTGCCAAGATTGGCAAGCCGGTAGAAAATGAAGCCGTAAAGGGTCTGGTCGCTCAGCTTGCAGCCGGTAATCAGCCCAAACCGGATCTGATCGAGTATCGCTATAAAGGAGCGGTAAAATATGCAGGCTTTTATATCGGAGAAGGCGGTCACTATATCGCCGTACTCACTGCTGATGAAAAGGATGTATTGGCCGGCATTGCCTCCATCCGCCTCTTCATCATAATTATCTGCCTGATCTGTATTGTACTCTTTACGATCATCGCATTGTTTGTTGAGCGCCTGATTTCCGTACCGCTCATAGAGATTTCCAATGCCCTGGACAAACTCAGCGGCGGCGATGTGACGACCAGTTGCAATGCCTCTTCTCATATCCGGGAAACGATCAGCATCCTGAATTCCTTCCAGGCACTGCGTAATGCGCTCTCAAGCTCCTTACGTTCCGTGCAGGATGCTGCCGGCGTGCTGAATCAGTCGATCGTAAGCGTTGACGGAATGACAGGCAATAATGTGGAATCCGTTTCCCAGATCAACCTTGCCATCAACGAAGTGGCACAGACCTCCCAGAGTGTTGCCAATAACTCCCAGATCATGGCAGAGAAAGCATCCGAGCTTGGTGAGAACATCGAACATCTTAATACAAATGTACAAAACCTTTACGAAGCATCGCAGACCATCAAGAGCGCGAATATTGAAGCAACAGACTGCATGCGCTCTGTCTATGCAGGGGCTAATGAATCCGTCAGCGCCATGCAGGAGATCAACAGTAAGATCAATGAGACCAACTCCGCGATCGAGGATATCGGCTCTGCATTACAGGCGATCGAATCCATTGCTGCACAGACCAATCTTTTGTCTCTCAATGCTTCCATCGAAGCTGCAAGAGCCGGAGAAGCAGGCCGCGGGTTTGCTGTTGTTGCGGATGAGATCAGGGGGCTGGCAGACTCTTCTGCCAAATCCGCAAAAGAGATCAAGCAGATCATTGAGAATGTCATCATCCTCTCTAACGGAACCGTTGACATTTCCAATCGTGTATTTGAAGTGATCAGCAAAGAGCAGTCCGATATCGAGCAGGCGCAGGATAAATTCAACGTCCTTTCCGATTCCGTTGAGGCTTCGATCAACGAGATCGATACGATCCGCCAGATGGCAGAGACGCTCGACGGTATCAAGGTCGAGCTGGCAAATGCCACCACGGAATTAGGTGCGATCTCCGAAGAGCTTGGCGCTTCCGCTGAAGAAGTAGCCGCTTCCTGCCAGACCGTTACCAACGCCTGTGAAGATACCCAGACATCCACGGCGCAGATGCGCTCGATCAACGATGATATGAGCGAGGCAATCTCTTTCTTCAAACTCTCTTAAAGAGATCCCTGCCACAACACATAAGGCTCTCACGCTTTTACGGTGAGAGCCTTTTTTCATCATTTGATCGCCAAACAAGGGCGTGTGAAAAAACGAAAAGTTTTTTCACACGCCCTTTTTATTTTAGGGAAAGCGTGGCCATTTCAGTTGAAA
>SVFN01000035.1 GCA_015056815.1 Lachnospiraceae bacterium | reverse complement strand
AAAAATCTGCCATCAGAAGGATCCGATGGCAGAAAGTTTTTGTTTTTTTAATTGTCTACTTGACGGGGAGCGGTTCAAAAGTCAAGGCTAAATTAAAGAACATTGAAATTTTTATACAGGTTGAAAAGAAGGTATCAAAATAAGACCACCACAACCAGTGTGTTACCCGATCATGAAACGAGCCATGTACTATGTGGCGCGAGGACTTTCACGACAACTGGGCGAGCTTACCGAAGAAACAGATTATGGAAAACTACAGAAGGTTTATAGCATTTGGGTGTGTTATGATCCCAAAATGCCCCGGAGACTTAAGAATACCGCGAGCAGATATAAGATAAAGAAGGAAGATTTCTTTGGTAAAGTGGAAGAAAGTGCAGCTGATTATGATCTGATGGAAGTGGTAATGGTCAGACTGGATGCAATGGCGGAAAGCAACGAGGAACTATTTGATTACTTAAAGGGTATACTTACAAACAATAAGGAAAAGATAATCCGGCATACGGGTACGTTATCCGATGATATCATAGAGGAGGTAGATACTATGAGCGGAGTGGGTGCATTAATATTTGAAACAGCAAGAACAGAAGGGCTTGCAGCAGGATTCGAACAGGGGCTGGAACAAGAACGCAGAAATCAGATTGAAAAGCTCTTGAGGAAAGGTAAAACTCCTGAGGATATAGCGGAATATAATGATTATCCGATTGAACTCGTTAAATCGATTCAGGAGAGTCTCACAGATTGATTTCTGAGCGGAGCGTTTTTTATGATGGTTCCCCGGGTAATTAAACCTCGTTCGCAATCTTGAGACTGTGCAGTAGCTCCAAAGCCTTAAAAATTCAAGGAACATCGCACGCAGTTTTTTATAGGGAACTTTTGGAATGAGACTTCCTGTTTTCGGGAGGGCGATATTCTAAGAATAATAATTCTGTGATAATTTACACATATAAGGACAGACCGGCTGTTTTTTGCTCGCGTCTGTCCTGCTTTGGCTCATCCCCGCACGATCAGACATTCTTTCCCGCGAAACGCGAATCCATACTTATAGATCCGCTCTTTCGCTATGCCTTTTGAGATCAGATCAGCATCATACTGCTTTTCTTCAATCTGCTGCAAGGCACGTCTGGCAATATCAGCCAATTCACTTTCCTCATCCGGGTCAAATACCTTAAACTCCATAATGACAGCGGTTTTATTATGATCAACAGGCTCCATTACCACATCATATCTGCCATAGCCGCTCTCTCAGTTGGAGCGGACGGTATAATCAGAAGCGTTTTCCACCAAAAGCCCAAGCACGAAGCCGTGATAAAAGCGCTCCGGTTCACATTCCGGGGACCTGCCGGTATCAAAATAGCTGAAGATGGAAAGGGCTACTTTGTTCATGTAAGCGTTCATGGCTTTTACATCTCCTGTAAGCTTCTTCCCACCATTCCTTGATAAAAGAGGTTTTGTCTATATAATAATAATCATTTTCGATCAATTGTTTAAAATCCTGTATTCCAATCGAAATCTTTCTGGGCATAGATAGTTCTCCTGCTATATAAAAAAGAAATTTTAATGTTGCAAGAAATATTGAATGTCGTTAACTGAATTATAGTATTAACAAAAATAAAATTCAATGGCTATTTTCGTAAACAATGATTTGAATCCGACCGCAAGGAAGCGGAAAAAATCGGCCATTTCCGGATGGAAAAAACGATATTCAAAATCTTTCTTTCCAAGACAAATTCACTCAGATATGTTATACTTGCTTTATCAACAGGATATCTTCTTGGATGATTGAAGATAAAGAAACTCCTTTGTATGATTGAAAGATCGACAAGGGAGTTGAGTACGGCATGGTCATAACAGTGGGAGCAGCTGTTTATGTCATATAACGGTGTATGATGAAAGCAGGAAGGGTGGGGGATATGAAGTTTGAATTACTGGCATCAATGATGTGCGCAAATTATGGGCATTTGGCGCGTGAAGTAAAGGAATTGGAGGAAGGCGGGATCGATTCCTTTCACATAGATATTATGGATGGGCGTTATGTTCCCAATTTTGCCATGTCCTTAAATGATCTGCGTTATATACGGTCTGCGACAAACAAGCCTTTAGATGTGCATCTCATGGTAGAGCATCCGATCAATACGATTGATTTATTTACGGGTTGTCTTCACAGCGGGGATACAATTTATATTCATCCGGAAGCAGAATATCACCCGTCCACGACATTGCAGAAGATCATAAATGCAGGGATTACGCCGGGGATAGCGATTAATCCCGGAACGAGCGTGGAAAATGTACGTATGCTTTTGCGCATTGTGAAAAAGGTTTTAGTCATGTCGGTCAATCCGGGGAATGCGTCGCAGATGTTCCTTCCGTATGTTGGAGAGAAATATGAGCAGCTTCTGGTCCTGAAGGATGATATGGATTTTGAAATATACTGGGACGGAGCTTGCGGAGCGGATAAGATAAAGGAGTTTGCCCCCAAGGGTGTGAAGGGATTTGTACTGGGAACAACACTCCTGTTCGGGCAGAGTCGGTCCTATGGGGAGACTTTGAAAATGATCCGGGAGCTTGAACTATAGAAATGCACTGATACAGGGTACAAAATGATGAATATGGCAATATTATTATCCGGTGGGATCGGCAGCAGGATTTCCACGGATATTCCCAAACAATATATCCGCGTAAGAGGCAGGATGATCGTAACCTACGCTTTGCGGACACTTTTAGAGGCGCCGCAGATTGATGGAGTGTATATCGTTGCAGAGCTACAGTGGCAGCAGAAGCTTCTTGACGATGCGAGAGAGGCGGGACTGATACCGGATAAGGTGAAGGGCTTTGCGCTTCCCGGAGCAAACAGACAGTGCTCTGTTTTAAATGGTCTGCACAAGATTTACGAAGATCAAAACGAAGCGGCCTTACAAAGAGGTCTGGAAAGTACTTCTGACAGTGTATTGATCCATGATGCAGCGCGTCCGATGCTGAGCAGAAGGCTTTTGGATGAATGCTACAGAGCATTGGAGGGACATGACGGAGTGATGCCGGTGCTTCCCATGAAGGATACTGTTTATTACAGCCAAGACGGGACAAGGGTGGATCGGCTGTTGGACCGGAGTAGTATTTTTGCGGGACAGGCGCCGGAGCTGTATCGGATGGATCTGTACTATAAAGCGAACAGGTCGCTTTGGCCGGATAAGATCCTCGCGATCAATGGTTCTACCGAGCCTGCCATTATGGCAGGGATGGATATAGTCATGATCCGCGGGGAGGAAAGTAATTATAAGATTACAACAGACACAGATCTGAAACGATTTATGGAAGCAGCAGATACTATATAGGCAGTTGATATAGTGGCGACCGGTACAGTTTAGGAATGCAAAGCATGAATGACTAACAGCACCGGTATCTGACAGTGCAAGCCGGATAGTAACCGGCGTTCTGGGAAGAGAATGGCAGCGAAGCAGATGTGACAGGGATTTTACCGGTATAAAACACAGTATATTTAGTGGTTTTGAAAAATGGGAATCGGTTACGGTCGAAGGGAAAAAATATGAAAGCATGGGTATTACATGGAATAAATGATATTCGGTATGAGGAAGTACAAAAGCCGGTTTTAAAACGGGGAGAAGTGCTTTTGAAGGTGATGGCGGCAGGGATTTGCGGTTCGGATATACCGAGAATATTTGATACGGGAGCCCATAAGCATCCGCTGATCATCGGTCATGAGTTTTCCGGTGTCGTTGTGGAGATCGGTGCAGATGTGGACAGAGTGTGGGAGCAAAGACATGTGGGCGTGTTTCCGTTGATTCCCTGCAGGCAGTGTGAACCCTGCCATAATGGACAGTATGAAATGTGCCGTCATTATGATTATCTTGGTTCAAGGTGTGATGGCGGTTTTGCAGAATATGTAGCAGTACCGGTGCAAAATCTGATTCCCCTTTCAGAAGAGATTTCCTTTGAACAGGCAGCGATGTTAGAGCCTATGGCGGTGGCAGTACATGCTATCCGGAGAGGAACGGATGAGTTTTCCATGCCAAAGACTGCAAAGATCATTGTTTGCGGGCTGGGGACGATCGGATTGCTGGTGACCATGTTTTTGATGGAGGCGGGGTATCGGAATCTTTCGGTGATCTGTAATAAAGAGTTTCAGAAACAGAAAGCACTGGAGCTTGGGATTGAAGAAAAAAATATTCTGATCCACAGTGCTGTGGATGTTCAGGAATGTGTTGAGGGAGTCTCTTTATTTTTTGAATGTGTTGGAAAAAATGAGACAATATCCCATTCGGTTAAAAGTGTAGCGCCGGCCGGCAAAATAGTCTGGGTGGGAAATCCACATTCGGATATTTTGTTTGACCGCAATATTTATTGGAAAATCCTTCGTGATCAGATCACAGTGATGGGGACGTGGAATTCTTCTTTCACGGGGAAGGACTCTGATGACTGGCATTATGTGACAAAACGTCTTGGCGAAAAAAGGATCAGGCCACAGGAATTTATTACCCACAGATTACCGTTGCAGGAGCTCGATAAGGGTTTTCTTATCATGCGTGACAAGACGCAGGATTATTGTAAGATCATGACAATAATGGATCAGTTTTTATAGGATGATTGTAAAACCTCTATTATCCGATGACAAGAAGGATAATGGAGGTTTTTGAAACGGAGGCGGAATAGTTATGGAGCATACCGTAGATTTTTTCAGGGATGAGGTTAGAAACGGTTTTTATATCCCGACAGCGATCAAGCAGGCCTGGGCTGCGACATTAGATGTGCTGGCGGAGATAGATCGCATCTGCCGAAAATATGATATCAGATATTTTGCGGATTGGGGTACTTTTTTGGGAGCAGTCAGGCATGGAGGGTTTGTTCCATGGGATGACGATCTGGATATTTGTATGCTGCGGGATGATTACATGAAATTTCGCAGGGTGGCTGATTTAGAACTCCCGAAAGAATATGTGATCCATGACTATGAAGGGCATCAGGATCATTGGCTGTTTCTTGCAAGAGTGGTCAACAATGCCAGAATGTGTTTTGATATATCTTATCTGAATGCGCATAATAATTTTCCGTGGCTGGCTGGTGTGGATATTTTTATAAAAGATTATCTTTATGCGGATGAGGAGGAAGAGATCAGCCGAGATAAAGAGATCCTGAATATCATCGCTTTGGCTGACGGAATACGGGAGGGAGAGTTGTCAGGGAAGTCTGTTGCAGTACACATAAGCGAGATCGGGGAGAACTATCATGTCGATCTCGCAAAGGAAGAAGGAACATATGGTATGGCCGTGGCTCTCTATAGGCTGGCGGAACAGCAGATGGCGAGGGTGAAACCGAATGAGGCAAAAAAAGTGGGGCAGATATTTCCGTGGGTGTTAAAGCATGGACCTAAAGCGGGAGAGGAGAAGAACTTTTATCAGAGTATCATCCGTCTTCCCTTTGAGGATACGACAATTCCGGTTCCGGCGGCTTATCACACGGTGCTGACTCGCAGATATGGCAATTATAATGAAATCCGCAAGGTGTGGGGAGGACATAAATATCCGTTTTATGAAGCGCAGATCGAGGAAATGGAGCGTTTATCGGGAGAAAGGCTTCCGGGATTTGTGTTTGACAGTTCCATGTTGAGGCGTGCTGAGCCGGATCGAAGCGGCTCTTTAAAAGCCATTGCAAATGAGTGCCTTTTCAGGCTGGAGGAACTTATAAAGAAGACGGCAAGGTTATTGCAGGAAGGAAAAGCGGGAGAGATTGAGCAGTCTTTGACGGACAGTCAGCAGCTTGCGATAGAGTTGGGAACTTTGATCGAACAGGTCAAAGGAGAAAAAAGAGATACAACCCTGTGCGTGATCGGGGCATTGCAGAGGTTCTGTGATGCTGTCTGGGAAAAATATCAGGAGGTGGAGAGCGGGAAGCCGGAAGGCAGTCTTTCTACGCTTCAAAAAGCTTTGGACGAGGTAGAGGAAAGTGTTGAAAGCAATATTCTGAAGCGTAAAGAGATACTGTTTTTGCCTGTCGGACCTAAGGAATGGAACGCTTTTGAACCTTTTTATGAGAAGTTACAGGATGGGAAAACGGATCTTTATGTAGTCCCTTTACCACTTATGAAAAAGACATTTTTGGGTGAGATAACTATGTCGGACGGGGAGATTGAGGATACGCTGCGCCTTGGAGAGTATCCGCAAAAGATCACATATACAGATTGGACGTCCTATGATCTGGGGCTGCATTGCCCGGAGGAGATATACGTTCAGAATCCCTATGACGGGACCAATCCCTGTCTGACAGTGCCACCGATGTTTTATGTAAAGAATCTGCAGTTATATACAGATCGGATTACATATATTCCGGTCTCAGAGACGGCTGAATTTGGAAAGGATGATATAATTGATCAGTATAATCTGAAACATTATGTGACAGCCCCCGGTGTTGTGTATGCAGATAAGGTGATCGTTCAGTCGGAAAACATAAAGGAGCAGTATGTTAATGTGTTAACTGCCTTTGCCGGTGAGGAAACACGAAATGTTTGGAAAAATAAGATAATCGAAGGCGGCTTTTCTGTGAAGAAGGATACAGAGAAAACAGGTGCAAAGAGTATACTGTACTGTATTGGTGCGAATGAATTGACGGAGCATGGGGATATTCTGATGAAGTCTATGCAGGGAAAACTCAGAATATTTGCGGATGCCGGGGCAGAGCTGCGCATTGCGATCGCATTGTATCCTTGTGATAAATTGCAGTGGAGCAGGATAAATGATAAATTGTCTGATGAGCTGTTTGAACTCATAGATAAAACGATTTTGGACAAAAAATATGAGAAAGTGAACGTTTTGGCATCGGAAGCGGATGAGACAGCGACTTTGTTTGATGCATATTATGGAAGCCCTTCGCCTTTCGTGCCGGCCTTTATCACGAAAGGAAAACCTGTAATGCTGGCAGATTATGGAATTGACACATAGTGTTACCGATATCATAACAAATGAACCGGAAAAATATCTCGCAATTTAAAACAAATTGTGGATAGTATAGAAAAAAACGGATTTTTCCCAACAATATATAGTCAAAATGCGTAAAAGAGTATATAATGTAACATATCGGAAGAAAATCAAGCGACCGCGAATGCGGGCATTTGATTTTATCCGATATGTTAACGAGAGAAACGAATGTTTCGCGAGTGATCATGATAGCGAACGCTATCATGAAAGATCGGAAGAAAATCAAGCGGCCGCGAATGCGGGCATTTGATTTTACCCGATATGTTAACGAGAGAAACGAATGTTTCGCGAGTGATCATGATAGCGAATGCTATCATGAGGTATCGGAAGAAAATCCTTTTTTTATATATTGGGGGACAAACTATGGATACAATCAAAATCGGAATTATCGGAACAGGCAGAGTTGCACAGCATTTTGTGGAAGATGCACGTCAGGTCAAGGGAGTTACGATCACAGTAATCTGCAATCCTCAGCTTGAAAGCGCGGCGGATTTTGCGAAGAAAAACAATATCGAACACTATACGGATCATATGGAAAAAATGGCGGCTTATGTGGATGCCGTTTATATCGCATTGCCGCGTGAAAAGCATTATATTTATGCGAAGCGGATGCTGAATATCGGCAAACATGTTATGTGCCTCAACCCGTTAACATTCTCCAAAGCGCACGTTGAGGAATTATGTAAAATAGCATTGGAAAAAGAACTGGTCCTGATGGAGGCGATTGAGACAGAGTACTGCCCGGGATTTCAGGCAGTGATCGATATTGCAAAGAGCGGCAGGATCGGAGAGCTTGTGGATATTGAGGCGACATACACACACCTGATGCCTGTCAACAGCAGATCATTCCGCGACCGTGTGTGCGGCGGCAGTCTTACGCAGTTTGGCTACTATGCACTCTTACCTGCCATGATGCTTTTTGGTACAGAGTATGAGAAGACTTTCTTCTGCGCAAAGTATTTCAAGACCGGAGTGGACAGTTATGCAAAGGTATTTCTGTGCTACGGGGATAAAATGGCGACCTGCAACACTGGTATCGGCGTAAAATCAGAGGGACAGCTTATTATTTCCGGAACAAGAGGCTATATTCTTGTGGAGGATCCCTGGTGGATCACGAGAAAATTCCAGGTCAGATATGAGGACTCCAATCGTGTGGAAGGCTATGATTATCCTTTCGAAGGTAAAGGCATGGTTTATACGATCGAGAAGTTCCGGGACCGTATTCATGCGGGAGAGTCGCTTACGATGATTTCGGCCAGAAGACATATCGCCATGGTGGAGATCGTAGAGAAGTTTTTGAAGAGCCGCCCAACAGAGCAGCTGGATCAATTTGTGACAGATGAGGAAAAAGAACAGGTTCGGATCTGGGCACACAGAGGCTGCAGCCGGAGATTTCCGGAGAGCACGCTTTTAAGCTATGAGGAGGCGGCGAAGCTTCCGGGTATTACAGGAGTGGAGATGGATGTGCAGCTTACGAAGGATGGCGAAGTTGTCGTGATCCATGATGAGGATGTGCAGCGTACGACGGACGGGATCGGAGCGGTAGAAGGCTATACGCTGGAGGAGATCAAGAAGTTAAATATTCCGTACGGAGAAGAGAACCTCAAGATCCCTACTTTGCGGGAAGTACTGAAGACACTGGAGCCTTATTGCAGGCAGAATGGTCTGCTGATCAATATTGAGCTCAAAACCCGTTTCGTCCGATATGAGGGTATCGAAGAGAAGGTGCTGGATATTGTGGAAGAATCCGGACTTTCCGATTACATTGTATATTCCTCTTTTGTTCCGGAATCACTTTCTATTATCAAGGCGAAAAAACCGGATGCAAAGACGGGCATGCTGGCGGCAGATCTGGCAGACTGTATCGATGGCATGAAGGAAGTGGGAGCAGATGCAGTTCATCCGTATGTGGGCGGATTGCAGCAGAGTCTGCCGGACGAATATGCCGATATACCGGTGAGAGCCTGGAATATGGAAGAGGAATTCTACGGGATGGGTAATTTCCATAAAGGTGAGGATTTCAGGGATTATGCATTTTTTGGCGCTACGGATATCATTACCAACGAGCCGGAAAAATATCTGTGTGAGAAACCGGTGGAATAGACCATATCCGAAAAGAGGAAATCTATGAAAATCATTCTCTACAAAGGAGACATTGAAACGACTTCCTATTTCCTGAAGCAGATGGGCAAAGAGTTCAGGCGGCAGGGAATGGAAGTCCTGGAATATCAGTTTGACATATCAAAAGGAAAAAACGGCGGATTGCAGGAGACTGGTGAGCTTTTGCAATTCGCCGCTTCCGGTAAGACCCTGATGCTTGGCTTCAATTATGCGGGCGTTTTTGGTGAGGATATATTGACGGTGGGAAATACGGATGTTCTGCAGCTGCTAAGCGAGCGGGGAAAGGCAGCAGAATGCGTGGATGAGAATATGTTATTGGTGGATTTTCTTTCCATTCCCTATTATAATATTGTGGTGGATCATCCGTATCATTATCATCTGCATCTGAAACACAGACCAAAGGATTATCATCAGATTGATATTGACCGTAATCATATCCGGTATATGAAGCGGTACTTTCCTGAGATTGATGTGCTCCCCTTCTTGCCAAGCGGTGGCACACAACTTTGTCACTATCCCGGTTTATCCATGATGGATCGCCCCTATGATGTTGTCCTGACAGGGACTTATATACCACCGGAAAGCTTTTATGTGTTTATGGATCGGCATGGCGAAGAATATGGGGCGTTTTACCGCAAGATGCTGAAAGATGCTCTGGATGAACCGGATCGCCTTTTGGAAGATATCGTGCGGGAAAGAATTTTGGAAGAAATACCGGAAGCAACGGAGGATGAGCTTAAGGAGACACTGGGACATATCCAGTTTTTGGACTACTACATTCGCTTTTATGTACGGGCTGAGGTGCTGCGTGCTTTGGTGGACAGTGGGATCCGGGTATATGCTTTTGGCGGCGGCTGGGAGAATTTTGAATGTGAGAGGTCTGACTGCTTTTTCTTCGAGACGGAGGATGGGCGGCTTATGAGTCTGCAGGAAGCAGGCAAAGAAATCGGGGTTATGTCGCGCTATCTTACCTCAGAAGAATGTCTGCAAAAGATCAGACAGGCCAAAATTTCTTTAAATGTCATGCCATGGTTTCGGGATGGGGCTCATGACCGTATTTTTAATTCCATGCTAAACGGTACGGTGGCATTGACAGATTCGAGTATTTATCTGCGCAAGATTCTGAAAGACAGGGAAAATGTGGTCTTTTATGACCTGCAAAAACTGGAAGAGCTTCCCGGAATGGTAAAAGAATTGCTGGAAGATTTTGGACGAATGGAGCAGATTGTCGCCAATGCCTATACCTATGCGGTAGATAATCATACTTGGCAGCATCGGGCGGCAGAATTTTTGAAAATACTGAAAAACAGAAATGAAATATGAGGAAAAGAAGATGAAATATGATTATCTGATCGTGGGAGCCGGATTGTTTGGTGCGGTCTTTTGCCACGAGATGACGAAACAGGGAAAGAAATGCAAAGTGATCGACAAACGGGATCATATTGCCGGTAATATTTATACGGAGGATCGAAACGGGATTGAAGTGCATCGGTACGGGGCGCATATTTTCCATACCTCCGATCAGGAAATATGGGATTATATGAACAGGTTTACAGGGTTTAACCATTATATCAATTCGCCGATCGCCTCTTATAAAGAGGAATTGTACAATCTTCCATTTAACATGAATACTTTTCATCAGATGTGGGGTGTAAGGACGCCGGCAGAGGCGAAGGCTAAGATTGAAGAACAGATCAAAGAGGCGGGGATCACGAATCCGCAGAATCTGGAAGAACAGGCTATCAGCCTTGTAGGAACCGATGTTTATGAGAAGCTTGTGAAGGGTTATACGGAGAAGCAGTGGGGAAGGGACTGCAAAGAGCTTCCGGCCTTTATCATCAAAAGACTGCCGCTCCGTTTTGTCTATGACAATAATTATTTTAACGATCCTTACCAGGGAATCCCGATCGGAGGATATACAAAGATCGTGGAAAAAATGCTTGTGGGAGCCGATGTGGAAACGGGCGTGGAATACAGACAGTTTGTGACATCACATGATCTTCAAAAACAAAAGGACGGCTGTCTTTTAAGCGCAGACCGTACAGAATGTTTTAAAAAAGTACTGTACACAGGCATGATTGACGAGTATTATGAATATTGCCTGGGTACGCTGGAGTATCGTAACCTTCACTTTGAAACGGAACTTCTGGAAGGATGCGATAATTATCAGGGAAATGCGGTTATTAATTACACCGAGAGAGAAGTGCCTTATACGCGTATCATTGAACATAAGCATTTTACTTTTGGCAAGCAGCCCGATACGGTGATCTCTAAGGAATATTCCGCTGAGTGGAAGAAAGGGGATATACCTTATTATCCGGTCAATAATGAACGAAATGATCGACTGTTTCAAGAGTATCAAAAACTTGCGGATGCTGAAGAAGGTGTTCTGTTTGGCGGCAGGCTTGGCCAGTATAAGTACTATGACATGGATAAAGTGGTCAGGGCGGCACTGGATCTGGTGAAAACGGAACTATAAACAGAGGAGAGAGAAAATATGCAGAATATATTAGCGATCATCCCCGCACGAAGCGGCTCTAAAAGCGTGATCAACAAGAACATCCGCATGATCAATGACAAACCCATGATGGCTTATTCCATTGAGCATGCGAAGGCATCAAAATACATCAACAGAGTGATTGTCAGTACAGACAGCGAAGAGTATGCGGCGATTGCCAGAAGATATGGGGCAGAGACTCCCTTTATCCGTCCGGCGGAGTATGCTACGGATACAGCGCTGGACATCGATGTTTTTGAGCATGCATTGACGTGGCTGAGGGAACACGAAAACTATGAGGCGGATATCGTGGTACAGCTTCGCCCCACTTATCCGTACAGGGATCCGGAAGATATCGACGCCATGATCGAACTGATGTTAGAAGACCCGGAATGCGATGCGGTAAGAAGTATCATGTGCAACGAAGTGGTACCGCATAAAATGTGGTATCTGGGAGACAACAATGAGATCACCCCGATCCTTACCGATATCCCCGAAGCCTACAATATGCCAAGACAGCAGTTGCCGAAAACCTATTATCAGAATGGGAATGTTGATGTACTACGACCTTCCAATATTTTTCAATATCATTCCATGACAGGCAAAAAGATCAAGGGATATGAGATGAAGGAGATGTATGATGTGGATACGGAAGCTGATTTTGCCCGTGTCGCGGATTATATGAAGATCATGGAAGGCGGGAAACAGTTTGTATTTGACATCGACGGAGTGATCGCGCTCAAGAGAGAAGATCTGGACTATGCGCAGGCACAGCCGAATGAACGTATGATCCGGATCATCAATCAACTCTATGATCTGGGTAACCGGATCGTTCTGTTTACCGCAAGAGGCTATGTGACCGGGATCGACTGGCGTCCTGTGACCGAGAAACAGATGTCGGACTGGGGTGTGAAATATCATGAGCTTCACATGGGCAAACCCAATGCGGACTTTTATGTAGATGACAAGATGCTGTCATTGGATTTTTTGTACAAGGAATTTGAATAACCGCTAACCGGGCAGAACAGTCCATGGGCTCGTGAAATGTGCGGTGCATGCCGGCAGATAAACAGCATAGCTTATCACGCTGAAAAACAGCCTCGAAACGGGATGGTTTCGAGGCTGTATATTTTCTAACAATAACTGTTAAACAAAAATCCGCTGTACTCACTGGTGACATACGGTGAAGCATAATTCGGACCTGCCGGATTTTTGTAGGCGACCACGGTCCTTTCCACATAATTCATGGGATTTAAGGAAACATCGCCGGCCTTTTTCAGAACAGATCCGGTGAAGTCCTTCACCGAGGATAAGCGGTCTTCAAAATTCAGATCCTTGCTGGCGGAATCCAAAGTCTCTTCATTAATGGCAAGAGTACCGTCTGCAGTCAGGTTTAACCCCAAAGACTCAAGCCTTTCAGCGTAAGAAGAACTGATCCGCCCCATCTCACGCAGAAGCTGGCGGCTTCTGGGATGTGACTGGGTATATTCGTGGGCGGCAGCAAGGAAATTGTTATAACCGCCGACCAGAGTACGTATATTCTCTTTTAAACTTTCACTGTCATTCTTAATCCCGATCTGTGCAACATCTGCTTCGTTTTCACTGATGCCCTTAAGCTCGATCTCATAAGTCTTATCAATGGTAAAATGATTGGCATTCGCTGTGCGTTCTGCCCCGTTTACGGAGAAGACTGCATTGGAAGCGTTACGGGTGATCTCACCGATGCCAAGATATTCCACGGTCCCCATATGCTTGGAGGTATTATTATCGCTTACCTTGAAAATGCTTCCCTGCTCGCCATCGAGACCGGTACTTACGGAAGAAAGCTTCAAGAGGGAATTGCCCTCTCCGTCTTCGATGGTTTCGGCAGTAAGACCGATGTTGGCACCACTGATCAGACGACTCAGGCGATCCTGAAGATCTTTATTGGTATCCTCTTCATTGACATTGAACTGGAACTCATAGCTGGTGTCATGGATCGTGACGTCCAGTGAATAAGTATCCGGCGTCAGCCTGGTGCGTTCGTTTGAAGGAAGAAAATCTCCCATATTCACCTGCGGACTGGCCAGCGACTTAACTTCTAAGGTCATGGCAGGCGCATCGGTCACGGCCTGATCCTTGCCGATAAAGGTGGCAGCCACAAGACCGGGGTTTGAAGAAAAAGCAACCTTTTTACCCAGCAGATTATCGTCATCGCGGTCGCCGAGCGACATGATCGTATTACTCAGCTCCCTGGCGTTCTCTTTCAGATTGATCGCATAAGCCTTTGTGGCATTATCATGATTCAACAGATAAAGAGGAGAGTCCTTATTGATTTTGACAATGGAATTATAAACACCGCGAAGCTCGCTCTTCTTGTGCGAGTCCATAGGGGTACTCGACTTTGGCGCGTAGTTCGTCAAATAGTGATTATAGACTTGGTTCAATGCGGCAATATTAACAGCCATGGCAGCTCCTCCTTTCCTCCGTGAAACGATGTCTGCACTGGTTAGATCACAGAAAAATTTATATAAGTAAAAAAGCAATCCGTTGCTTTACCGTAACAAACAAATAAATCTACTTATATACATACATTGTAGCACCCCCTTTTGGGAAATGCAAGCGGCAAAGTGAATTATTTCTATATAAAATAAAGGCTCCCGGTAGTGAGAATTGACAAGAAAATGAGGGAGACTGTTAGATATACTGCTATAAAATCCGGAATCATTTTGGTGCAAAAAAATACAGAAAAAAGGTACCAGGTCGGAAAGTGTTGAAAATGGGGGCTTGGGGAAGTTACTCATGATAATAAGATTTGCTATGAAATGGGATACGTAAAAAATTGCCACCGTAGCGGTGGCAACAGAATGTTCCAATATATGGTAAAATATAACAAAGAAACAGAAAAAGTCAGAAAACTTCGTGTAATATTACAGACTTATGAAAAAACGAGATATTCAAACAGGCCACCGATAATGGCAAACAATGTATACAGAGCGATGTCTGCTAAGAGAATGCCAAAGAGGCGTAAAGGCCATTTCCTACTTTGACAAAGAGGAAAAAAACGTTGGATGCCAAGATAATTAAACGTTGTTCCGATCACCGAAAAGAGCATCAGGAACAGTGTGGTACGTCGAATGATCAAATGAGGGAGCGAGTAGCCGGAAGGTGCCTCTGCAAAAATCAGCCATAGGGAGAGTGCATAGCCTATAATAGCCAAAAACATATGAGATATTTTACCGGTTCGAAAGCCGGGAGGCAGGAACGACCGAAATGATTTTACATCTGCTTTCGCAGTCAAACCGGGAGAATCAGAGGACTCCAGGGCGCTCTTTAAGTCAAGGACAGATGCATAGCGGTCAGCAGGATTCATCTGAGTACATTTGTCGATGATGGCATCAAAGGAATGACATGCAGGTGTTACAGAAGCACACAGTTCCTTACACAATATGCCGACTGCATAGATATCCGTCTGCGGAGTGGATGAGCCAAAACCATATTGTTCCGGTGCGGCATAACCCTTGGTTCCGATCAACATGGTATCGGCTTCTTTGGAGGCTGAGCTGTATTTGGCGGCATTAAAGTCCAATAAAATGACATGATCCTCCTCTGTCAGGATGATATTGGAAGGCTTGATATCGCGGTGGATCAGCGGTGGAACATGGGAATGCAGCTTATGCAGGATAGAACATAAATCGATCAAATAGTTTCGGATATCAGAGACGGAACAAATATGCTGATCGATCATTTCCTGCAGGGTAGTGCCATTTATGAATTCCTCGATCAGGATGAGATGATCGTCTTCCTCGCACAGTTCGATAATGCGTGGTGTGCCTGCGATCGGATGTTCCTTTAAATATTCATAAACCTGTTTATTGTAAATGGTCAGGATTTTTTTGACATATATCTTTTGGGTGTTTTGGTGTCGGACCAGATAGACTTCATGATCTTCGTTTAAAACAGAGATGGTCTTATAAAAAGAAATGGCAAGTCTTGCTTCGTAGTCCATAACGTCACATCCTTTCCATAGATAGAATTCAGTAAAATTATAACAGATTGGAGCAACAGAATGAAGAAGAAAAGTACAGAAGATTTGGAAAAAACTTTGGTTAATACCCATACAAAGGATTTTGAAACCTTTCTGGAAAATAATAAAGAGCACATGATGACAGAATCAGAAACGTTTTCGGTATATGTGAAGGAGCTTTTTAAACAAAAGGGTACAACACAGCAGAAGGTATTCCTGGAGGCTGATATTCCGGAACGTTATGGTTATAAGCTTTTGTCGGGGGAAAAGCGGACGAAACAGAGAGACATCATCTACCGGATCTGCTATGCGGCGCACTTCACACTGGAAGAAACACAGGAAAGCCTTAAGAAATATGAGATGCCGGAGTTATATGTCAAGATTCCGAGGGATGCCCTTTTGATGATCATGCTCAATGAGCGCCCGGGAAGCATCATTGATGTGAATGCACTGTTGAAGGAGAAGGGGATGGAGTCGCTAAAGACGAGTGGAGTACAGGAGTGAAAAGAATATTTAAGAGGAGGTAGTGAACATGGGGTACATTCTATTTTTCTTACTTGGAGCACTAATTTTTTTCTGCTTTCCATGGTGGTTACAGATAATAATTATTATCGTTGACATTTTAAAAGGACCGGGTATAGATACTGTTTTGCTTATCATATTGTTTCCAGCTAGTAAAATCTATAAAGCGATTCATGGATCAGATTAAAAATGGAGGTGTTTGTGATGGGATTATTAGATAGTTTTGCAAGAAGTTTGAGCGGTAGAGATGATGACTCGTATGGTTCGAGTTATGGAAATTATGGTTCCTATAATTCTGGTGGGAGTGCGCCACAAAAGAAATTATATCAGTGCCAAAGATGTGGAAAACGTCAAAGCGTGAGCAATCCGAATATGTTGGAAACACGAGTTTATGGTGGAAACGCTTGTGTCCATATATGGAGAGAACTGAATTGATAAAGATGATTCAAATAAAGAATGAAGAAATTTTTGTAAATTCATTTTCTTAATCATCAAAAAAAGTGGAAACAATAAGATATTGAGATGGACAACAAATTTTGGGGAAATGCTGGGAAGTATTTCCCCAAAATAGCAATTAGCAATGAAAAACAGAGAGCGATAAACTAGATTTTTAAGAGCGGTAGTTACGAAGGAGGTAGTGTATGTCAGAGGACACAATGAGGAAAAATGTTCAATGGTATTATTCTCTTAAACAACAAGGGAAACTGGATACCAGCAGCATTTTAGAATATAGTGCGTATGATTTTTATAATGATCGTAAAAGCAATGGGGTCAGTTTTCTTGCAAAAATGCGGACGCAGCTTGTTGTGCATATAAGTAGTGGATTCTTTATAACAGATATAGTGGAGGTAAGTGAATCCGAAGAATTACATTATTATTATATCGACCTTGGATATGGGAATGATAAGTATATTTATATAAGGGTTTTCTTTTGGAATGATGTTTTTTTGGGAACTCCGGTAAATGAAATGAAAGTTGGTCAATCAGTAGCTTTATTGGTGGACTCTTCGTCTGTTTCTTTAGAAGGAGGGGTGTGGTTAACAATGCTTGCGATAGATATATATGCAACAACTAATAGCACACTTGTAGCAGCTAAACAAACAGAGGATGGCAAATATGAATATTGCTTGGTTGACGAAATCAAATATAAAAATTATGAAGAAGATAAGAAGATAGAAAAAAAGAGAACTGGGATCAGTTCGACTAGTGTTAATGAAAGCAATGCAAGGTGCTATATTGCAACTAGCACTAATGAAAGTGATGCAGGGAGCTATATTGACACCAGTGCTAATGAAAGCGAAGCAGGGTGTTATATTGCTACTTGCGTCTATGGGTCATATGATTGCCCGTCTGTTTGGACATTGCGGCGATTCAGGGATGATATTTTGGCAGAATCTTTTCTGGGGAGATGTTTTATTCGGAGCTATTATGCAGTAAGTCCATGGCTCGTAAGAAAATATGGAGAAAAGAACTGGTTTAAAACATTCTGGAAAAGTAAGCTGGACATTTTGGTCAGTAGATTAAATGAAAACGGGATAAAAAATACAGCGTATGAGGACAAACAATGGTGATGAGGTAAGCTGATCAGAACAGTAAGGTGGTGAGTGAAAAATGAGTGTTGATCTAAAGGCAGCAAAACTGCTTCAAATGGCTATAAAAGATGTGCCTGCAAATGTCTGTCAGACTGCCAATGAAAATATGCAGGAAGGAAGAAATTTTCTTGAGACAAGGATTCCGTTTGAAAAAATAGCGGTTTTAGGTGTTGAAGAAGTATTGCCATACATAAAAGAATTTGAGCTGGATAAACCGGAAAACCTTGTCCGTTTTTTGATAGAGCTACATTTTGCATGTTTTGATTCGGTTAATCAGGGAATGGAAGAAGTGCGGGATGATCTGCTTCAAAGTGTTGTAAGCAGGATAGATTCTGTGAAAGACAGTATGAAATATGCGGAAAAGAACCCTGCTGATTGTGAAGGACAGGTTCAGGACTGTATACTGAAACTGAGTGACGTTACCAATGATTTGATAGGAAAGTTGAATAGCTATATAAAAATGATCAGGGAAATTGATGAAAGACCGGCATTTGTGTTTTTCTTAAAATCCAAAGTGGATCTGAAAAAAGTGGATAGCTGTATGGACAGGGCGTCTATGGCATTGAAAGGATATCTGGAAGCAGTAAATCTGTTGGCAATCATTGGGACTAACTATAAGAAAAACGTTGAGAACTATATTGATAAGGCGGAAAAATATATAGAGGACCTTAGCAGAAACGGAAATATCTCTTTGATGTTAGCTTACGAGAAGGATCAGAAGGGATCTGTTTGGAATTCAGAGGAATTACATTCAAAAATACAGCAAATACGGACATTGTCCGATGGGCTTCAGGAATTATATGAGAGCGAGATAGATTTTGAGAATAATGTGATTTTTTGAGAAGGAACCGATAGGATGAAGAGGATTTGTCCTTGGATAATTGTTCAAAGGGGGCGGTAATATGGCGAACAGAGGCAGAGATGATTTGGAAAAACAGGGAAATGCTGAGGTGACTGCACTGGTTGCGGCAGCTTTAGGAGCGATTGCATTTGGCGGTAAAATGTATGCATCAAATAAAGAAGAAAGCAGAAAGAAAGGTAAAAAGGAACAATTGGAAAGAGAGATTCAGGATCTGCGGTTACAAAAAAGTAATCTTAGCGGTGGGCTATTAGGTCTGGGGAGTCTGTTTAACAGTGGTGAGATTGATCAAATTGATGCTCAGATTCGAAAAAAACAAAATGAACTTAACCAATACAAATAGACGGGGAGATTATATATGGAGCTGACACAATATACACCGGAGGTTTCAATAGCATCTTCAAGATTTATACAGGAAAATATAAAAATTGCGCAGGGAAATTCGGCCTATGGAACGATGGCAGCAGTTTTGGTAGCGAATATGGAATACATTGACAGGCTTGCTGAAACCTGTTCGCAGTTTGTTGCTCAAAGTGCTGTGATAGATCAATACAATAAGCAATATTTTAATCCAGATCAGAAATTGAAAAGCTTTTGGACAAGAAATATTTATTTGGACAGTAATAAGAAAAGAACTTTTGAAAATGAGCGTTTTGTAACCGGTGTATTGACACAGACGGTGACGGAAGCGTCTGTTAAACTGGGGGCGAGATATCTTACGAACTGGTTGAACGAGAGAGACAAAGTAAATACTTGTGAGCAGATATATGCACTTTTGAATGCTTATATAAGAGATGCGGACAAAAATGCTAATGTTTACAGAGCGAGAGCAGAGTTAAACAAAATCAGAAATTCGTTTCCGATCAGTACAAAAGATAAAAGAAACTTGTACAGAAAATATGCAAAAGAAGAAGCTGCTATGGAAAGTTTGGATGTTTCCTCCATTCTGATGGAGGAAAACAAAGAAATCAGGAATGCCTTAGCCTATTTTCTGATTGTATTGCAAAAGCAGCTTTATGGAAACGGTGATGGCGATAAAACTAGATTATTGGACTATTATAGCCTTTTGGATATCAATAACAGATATGGTAAAGAAATGGTAGTGGAAAATCAACTTAAATATGATGAGATTGCCGCGGATCAGATTGCGTATTTACAGTTATCAAGAGCAGTGGTCAAAAATGTTTTTGTGGATGTACCGAATATCAACATGGAACAGATTATAATGCGCTCAAAAGCTATGGCAGAGTATGATCCTTATTCTTTCAGAAGAAAAAAGGTTCAGACTACTGTCCAAGGAGCTGGAATAACCATTGCAGGGATCATAGCGAGTGAACCGGAGCTGGCATTTAATGGTATAGCAACAGCACTTGCCCAGTTTCTGCCGAATGATGAATGTCTGAGTACTGCCAGGCAAAGAATGCAGACATGGGGTGTGAGCGGTAATGAATTTGATAAAATAGTTTCTAATGCGAACTCTATTTTGAATAAATGCCATAAGAGCGATTTGATAATCGATGTAGACGAGGTGCAGTGAAAAGGAAAACGGTAAAGCCTAAATCTTTCTGGGATATTGGAATGATTTAGGCTTAATTTTTAATCATGGGTTCAAACGTAAGAAAGAATGGTCGATAATAATATAAAATGGCGAGATTTTAACGTGGCGAATGCTTGAAAATCGGAAGGCGAGGGATTAAACAACAGGTTTATTGGTGGTTCGAAAACAGAATGATGAGAGGAGGCTTCGTATGGGAAAAACAAAGAAGTTGGTGGCGGCATTATTCGGAATAATACTTGCTGTGAGTGGTTGTGGCGCGGATGATGTGACAGATCAAGTGGCAAATATAGCCCAGGCGGAAGATGAACATGTATTGTCGGTTAAAAATGCACGCAACAGCAGTTATCCGGATGTTACATATGGTGAGGCTTTTGAACATTATTTTGAGATGCCTGCATGGAAATATTTTGAGGGTACGCAGGAAGGACCGGATGATGATGGGGATGGTAAACCGGATTATGAACAAAAGAATGTTGACGTTGTAGAATTTACAGGGCGATGTATGTACATGGATGTTAAGGTAAAAGCCAATATACAGTTTGCTTTGGATGAAGATACTTTTGAACCGGTATATCTTTCGTTTAATGATGTTCCGCAATCTCAATTGATCTTAGGTATATTGCTTCAAAGTGTTTTTGAAGAGAGTGCCGGAGAGGAAAATACAAAGGAACAAGAAGAAACCGATGACGAGCCTGAGAAGGAGAAGGAAACAACAGAGAAAAAAGATGATGAATCCGGGGAGGATGAACAGAGCGAAGATACTACAGCGGAAGAAATGCCGGTTTGGTCCGGAGAAACAGAAGGGTATACGGACATTTTAATGGATACGGCGGTAAACAGTGAATCCTGTGAATATGCTTATTATGATATAAACGGGGATAAGCGGCCGGAGATGATCATTGGATATGGATCTTGTGAAGCGGACTGGATCAATGAAGTCTACACAACGGATGCTGCAGGCAATGTAATGAGTGCCGGGCACTTTGGTACGCTTTGCAATCTATATCGCGCTGAAGATGGAAATGGCATTTTTGCAATGTATGGTCACATGGGAAATGAGACGGTTACACGCATTACGTTAAAAAACAATTCACTTGTGACAGAAAAAATGTGGGAAAAGGATATTGGAATAAATGACTATTATTCCAATGATTATCCGATAGAAATGACTCCTTACAGGGAAAGCGATTTTGTACAAAATACAGGCAGCGATTATATTCTTCCACATAGTCAGAACAGTCACATTACCGAGGCTGATCTGGCAGGGCTTTCCAAAGATGAATGTCGTATAGCACGAAATGAAATATATGCGAGACATGGAAGGCTTTTTTCAGATGCACAGTTACAAAGTTATTTTAATTCCAAGCCATGGTATAATGGATACTGGTCTCCGGAAGACTTTTCGGACGGTCTTTTGAGTCAAGTTGAAAAGGATAATCTGGATGTCATTGCACAATATGAAACCAAAATGGGATGGAGATAGCGGAAACACAGGAAATATGGATTAAAGGGGACAGATCACTGATTTTTTGAAAGGGCAGTCACAAATCCAAACGGGATATCGTGACTGCCCTTTTTATCCGATTATTTTCAAAATCTGTGAAAAATCAATCCACAGATCTTCATAGATACCTACTTTGACAACCGCATCAAAAGGATACTGTACATTAACAAGACCGGTTTCAAACTGATTGACGGTAATGATCTTTCTTTGAGGATCTACGATCCAGTATTCGCGGACACCATGATTTTGATAATAATAAAGCTTACGGATATAATCATCCATGGGATTGCCGGGAGAGACAATTTCGATGATAAAATCCGGGGCTCCGTTACAGCGGTTCTCGTCCAGTTTGTCCTGATCAAATACAATGAAGACATCCGGTTGAACGATCGTCAGGGGAAGATCTGTCAGTTTGACGTCAAAGGGGGCATGGAATACCTGACACGGACCTTGTTTCTTTTTTATATAATTGTTCAGGAATGTAGACAATTCCATGAAAATTGTCTGATGGATCCGTGAAGGACTTGCCAAATCGTAAAGGATACCATCAAATACTTCGGCGCGTGTATCTTCCGATAAGTGTTCGTATTCCTGCAGGGTGATAAATTCCGGTTGTGGCGCTAAAGCGGGCATAAGATCAGCTTCTTTCTGTCCGGGATATTGTATCTGCACATCGTCCGGTTGTTTTTATCATAGCATTTTTGGTGAATGCGATGCAACTGTATTTCGCTTGATATTGCAACAATTTGCGCTGCTATTTAGTCCCGGGCCTCGCACTACGCTGCAAAGCCACAGGAAAACGGTGTAAAAGAGCCAATGATGTTTTGCACATATCTGGTTCGGCTGTTTATAAAAACCTATCCCCTTGCGGCTAAAATCATTCTATGATAGTATAAAGCTGTTCGTTACGACTTGACCCAAGTCTTGCACTATGCTGCGAGGCTACGGAGAAACGGTATAAAACAGCCGATTATGTTATGCGTATGCTTCTTGGAAGAATTCGGTGCACAGTGATCGGAACAATTGATACCAGAGGTGGATTATGGCGGTACTTTACATAATGCGGCATGGACAGACGGACTGGAATCTGCAGCATAAATTGCAGGGGCAGACGGATATCCCCCTGAACGAAAACGGAAGACAGATGGCGAAAGAAGCAGGAGAAAAATATGCAGGGATGTCCTTTGATATCTGCTATGCATCACCGCTTTTGCGGGCGCGGGAAACGGCGGAAATTTTTCTGACAGGGACGGATACGCCGATCGTGACCGATGAACGCCTGAAGGAGATGTGCTTTGGCAGTTTTGAGGGGACGGAAAACATTTACGAGAAGCCGGACTGCCCGCTCTACCAGCTCTTTAAGGATCCAAAGCATTATGTGTCATCCGGTGGTGCAGAGAGCTTTGAAGAATTGTATGCCCGTACCGGAGCATTCTTAAAAGAAGTCATTGAGCCGCAGCTTGCAGAAGACAAAACGATATTGATCGTCGGTCATGGAGCCGCAAACAGCAGTATCATCAATCAGTTCCGAAGCATCCCGTTAGAGCATTTCTGGGACAGCCTTTATGGCAACTGCGAGCTTACTCTGCTGTATCGCGATGGTGTATGTGTGCATGAGACTTAGTATTTCAGTGAGGAAACGGACGCATAAGAGACGGCTTCTTGCAGCGGCATACAGATGCATGAAAATGTAAAAATTCTGTCTGGAACAGAAAGAATACCGGATAGAATCATTCATACATAGAAAACAGAAAAACGGAGGGAAAGAAACATGAGCAACTACAGTATCAACACAAAATGCGTACAGGCAGGATACACACCCGGGAACGGGGAACCGAGGCAGATCCCGATCATACAGTCTACCACTTTTAAATATGATACCAGCGAGGACATGGGAAAACTGTTTGACCTGGAGGCAACGGGATACTTTTATACCAGATTACAGAATCCCACCAACGATCATGTGGCAGCCAAGATCGCAGAGCTGGAAGGCGGCACGGCGGCAATGCTTACTTCATCCGGACAGGCAGCCAATTTCTTTGCGCTGTTTAATATCTGCGAATGCGGAAGCCATATCGTGGCATCCTCTTCCATTTACGGCGGCACGTTTAATCTGATCTCGGTAACACTTGCAAAGATGGGGATCGAAGTTACCTTTGTATCTCCGGATGCTTCCGAGGAAGAACTAAATGCTGCATTTAAAGACAATACAAGGGCTGTCTTTGGAGAGACGATCGCCAACCCTGCCCTGACAGTTCTGGATATCGAAAAATTTGCGAATGCGGCACATGCGCATGGTGTTCCGCTGATCGTGGACAATACTTTCCCGACACCGGTCAACTGCCGTCCGATCGAGTGGGGAGCGGATATCGTGACACATTCCACGACTAAATACATGGATGGACATGGTGCGGCAGTCGGCGGTGCGATCGTGGATTCCGGGAAGTTTGACTGGATGGCGCATGCGGATAAATTTCCCGGCCTTTGCACGCCGGATGAGTCTTATCACGGTATCACTTATGCCGAGAAATTCGGAAAGGAAGGTGCGTTTATTACCAAATGTACGGCACAGCTTATGAGAGATCTCGGATGTATCCAGTCTCCGCAGAATGCTTTCCTTTTAAATCTTGGTTTGGAGTCTTTGCATGTGCGTATGCCGCGTCATGTGGAGAACGGTCTTGCAGTGGCAAAATTCCTGGAGTCACAGGAGAAGGTTGTAAAGGTAAATTATCCGGGACTGGAATCCGATCCTTATCATGAGCTTGCAAAGAAATACCTGCCAAACGGCGGCTGCGGGGTTGTTTCCTTCGAACTGGCCGGTGGCAGACAGGCGGCGGAGAAGTTTATGAAGGAGTTAAAGCTCGCTGCGATCGAGACACATGTGGCAGATGCGAGAACCTGCTGCCTCAATCCGGCAACCTCCACACACCGTCAGATGAACGATGAACAGCTCAAAGAAGCCGGGATTCCGGCAGGTCTGATCCGTATCTCCTGCGGATTGGAGGATAAAAACGATCTCATTGCCGATCTGGCACAGGCTTTGGAGGCAATCTGAATAGAAACAGGCATTATTTTTTGAAATTTCATGAAAATGCAGGATCAGAATCGTCGAGTCCGCTCGTAAGAGACTGATCCTGCATTTTTGTGAGATGAAAGAAGCTTCGCATCGTAGCGGGAGGATTGTTGCTGTTCACAGCCGAAATGCGCATTTGCGGCACAATAAAACCGGGTTTTCATGGGTTTTGCCCATCGCAAAGCGAGTTTAAATGGCAAAACCAGTTACTATTTATACTTTAGCAGGGGTTTATGAAATTGCAGGTTGACAAATGAGACTCACGGATAGATGATAATAATAAAGGGGAAAAACGGTTATCAGCATATGAAGCGGTATCCTATAAAACCGGTCCGAAAGGGGCAGGACCAAAAGAAGGTCATTATGAGTATGAAATTAACAAAAAACTATCAGATCAGTCTGTTTGTCATAGTCTGTATTCTGATCAACTATGTCGGCAAGCTGACTGCACAGCATTTGCAGCTTCCACTGTGGCTGGATTCTGTCGGTACGGCGATGGCTGCGTACGTTTTGGGACCGGTGTGTGGGAGTATTGTAGGGGCAACGGTCAATATTATCTATGGATTTGGCAATTCGGTTTCTTATATCTATGCCCTGACCAGTGTGGCAGAGGCAGTCATTATCGGTCTTGCAGCTCAAAAGAAAGTGTTTGAGAATCTGTTTCGGACCATTACCGTGAGTGTTATAGTGGCGATCGTTTCGGTGGCGGTATCGGTGCCGTTAAATGTTGTCTTTTATGGAGGAAAGACCAGCAATATCTGGGGAGAAGGCGTGATGGCGCTTTTGATGGAATGGAATATGCCCGGACCATTGGCGATTGTCGCAGGAGAATTTTATATTGATTTCATTGATAAGCTGCTGACGGTTATGATCCTGTTTGCCGCGATACGGTTCCACCGATATTATAGGGGTAAATACGGCAGGAAAGAAATAACAAATCTGCTGGTGATCATGGTCATGGCAGCCGGGATTTTCGGACCGGGGAGAGAAATTTCCGCCAATCCTGCGGTCACGGAAAACTATAATTCTTATATTCAGACAGTCTTTGATGCAGATGACGGACTTCCGGGAGGCGGAGCCAATGATATTCTGTCGTCTAAAGAAGGTATATTATGGGTAGGTACTTATAGCGGATTGTATCGCTATAATGGTAAGGAATTTAAGCTCATGCGGGAATTTCAGTCTGTCAAGAACGTGAAATGTCTGTTTTCCGATGAGGAGGGACGTCTTTGGATCGGAACCAATGACAGTGGGGTATCCGTCTGTATCAATGAGCAGGTGGCAAATGTCATCGATTCACAAAACGGTCTTTCCTCCGACTCCGTTACCTGCATCAATAAGGGCGAGGATGGGCTATATTATATCGGAACGACAGACTGTCTCCAGCTGCTGAGTCTGAACAATGGTTTTACCGTAGAAGCAACACTTTCACAGATAAAGTATCCGATCAGTATTTCCTCGGATTTAAACGGACATATCGCTGTGGTGACGGATGCGGGAGAACTCTATATCATAGAGGATCAAAAAATCATGCAGTGCATCAAAAGAAGGGATGCAGAGGGGTTTGGCTGCTGCGCATTTGATGCATACGGAAGACTTTATGTGGGAACGATCACTGATAAAGTGGAGATGTATGAATTATCTTTAGGAAAATTCCGTCTGCAGCGCACGACCACCTGCGACATGCTGTCAAATCTGAATTCGATCAATGTGGCTCAGGATGATAAGATTTTTTTGTGCTCGGATACCGGGATCGGCTATCTGGATGAAAACAGGCAGTATCATGCAGTCAATACGAATGCGTTTAACAGTTCCATTGACCGGATGACGTTTGACTATCAGGGCAATCTCTGGTTTTCCTCTTCGCGTCTTGGTCTGCTCAGAATGTGCGAATCCTTTTTTAAAGACGTTTATAGTGAGGCGGGACTGGACCAGGCGGTGGTAAACTCGGCAGTAAAGTGGCAGGATACCCTGTATTTTGGAACAGATAATGGAATGGATGCGGTCAGTGCCGATTTTACCCAAAAAGTGGAAAACGAACTGACTGCGCAGTTTGACGGGGTGAGGATCCGCTGTCTGCAGGTGGATTCCCGGAATCATTTGTGGATCGCCACTTCCGGGAAAGGCGTCTATGAAGAGGAACCCTCCGGCGAGATGCATGTTTATGACTCGCAAAAGGGCATGCTGGGTGAAAAATTCAGGATGACGTTAGAGCTGCAGGACGGTAGTATCGCGGCAGCGGGTGATTCGGGCATTTCATTTATAAAAAACGGAATGGTGACAAATGCGATCGGATACGATCAGGGATTGATCAATCCCAAGGTATTGTCTCTGATGCAGACAAAGGACGGAACAATCCTGGCCGCCACGAACGGCGGTGGTATTGCCATCATAAAAAACGGACAGCTGGAACGCGTGATCCGAAAGACCGACGGACTGGGATCGGATGTTGTCCTGCGGATCGTACAGGACTCGGCCGGTGAAGGCGTCTTTCTTGTTGCAAGCAACGGGCTCCGTTATATGACCTGGGATTATCAGATCAGAGAGCTGCAGCATTTTCCGTGTTATAACAACTACGACATATTAAAAGCGCAGAACGGAAAAGTGTTTATTCTCTGCAGCGATGGAGTGTATGTGACCGAAGAAGAAAAACTGATCGCAGATGAAGAGACGGAGTATGATCTGATCGATTCCCGTAAGGGCTTAAAGGATGCTCTGACGGCAAATGCATGGAATTATACCGATACTGACGGTACCTGCTATCTTTGCTGCGACAAAGGGGTTAATTTTCTGGATCTCAACAATTACAATGCCGATATCCGTTCCTACCGGATGCGGGTTTCGTATATGAACATTGACGGAGAGAAACATATCGTGGATAAGGATGATCCGACAAGACTTGCCAGAGGGGTGAACCGAATTGAAATCTTTCCGGAGGTCGTGAATTATTCTACCAATGATCCGTGGATCCGATATTATCTGGAGGGGATTGACGAAAAACCGTTTTTTGTCCGTCAGAGTGAACTGTCGGGCGTTTCTTACACAAATCTGCCCACGGGGATTTACCGCTTCCACATGGCGGTTATGGACGCAGGACGCCAGAATGTGATCGAGGAAAGCGTTTACGAGATCATTAAGGAAAAGGAAATCCATGATCATTGGTGGTTTTATCTCTACTTTGTGGTGGTATTTGTTCTGATCGTAACCTGGCTTACCTGGTTTATTACGAGAGTCAGAATGCAGAAGATGCTGGATCTGCAAAAAAGAGAGCTGGAGCTTGTGAAACGTCAGGTTGAGATGGGGAATGAAACGATCCTTGCTATAGCCAAGACTGTCGACGCCAAGGATGAAAATACCAGTCAGCACTCCGTGAGGGTTTCGGAATATTCCGTGATGATCGCCGAAAAACTTGGTTTTTCGGAGGAGGAGCGTGAGAATTTGAGAAAGACGGCGCTTCTTCACGACATTGGCAAGATCGGAATACCTGACAGTGTTTTGAATAAACCGGCCCGCCTGAACGATGATGAATATGAGATCATGAAGACGCATGTGGTAAAAGGAGCCGACATCCTGAAAGATTTTACACTGGTCGATCATGTAACGGACGGGGTGTTGTACCATCATGAGAGATTCGATGGAAGCGGTTATGCACGGGGACTTGAGGGAGAGCAAATCCCTTTGAATGCGCGCATTATCGGAGTGGCGGATGCTTTTGACGCAATGACGGCGAATCGTGTTTATCGCCGGAAAATCCCTTTTGACGTCGTACTGGAAGAATTACAGAAAGGAAGAGGCACACAGTTTGATCCCATGTTAGTGGATATTTTGCTGGAGCTGATCGAGGATGGCACCATTGACGTCGGGGCAATTTATGATGAGGACTGAGGATTACTGTTTTGTGACCGGTGACGGAACAAAGCGGTAATGCCTGGAGATATCGCAAATTGCAGCGGATTGCAACAGCAGAGCTGCAGGGTTGTTTTGGGAGGAAAAAATGGCAGAGAAAGAAATGTGGAAGGAGCGCCTGCGAAAATATATGGTTACGCTGTTGAGCGCCATCTTTATAATCGCTGTATTCTGGGGGCTGAACAGGCTGATGATGAAGGAAGAATTACAGACGGTAAAAGTAGGGATCATCTATGTGGACGATGCAAGTGCACCTTATACCAACAATTTTATCAAAGCCCAGAACGCGGCAGAGGAAGCATTTGGAGAACGGATCGAGATGATCGCGAAATATAATCCTGATTCCGTGACCCCAACATCACAACTTTGGGCGAAAAACCGCAATTTTACGGCTTTGCCAGCACCTTGACAT
>SVFN01000034.1 GCA_015056815.1 Lachnospiraceae bacterium | reverse complement strand
GGGCCATTAGCTCAGGTGGTAGAGCACTTGACTTTTAATCAAGTTGTCCGGGGTTCGAGTCCCCGATGGCTCATGGAGAAAAAGGTTGAAATCCTAGTAGATACAAGGGTTTCAGCCTTTTTCATATTTCTGGTCAAGTGTGGTTTGAACTGTTTTAATGAGTTCAAGAGGTCTCTTTTGTGTCTCAATGTTTTTTGATTCACTGTAACCTATTTCAACCAACTTGGTGACGTCAACAAAATGAGCTTCTGTATGATTACTGCCAAATAAAACCATGTGTCGATAACGAGTAGGATCCGATCCTATCCGAAAAATTAACGAAAATAGTTTGGATATATTGTTTAAACATAAGTTATTGTAATTGTAAAAAGTTACAAATTGTTCAGAAAAAATTAAAAAACCACGTAAAAACATTGATTTTATCAAAATAGATGAATATACTATAAAGGGTGTAGATAGTTACAACAATACATATGATTTCAAGGGGGTTTATCATGAAAAGGAAAATGACAAAAATAGTTTCATTAATACTACTGATAAGTTTGTTCTTGTTACAAGGGTGTGCGCTTACGACGCCGGAAACGTCTCACTTAGTTAAGGTCGGTGATGATGGAAGAACCTTAACGGCCGAATTAAAAGCCAGTACAGATGATGGATATACATGGCAATATTTATTTGATAACAAAATTTTTGCAGAGACCTCATCAAATTTTACAAATAATATTTTCAGCAATACTTATGGAAGTACTTATACTTATGTTGCGAATGATGTAGGAACAGCGAATTTTTATCTGATCTTGGTTCAGAATGATGATTATCAGAATGCCAAAGTATTTAATTATGTTTTAGAAGCAGGGAATGATAATAAGATCTCGATTGAGAAAGAAGGAAATTTTGTATTAGGCAGTGACGTGAATCTCTATAATAAAGTAGTAGGGAAATAGATATCCACTGAGTACCGGACGTTTTGATGCGTCCGGTATATTTATGTTAAAAGAGCGATCTTATATGTATGATTTGTTATCAAAAGTTGCGTGGTAACAGTGGATAAGTTATAATGATGAACGAAATAGATGGAAAATGTTCAAAATTTGAAAGGGATTGAGGAAGCAGGACTTTTAATGATGACACAGATGAGATAATCGGTTAAAAAGTGAGGCTATGTATGAAGAATTATAATAAGAAAAAAAAGAAGGATACTTTATTAAACAATATTTTACACAAGCATGGAGGAGATATTTTAAGATCTGATAGTTATAATCGATCCAGAGGGTTTATTCAACATGGAAAGAAGTCGGTCTTTCATCACAGTATTGATGTAGCAAAGATGAGCATAAGGATCAGCAGAGCGCTTCCTTTTGAATTTAAGGAGCGCGATCTTGTAAGAGGAGCGCTGCTTCATGATTATTTTCTTTACGACTGGCATAATAAGAATGTGAAGGTGCGCAAACCGGCGGATATCAAAAAACTGCATGGATTTACACATCCAATGACGGCAATGCGGAATGCAGAACGCGATTTTGGCTTGAGTGCATGTGAAAAAGAGATCATCAGCAAACACATGTGGCCATTGACAAACCGGATGCCCAGAAACAGAGAGGCATGGGTTGTTACGATGGCGGACAAGATCTGCTCTGCTAAGGAGACCATTCACAGAAGATAAAGAGCCTGTACAGGATAATGCCTGACTCAACCGGCGGTAGAGTGCCTGAAAATACTGTATTGCTATTCACAGCCGAAATGCGCATTTACTGCGCATTTACGGCTCGATAAACTATCTCTGTTATTGAATTTTGCCCATCGCGAAGCGATTTTAAATGGCAAAATTCGTTACTTTCACAGGCGGAACGGCTGTGAATAGTAACAATACTGTTTTTTTACGATATCAACCAATGGTTCGTGTTTCTTTGTAGGAAAACCTGCTTGCAATGAAGCAAGAAATTGATGAAAAGAACAGACAACTACTGAACCTTGAAATATGGATCGGTGCTCCGGCAACGCTTGCAGGGATCGTTTTGTGTGGCGTTGCGGCATTTTTGGATATGCCGACCGGATTAAGGACTAGTATCATAATGTTTGCCATTGTGCTGATTTTGGATGTCGCATTCGTTGCAGTGGGAATTGAACAGAAAGCAGGATATTATGAGTGCCAGAAATGCTTTGACCGGCATATTCCTACTTATTGGCAGACAAATCTGGCTATGCATTTCGGAAGAACAAGATATATGAAATGTCCGGAGTGTGGTAAGTGGAGTTATCAAAAAAAGGTTCTTGCCAAAGAAAAGCAGTGAGTATCTTCTTCCATATACAAAAGGATGAGAATTCAAGTGGACAATGAACCGTATTTTACAAACGTGCGAAATAGCGAAAGAACTTACAAAAAGCCGGGATTTTTTCGGATGATAAGCAGAGTGAAAGGAAGTTCCCAAAAGAAAAGTAAGATCAAAATATTAAAGGAAGAGGAAGAACGAAATGGTAAGACGTGCGGTAAAGGAAGATATTCCCGCAATATTGGAACTGTTAGTACAGGTAGATATGGTACATCACAAAGGGCGGCCGGATCTTTTTAAGGGTCCGGCCACGAAATATAATGCAAAAGAGCTGGAAGAGATCCTTTCGAATGAGAAGACGCCCGTGTTTGTCTGCGAGAATAAAGATGGCAGAGTGGCAGGACATGCTTTTTGCATTCATAAGCAGGTACTTGGCGATGCAGTGCTCACAGATGTGAAAACACTTTATGTCGATGATATCTGTGTAGATGAGAAGGCACGAGGATTCGGTGTTGGGAGAAAATTATACCGGGCAGTGCTGGAGTATGCGAAAAAAGGCGGCTTTTATAATGTGACACTTAATGTGTGGAGCTGTAATCCGACAGCGATGAAGTTTTATGAAGCCATGGGTCTGACACCGCAGAAAGTCTGTATGGAGCAGATTTTATAAAAACTGAATTCTTTCCGGTACAGTGTCAGCAATTTTCATAACAGGAACAAAATGTAATGCATAACACTATGAAACCGGCAGGGTAGCAGTGGTAGAAGGTATGGAAATATCTGTAAAAACAAGATTTTTGGAATCTCTTTAGAGGAACGCAAAACACATGGAAGATGGATCGGTAAGGAAACGGTGGGATCCTAAAGGAATGGATCAAGCAGAATACCGGTAGGAGAAGTGGCAACTTAAATGGAAACAAAGAATCAGAACTTGTACGAGAAATTAACAGAATATACCAACAGCTCCGCTTATCCCTTTCATATGCCGGGGCATAAGCGAAACGAAAAGTATCAGATGGCTGAACCTGTGGGAATGGATATCACAGAGATCACAGGATTTGATAATCTTCATCATCCTGAAGAAATCATAAAAAAAGAACAGGAATTTGTAGCCCGAATCCATGGAGCAAAGGAGAGCTTTTTTCTGGTGAACGGAAGTACCTGCGGGATATTGGCAGCTGTTTCGGCCGCAGTGCCAAAAGGCGGCAGGCTTTTAGTGTGCCGTAATGCTCATAAGTCTGTCTATAACGCGGCGTATCTGAGGCAGTTAGAGCTTTCTTATCTAAGACAAGAGCGGACGAAGATCGGCCTGGAAACAGCGGTCTGTCCACAGGAGGTGGAACGGGCATTAGCTGCCAGCAAGACAGATGCAGTACTGATCACTTCTCCGACATACGAAGGCATGGTAGCGGATGTGGAAAAGATCGCTCATCTTGTGCATGAAAAAGGGCTGCCGCTGATCGTGGACGAAGCGCATGGCGCACATTTCGGATTTCATCCGTTTTTTCCGGAGAGCGCCCTGCAAAAAGGTGCAGACCTTGTAATACAGAGTGTTCATAAAACATTGCCGTCTTTAACGCAGACAGCGATCCTGCATGTGGGTAAAGAGGCTGGGCGGTATATTGATCTTGCGAAGGTACGGCAGTTTTTAAGTATATATCAGACTTCCAGTCCCTCTTATGTCCTGATGGGAAGTATCTCTAAATGTTTCCATACATTACAAGTAAAAGATTTCGAGCAATATGCAGAAAGACTGAAACGCTTTTATGAAGCCTGTGGAAATTTACAGCATATTAAGCTGTATGTATTGCCATGCATGCAGACGAAAGATCTGTTCACCCCTGTGAAGATGGATCCGACGGTGAGTGTGTATGCGCAGGATTATTCCAAGCTGATCCTGTATACAGAAAACAGGGAGTGGGACGGAGTCACGATCTTTGAAAAGCTACGTGACAAATACCATTTGGAATGTGAGATGGCTGCGAAGGATTATGTGCTTGCCATGACCAGCGTGGCAGATACGGATGAGGGATTTGAGAAGTTTATCCGGGCTCTTAAGCAACTGGATGCAGAATGCGGCAGGGATGGGAATGATCCTGACATTGAAACATTGTCAAACAGCACAGGGGAAACAGAATATGTGACCGGAACAGAAAGTAAGATACAAAAAAGAGAACGAGATCAAAGTTTTGGGGATCTTCCACAGTCTGTTTACAGACTCTCCCGGATCCTGGATGGAGAGGCAGGAGAGACGGAAACGGTTGAGTTTTTGCAAAGTGCCGGGCGCATCAGCGCTGAATTTATTTACTGTTATCCGCCGGGAACGCCTCTCATTGTGCCGGGAGAAAGAATCCGGGATAAGGATGTGAAATATATCCGTGCCTGCATGGAGTGCGGCTTGCAGGTGCAGGGCCCGCAGGACTATTCCATGAAATATCTGAAAGTTGTGAAAGAAGAGACCGATGAGTGCAAGAGAAAAGAACGCACGGTTACGATCATTGAGAATGCAGAGTGCATTGCAAAAAGCGTGTAAAAAGCGCGGTGGAAATATTGGAAAAAGAATAGAAAAATCAGAGGGAATCTGTTATTATAGGAATGTTACGGATATCCGTATAAGACAAAAAACACCCAGTGTTGATGAATCTTGACTTGAGATAGATTTATGGTTATAATGCAGCATGTTGCCATTGGGGCTGTCAGAATTATATGATTTCTGTGTATGGGAAATCCGGGCAGCTGTAAGAGGTACGTTAACAGGTGTGTTTTTCAATCGAGTGGCAATGATGCAAGCAGGCTAAAGAAAGAAACAGAAGGAGAACAGGATGAGAAAAACAAAGATTATCTGTACGATCGGACCGGCGTCCGAGAGTGAAGAAGTATTAAGAGAACTGATCCAGGCGGGTATGAATGTAGCCCGTTTTAACTTTTCACATGGGACTCATGATGAGCAGAAAGGGAAACTTGCGAGGGTGATCAAGGTAAGCGAGGAGCTTAAGAAGCCGGTAGCGACACTTTTAGATACCAAGGGTCCTGAGATCCGTTTAAAAGATTTTGAAGGCGATAAGGTCATGCTGCAGAAGGGACAGCTGTTTACACTGACCACCGGAGACATGCTGGGAACGGCTGAAAAGGCACCTGTCACTTATGAGAATCTGAAAAAGGATGTAAAGCCGGGGATGTCTATCCTGATCGATGACGGTAAGATTGCGATGACTGTAGAGAAGATCGACGGAAATGATATCTGCTGTCGCGTGGTAAACGGGGGTCCTGTTTCCAACCATAAGGGCATCAATGTACCGGGGGCAAATCTTTCCATGCCGTATATCAGTGATACGGACCGCGCGGACATTGTTTTTTGTGCGCGGATGGGATTTGATTTCCTGGCGGCTTCCTTTGCAAGATGTGCGGATGATATTTTGCAGGTAAGAAAAATTCTGGATGAACATAACAGCAAAGCAAAAATCATCGCTAAGATAGAGAATATGCAGGGTATCGAGAATCTGGATGAGATTTTGGAAGTATCGGACGGTATCATGGTTGCCAGAGGCGACATGGGTGTGGAGATTCCTCTGGAGGATGTGCCGATCTTGCAGAAGGAAATGATCAAAAAAGCGGTGGCACAGGGCAAACATGTTATCACAGCGACTCAGATGTTAGAGTCTATGATCTCCAATCCCCGCCCGACGAGAGCGGAGACAGCCGATGTTGCCAATGCGATTTATGATGGAACAACAGCGATCATGCTTTCCGGAGAGACGGCAGCAGGTCAGTATCCGATCGAAGCGGTTACGACTATGGCACGCATCGCAGAGAGAGCGGAACAGGACATTGATTACGGCGGACGTCTGAAAAAGTTCCAGCAGGAAGAGGAACTGAATAAGACAACAGCGATCTGTCATGCGACCTGTACGACAGCCATCGATCTGAATGCGGCAGCGATCCTGACAGTTACGATGTCCGGATTTACTGCGGGGATGATCTCCAAATACAAACCGATCTGTCCGATCATTGCATGCAGTGTGAATCCGCGCGTCTGCCGTCAGCTGAACCTGGCATGGGGCGTGACACCGATCCTGATTGAGAAAGAGGATAATACAGAAGATTTGTTTGATTCGGCAATACGTCAGGCAGAGAAAAACGGATATGTGAAAAAGGGTGATACTGTTATCATTACAGCAGGCGTACCGTTAGGCATTTCCGGCAAGACGAATATGCTGAAGGTTATGGAGGTATAGCCGGAGGTTTTTTATGGGCAGAATATTTTATCTGATGGGGAAAAGTTCATCCGGAAAGGATACGATTTATAAGCATCTGATGGCAAAGCCCGCACTTGGACTCTTACCCATCGTGCAATATACCACCAGACCGATCCGCTCGGAGGAAACAGAGGGCGTAGAATATCATTTTGTGACAGAGGAGGAACTTGATGAGCTGGATCAACAGGGAAAGCTGATCGAGTCGAGAGCATACCATACCTGGCTTGGCCTTTGGATCTATGCGACAGTGAGTGATGAAAGCATTGATTTAGAGCACAATGATTATCTGGTGATCGGAACTTTAGAGTCCTTTCTAAAAGTACAGTCATATTTTGGCAGCGATAAAGTGCTCCCTATTATGATAGAATGTGATGACGGGGTGAGATTGCAGAGGGCCCTTGACAGAGAGAGAAGTCAGGAAGAGCCAAAGTACGGTGAGATGTGCCGGAGGTTTCTGGCGGATGAACAGGATTTTGCGCCTGAAAAAAAAGCCGGGGCCGGGATCAGCCGGGTATTTGAGAATGATGTTTTAGAGGAATGCATTGAGAAAATCTGCAGTTTTATCGAAGCAAATAGATAAGAAGTAAGATCTGAAGCTATTGCCTAATACCGCAGATATGACGATATAATATACAGATGCTTTAAGTTCTGCTTCTGCGAGCCGGTTTATGCCACCCGGCGGCAGCAAAGGAAGCTGGCATACAGACGGAGGTGATCCTGTGGATATAAAAATCATGCAGACCATACCTGTGAATCAGATAGAGACACAGACGCAGGTACAGCAGACGGATGAAGATTTTAAATTTATTCTTTCCAGCCGGATCGAAGAATCCGGTCTGCAGGAGCGTCTTAACCAGATGATGCAGGAGATCGTCCGGCAGGGAGACAGGATCTCTAAGAAAATGGATATCCGGGATATGCGCAGGTACCGTTCCCTGATCAAGGATTTTATGAATGAGATCGTAAACCGCAGCCATAAGTTTTCAAGAGAGAATTTTTTAGACCGACGTGGCAGACACAGGGTTTACGGTATTATCAAACGGGTCGATGAGACTCTGGATGAGCTGGCGCAGGAATTAGTGAAGGATGAAAAAGATCACATTGCGATCCTGAATAAGATCGGAGAGATCAGAGGACTGTTGTTAGATATCTTTACGTGATCAAAAATTTCCATTTTTGAACAAAATATACAACATTTTTTTGAAAATAGCTATTTCCTATTAGTGTGATTTGTGAGAAAATAGGGACAGAACCGAAATACTAAAGGTGAGGTGACAGGTATGGCAACGTTTCAGGACATTATCGGGCAAAAACAGTTGGTCGAACATTTTGAGCATGCGATTTCTTCCGGGAAGATTTCTCATGCATATATCATCAACGGTGAGAGAAGCTCGGGAAAAGAGTTTATTGCAGGAGTCTTTGCACAGGCGCTTCAGTGTGAAGCGGAAGGGATAGAGCCTTGTAATGAATGTCATTCCTGTAAGCAGGCTGTTTCCGGGAATCATCCGGATATCATAAAAGTGACGCATGAGAAGCCCAATACCATTGGTGTTGAGGATATCCGTACGAGGATCAACAATGATATCGGGATCAAGCCGTACAGCGGTCCCTATAAGATCTATATCATGAACGAAGGCGAAAAGATGACAGTGCAGGCACAGAATGCGCTGCTTAAGACGATCGAAGAGCCGCCGGCATATGCGATCATCCTGATCCTTACCACGAATCTGGATGCGCTTCTTCCTACGGTGTTAAGCCGCTGCGTTGTACTGAATATGAAGCCGGTATCAGATGAGCTTGTGAAAAAATATCTGATGGAAGAGCTTAGGATTCCGGAATACAAGGCAGATGTCTGTGTTGCCTTTGCGAGAGGGAATGTCGGGAAGGCGAAGGCATTAGCTGCCAGCGAAGAATTTGACAATATCAAAAATGAAGCGGTAACGCTTTTGAAATATATTCGTGAGATGGAGTTAAATGATATTGTAACCGCTATCCGTAAGATTTCCGAGTACAAGATGGAGATCAATGATTATCTGGACATCCTGGCAGTATGGTATCGTGATGTGCTTTTATTTAAAGCGACGAAGGATGCCAATCATCTGATCTTCCGGGATGAGATTCAATACATCAGAAAAATAGCAGACCAGAGTACCTATGAAGGCATCGAGATCATTATTGATGCTTTGGAAAAGGCGAAGCTCAGGTTACAGTCAAATGTCAACTTTGATCTGACCATGGAGCTGTTACTGCTGACAATAAAGGAGAACTAGAATGGCAAAGGTAGTGGGAGTACGTTTTCGTACTGCCGGAAAAATCTATTATTTTAATCCGGACAAATACAAGATCAAAAAAGGCGATCATGTGATCGTAGAGACAGCAAGAGGCATTGAGTATGGCCTGGTAGCAACGAATGTGATGGAAGTGGACAATGAAAAAGTACCACAGCCCTTAAAATCTGTTTTGAGAATCGCAACAGAGCGGGACGATAAACAGGAAGCGCAGAATCGTGTGAAAGAAAAGGAAGCATTTGAGATCTGCCTTGAAAAGATCAGAAAACATAAGTTGGATATGAAGCTGATCGAAGCGGAATATACCTTCGATAATAATAAAGTATTGTTTTATTTTACAGCAGATGGGAGGATTGACTTCAGAGAGCTGGTAAAAGATCTGGCGGCTGTTTTTAAGACACGTATCGAGTTGAGGCAGATTGGCGTCAGGGATGAGACAAAGATCTTAGGAGGCATCGGTATCTGTGGACGTCCCCTATGCTGTCATACATTTTTACCGGAGTTTGCACCGGTATCCATTAAGATGGCGAAGGAGCAGAATCTTTCTTTAAATCCGACAAAAATCTCAGGGGTGTGCGGAAGACTGATGTGTTGTCTGAAGAATGAGGAAGACACTTACGAGGAATTAAACCGCAGACTGCCCGGGATCGGAGATTATGTGACCACGGATGACGGACTTAAGGGTGAGGTACACAGTGTGAACGTGCTGCGTCAGTTAGTAAAGGTCTTAGTGGATGTTGATGATGAAAAAGAGATGCATGAGTACAAGGTCGAGCAGCTTAAGTTCAAGAAGCGCCATGGCAGGAAAGATAAAAAAGATCATGTCGGGTCTGCGGATATGAAGGAACTGGAGAAATTGGAGAAGCAGGAAAAGAAGGAAGGAAAGTCAAAGCTGGATGACAATTAAACTGAAAGAAACGGAACGGCTGGACGATCTGGGACGAAAGAATTATAAACTGATACAGGATAAGAGCCGCTTCTGTTTTGGAATGGATGCGGTGCTGCTGACCGGATTTGCCAGGATCCGGCCCGGGGAGACGGTATTGGATCTTGGCACCGGCACCGGGATCATACCGATTCTTTTAGAAGCCAAGACAGAAGCTTCCCACCTGACCGGACTGGAGATTCAGCCGGAAAGTGCAGATATGGCATCGAGAAGTGTTTCTTATAATGGACTTACGGATAAGATATCCATTGTAACAGGAGATATTAAGGAAGCAGGCAGTTTATTCGGCGCTGCTTCTTTTGATGTTGTGACCTGTAATCCGCCTTATATGATCGGCAGCCATGGACTGACCGGGAAAAGCGAGGCAAAGGTGATTGCAAGACACGAGGTATTATGTACGTTTGAGGATGTGGCTGCGCAGGCGGCAAAGGTATTACGCCCGGGCGGGAATTTCTTTCTGGTGCACAGACCGTTCCGTCTTGCAGAAATCATGACAACACTGGTGAGGTACAAACTGGAGCCGAAACGGATGCGTCTGGTATATCCGTATGTGGATAAAGAGCCGAATATGGTGCTGATAGAGGCGAATAAAGGCGGCAGAAGCCGTCTTACGGTGGAAAAGCCTTTGATCGTCTATAAAGAGCCGAATGTCTATACAGATGAAATCTATGAGATTTATAAACCACCTGTGTATGACGACCGTATAAAGAAGGATGAGTCCCGAAATCATAAGGAAACAAATGACGGAGTAGATTGTTAAGGAAGGAATAGCATGACGCAGAACACAGCAGGGAAACTATATTTGTGCGCAACACCCATCGGTAATCTCGGCGATATGACGCCGCGTGTGATAGAGACACTGAAGGAAGTGGATCTGATTGCGGCAGAGGATACCCGCAATAGTATCAAACTGTTGAACCATTTTGAGATTCAGACACCTATGACAAGCTATCACGAATATAATAAGGTAGAAAAAGCATATACTCTCATAGCGAAGATGAAAGCCGGTATCAATGTAGCCCTTGTGACAGATGCAGGGACGCCGGCGATCTCCGATCCCGGCGAGGTGCTTGTAAGGATGTGCCATGAGGAAGGGATCACAGTGACAAGCCTTCCGGGATGTGCAGCCTGCATTACGGCGTTGACTCTGTCCGGATTAAATACCAGAAGATTTTGCTTTGAAGGCTTTCTTCCGGCAGAAAAGAAAGAAAAACAGCAGATACTGGAAGAATTAAAAAATGAGACGCGTACAATCATTCTGTATGAGGCTCCGCATCATTTGAAACGAACCCTGCAGGAATTACAGGAAGCTTTAGGCGAGCGTAAGATCACCTTGTGCAGGGAGCTCACCAAAAAATTTGAATCGGTTATGCCTTTGACGCTTTTACAGGCGATCGCCTATTATAATGAAAATGAGCCGCGGGGCGAATATGTGCTGGTGCTTGAGGGAAAAAGCATGAAACAGGTGCAGGCAGAAAAGATCGCCGTCTGGGAAGACATGACGGTTGAAGAGCATATGGAGTATTACGAAAAGGATGGGATCGATCACAAGGAGGCCATGAAGCGTGTCGCGAAGGACCGCGGAGTGACAAAAAGAGATATTTATCAACATCTTATTGGAAAAGCAGTTGACAAATGATAGTATTGATAATATACTTTGCGTGATGATATGTATCGGATCGATACGGATGAATATGAAAATGAAACAAACACAGACGTTTCTATCATACTAAAAAATAAAAGGAGTTATGAAAATGTTAGAAAGAGTAAAAGAAATTATTTGTGAGCAGTTAAATCTTGAAGGAGTAGAGATCACGGAGGAGACCTCTTTCAAAGATGATCTGGGAGCTGATTCTTTAGATTTATATGAATTGGTTATGGCTTTTGAAGAAGAGTATGATGTAGAGATTCCGATCGAGGATCTGGAGGATGTCAGTACTGTCGGCGACGTGATCGCATATATGAAGGAGCAGGGCGTAGACGCATAATGATTAAAATGGTAAAAGACCATTTGGATCAGATAAAGGTGGTCTTAATCTGTAAGCAAAGCTGAAAAGTCTTTAGGATTATAAAATAAAAAAGCTGTCATTTCTGGCAGCTTTTTTTAATTCTGTAAAACGGAGCGGGAAAACTGTTCAAATAAAGATCAGGCATTGCTCATCTCACATAACTCATCTAACATTTTCGGAAGATCCGTCTCCATTGTTTCATCGGTAAACTGACAGGTACCAACATTTTTATGTCCGCCACCATTGTATTTGAGCATCAGGCTTCCGACATTGACATTGGAAGTACGGTTCAATATGCTGTAACCGACTGCTGCGGAACAGCCAAGACCGCCCTTGCCGTTTACGATCCATGCAGAAATATTCTGCTCCGGATACATACTATAGATCATGAAACGATTACCTGAGTAGATCGGATCTACTCCACGAAGATCCGAAATGATCACATTGCCTTTGACGATTGTATGTGCAAGTACCATTTCTTTAAATTTGGCAGCCTGTTCAAAATACACTTCGATACGTTCTTTGACGTCCGGAAGATTCAGGATCTCTTCTGTCGTCATGGTGCGGCAGGCATCGATCAGTTTTTCCATTAACTGATAATTGGAAATCGTGAAATTACGCCATCTGCCGAGTCCGGTACGGGGATCCATCAAAAAACCAACTAAGATCCAGCCCGTCGGGTTTTGGACTTCATCAATGGAAAGCTGACCGGAGTCAACTTTATCAACTGCTTCCATCATGTCATCAAACTGTGGAAAGCGCTCTTTTCCTCCATAATATTCATAAATGATACGGGCACAGGAAGGAGTGATACGGCTTTCACCTTTGTATTTTCCTTTTAACTGATTACGCTCGAATTCGCTGGAATGATGGTCAAACCATAAACCACAGCCCTCTACGTACGGAACATTGGCAAGACAGTCATCCTCATTTACTTCGATCAGACCATCCTGAAGATCTTTCGGGTGCGCAAATTTCCAGTGATCAATAATGCCTGCTTCTTTCAATAAAGCGCCACAGGCAAGCCCATCAAAATCGGATCTGGTAATTAATCTCATGGTTTCTCCTTTACTATACAAATAAAAAAATCTTACTCCATTATATATAAGAAAAAAAGATTTTTCAAGGGTTCTTGGTTCTAAATTACGGAAAGTTACATATTTTTATGAAAAAGCAGAAAAATAAGAGCCCGGACCGGGAGACAAAGAAATATGCCCGACGATGTCCGGCCTGTTGACTGCAGGGCATAAATAATACTGGCAGGAGGGGAAATGTTAAATACATTATGGGCGTTTATGATACTTACGGGAGTTGTGTATGGGGGTTTTACGGGAAATATGACCTACCTTTCCAACGCGGCGTTGGATTCTGCGAAAGAGGCAGTGCAGTTGTGTATTACAATGCTTGGGATCATGGGATTCTGGGTGGGAATGATGAAGATTGCCGAAAAAGCCGGACTGATCGAAGGAATCACCAAAGCATTGCAGCCGTTTATCTGCTTTATGTTTCCCAAAATTCCCAAAGGACATAAGGCAATGAAATATATTGCTGCCAATATTGTGGCGAATGTGCTGGGGCTTGGCTGGGCATGCACGCCTGCGGGACTTAAGGCGATGGAGGCACTGGCAGAACTGGAAAGCGAACGGGGAAATGCCGCATATCAGAAAGATTCCTGCAAAATACGTTACGCCAGTGATGAAATGTGCATATTTCTGATCTTAAATATTTCCTCGCTGCAACTGATCCCGGTCAATATGATCGCCTACCGCAGTCAGTATGGGAGCGTAGAACCGGCGAGGATCATTGTACCGGCGATCCTCGCGACGGCGGTCAGTACAGGTGTGGCAATCATTTATTGTAAATGGAAGGCGTGCCGACATCCATAAAATCGGCTGCATTGGCAGTCCGGGCAATGACCGGGATCAGACGGAATAGGGGAGCACAATGGGTTAAAAGAAACGGATTTGTAAAAAAGACAGTAGATGATGAGGGAAAATGGTGGTAAACTGATTGCAGTGAAAAAATATATTCTGGAGGATGAAATGATTCAAAAAAGACTGAAAGCGTTAAGAGAACTCATGAAGCGTGAAAATGTGCAGGCTTATATTGTATGTACCGATGATTTTCACGGTTCGGAGTATGTGGGGAAATTTTTTAAGGTGAGAGCCTTTTTGTCAGGCTTTACCGGCTCTGCCGGGACACTTGTGGTTCTGGAAAAAGAAGCGGCGCTCTGGACGGACGGCAGATATTTTCTGCAGGCGGGGCAGCAGCTTGCGGGAAGTACGATCACGTTGATGAAAGCAGGGCAGGAGGGTGTCCCCGAGATCGAAGAATACCTGAAAGATAAATTGGGTAAAGGTGACGGAATCGGCTTTGACGGACGTACTGTGACCACAGCATTTGTGGAGAAGATCACAAAGCCCCTTGCGGATAAGGAAATCCGTATCGTCTGGGATAAGGATCTGGCAGGAGAAGTCTGGGAGGATCGCCCGGCCTTGTCCAAAGAGCCTGTCTGGGAGCTGGATCTTAAGTATGCCGGCGAGAGCCGTCCGGACAAATTAAAACGTGTGAGAGAAAAGATAGCAGAGAGGGAAGCGGATCTGTTCGTGCTGACTTCCCTGGATGATATCGCATGGCTGTTAAACTTAAGAGGGAATGATGTGGCATGCAATCCGGTCTTTTTATCCTATATGCTGATCGAGAAAGACCGGGCGGTGCTTTATGCACAAAAAGAAGCGTTTGATGAAAAACTGCGGGGCAGACTGGAACAAGACGGCGTTTCTTTCCGGGAGTATGAACAGATTTATGAAGATCTGCAGAAGTTGGAAAAAGGCAAAAGTATTCTGTTAGATGCGGACAAGGTAAATTATAAGATACGGATGTGTATCGGCAGCGGGCAGAAACTGATCGAGCAGATAAGTCCGGTATTCTTATTAAAAGCCGTTAAAAACGCGACCGAATGTGAGGGCATGAAGCAGGCACATATCAAGGACGGTGTGGCCGTTACCAGATTTATGTACTGGTTAAAAGCCGCGATCAAAACAGAGACGATCACAGAGATCAGTGCGGCAGAGAAGCTGGAAAGTTTTCGGAAAGAGCAGGAGGGCTATATGGGGCCGAGCTTTGAGCCGATCATGGCGTATGGAGCGCATGGAGCCATCGTACATTACTCTGCAACGGAAGAAAGCAATATTGAGCTAAAGCCTGAGGGACTCTTTTTGTCAGATACCGGCGGACAGTATCCGCAGGGGACGACGGATATCACGAGAACCTATGCACTTGGAGAGCTGACGGCGGAGGAAAAACGGGATTATACATTAGTCATGCTGGGGAATCTTAGGCTGGCAGCAGTTAAATTCCTGCATGGTACCCGCGGAGTGAATCTTGACTTCGTGGCGAGAGAGCCATTGTGGGAGTATGGGCTTGATTACAATCATGGAACGGGACATGGTGTCGGCTTTTTCTTAAATGTACACGAGGGGCCGAATGCCTTCCGGATCAAACTCATGAAAAGAGAAGAGGAGAACGCGGTCTTTGAAGCGGGCATGATCACCTCGGACGAACCCGGTATCTATATCACAGACAAGTTTGGTGTGCGCCTGGAGAACCTGATCTTGTGCAAAGAGTCTGAAAAGACAGAGTATGGGAAATTCCTCTGCTTTGAGACACTGACCATGGTGCCGTTTGATCTGGATGCAGTGGATACAAGCTATATGAACGAACGCGATATCAGACTGTTAAATGAATACCATGCGAAGGTATATGAGACCATTTCTCCGTATTTATCCGAGGAAGAAAAGAACTGGTTGAAAGAGGCTACCAGAGCCATTGGCAGATAATTGATAAAGCACTTGTCTTAACAGGCTCCGCAAATTCGTCCATGATCGTTATGATCACACGCTGATTAGGCTTTGCGGTAATCGGCTCAATAGGCTTTATGGTCATTCCATCGTAATATCCCTGTACTGCTAACATATATCTTCACTCTTTCTGTAAAAAGAATGTATTTCAAAATAGTCATGAACTAATATACTATATTTTAGTACAAGCGAGATTATTTATGTAACAAATAGTCTTCACTTCTTTGAAATAAATGTACTATAAATGTCCACAACGTCATATAGTATACCAATTCTGTCAAAGAAGAGTGTTTCATATGAAGGTTATCGTAGCGCTGTCGGGAATGATCATACCGCTTTTGATCTTTTATATCGTGCTGTCGGGTCTTTGGGCAAAAGTGAATGTTTATGAGGAATTTTTAGAGGGTGCGCGGGATGGGATGAAGACGGTTGTGGGGATCATGCCTACCATGATCGGCCTGATGGTCGGAGTCGGGATCCTACGCGCTTCCGGTTTTCTGGACTTTTTAGGGGAACTACTGGGAACACTGTTAAAACCGTTTGGATTTCCGGCACCGCTTATGCCGCTTGCGATCGTGAAAATGTTTTCTTCCTCCGCTGCGACGGGATTAGTACTGGATCTGTTTAAGGAATATGGAACGGATTCGCAGATCGGACTGATCACCTCTTTGATGATGAGCTCTACGGAGACGATCTTTTATACAATGTCGGTATATTTCCTGGCAGCGAACGTGACAAAGACAAGGTGGACCTTAAGCGGAGCACTATTGGCCACACTGGCCGGAACAGCGGCAAGTGTGGTGTTGGCGCAGAAAATGTGCGGTCTGTGACAAAGCTTTTATCGGGCACATTCGCCCTGTCTCAGATCAGTCTTAGACTACGCATGACAAACAGCCAGAAAGTCATGGTAAGGGCGCTTAGGAAAGTTGTAGTGACTACGACACTGGAAGTCAGAACACCCTCATGATTCATATTTTTGGCCATGATATAGCAGCTTGCTGTGGTAGGCGCTCCTAACATGATGAGGAGTGCCACCATTTTTTCATCCCGAAAACCCATATGGGCGGCAAGGGGTAAGAAGATCGCAGGCTGTATCATCAGACGGATACAGGAAGCCGCTAAAGTCGGCTTGATTTTTTTCAGCGCTTTTTTGCCTTCAAAGCCGGCACCCAGGCCGATCAGGGCAAGGGGAGACGCCAGAACAGAAAAATTGGCGGTTGTCTTCACAAGGATCTTCGGGATCGGAAGACGGATCAGGCTTGCGATGAGTCCTAACGCGATGCTGATGATCATGGGATTGGTGATAATACCGATCAGGGACTTCTTAACGGTAGCCCTGTCTAATATCTGCTTCCCGTCATCCCCCAATCTGGTGGGGTCGGTGAAGGATAAGACCACGACGGCCATCAGATTGTAAAGAGGAACCGTGCCGATGATCATAAGAGGCGTCACTGTGGCCTGTCCGTAGATATTCTGGATAAAAGCCAGACCCAGTACGGCGGCGCTTCCGCGATAGGAAGCCTGCACAAATTCCCCAAGGATGGTTTTATCCTTGTAAAAAAGCTCAGCAAGTACCCAGATGACAATAATACAGGTCAGGGTAGCCAGAAAACAATAAAGTACATACCGGGTATCCCAGACTTCATAAAAATCCGACTGATATAGGTCTAAGAATAACAGCGCCGGGAGAGAAACTTTATAGTTAAAGCTGTTGAGGATCTTTACAAAATGATCATCCATTAATTTTATCTGTTTTAATACATATCCCATCACCATTGTCAAAAAAATCGGAATGGTGGCGTTGAGGCTGAATACCAAACTTTCCATACGTCCTCCCTTTTTCATGCCCGAATGAGATCATCAATACCATCAGGAATCATCATAAAAGCAATTATTATAAATTCTACAGCGTTACACATTATAATCCAGTCAGAGAAGAAATGCAAACCCCCTTTCCGAAAATATGTTCTTGTATTATAATCGTAAGAAAACCATGTGACGCGCAGGCATCCTTTGCTTTGGGGATGAGCCAACGGGTGAAACGAATGGAGAAGATCAAAATGACACAAACAATTCTGATGAAAATAGAAGATCCGGCCTACCGTACGATCCTGATTCTGGCAGCGCTTTTAGCCTTTGTCCTGCTATTATGGGCTGCCCTGAAAACCGGCGGCCGGTTCGGGAGAACCCGCACTGTAGAGGATATGGACGAAATGGACGGGCTCGCATTTGAGAAATTTTGCGCCCGACTTTTGGAAAAGCGGGATTTTGAAGAAGTGCAGGTCACGAGCTCCAGCGGGGACTTCGGGATCGATATCCTGGCAGAAAAAGAGGGGGTTACCTATGCGATCCAGTGTAAGCGCTATACAGAGCCTGTGGGTGTGGCGGCGATCCAGCAGGCCTGTGCAGGCAGGGAATACTATGACCGGATGGTCGGCGCTGTCATGACCAATCAGTATTTTACGGAGCCTGCGAAGAAAGCGGCAAAGAAATGTAAGATCCTTTTGTGGGACAGAGATAAACTGAAGGAAATGCTATGAATCTGCCAACAGTTTCGAGCGATTGGGAAAGTGTTTTACTTTAGCGCAAAAACGATCTATGCCGGATCGTCAAAAGAATATTGACAGAAGCAAAGAAAATGAGTATTCTATACCTTACTATCCGAAACAGCAGGAAAGTGTAACCGGATAAATACCCCGCATTTTGCGCCGGGGTTGAATCGTTACGAGATTGTAAGGCAGGGGAAATGAGAGACTGATATTATGAATACACTGAGGAAGACACCGTTTTTAAAAAAATTTGTCGGCGATAAGGAATTTTATAAGAAAGTCATGTATGTGGCGGTCCCGATCATGCTGCAGAACGGGATCACCAACTTTATCGGACTGTTGGACAATGCCATGGTTGGGCAGTTGTCCACGGAAGTCATGTCAGGCGTTGCGATCGTCAATCAGCTGATGATGATTTATTTTTTGTGCATTTTCGGCGGCTGTGCGGGAGCCGGTATTTATACGGCACAGTACTACGGACAGGGCAATCAGGAGGGGATCCAAAATACGTTCCGTTTCAAGCTGTGGATGCTGTTTATCCTGACAACGATCGCAGCCGGTATTTTTCTGATCTATGGGAAGGATCTGATCTGGCTGTATTTAAGCGGTTCACCGGACGGCGGTGATCTGGCGCTGGCACAGCAGGCCGGCTGGGAATATTTAAAGATCATTCTCTGTTCACTGGTGCCGTTTATGCTCTTACAGGTTTATGTGAGTACCCTGCGGGAATGCGGGGAAACGGTAGTACCAATGAAAGCGGGCATCTGCGGCGTATTTGTCAATCTGTGTTTTAATTACCTGTTAATCTACGGTAAATTCGGTTTCCCCCAGCTGGGAGTGAGGGGAGCCGCACTTGCGACACTGATCTCCCGTATCGTGGAGACGAGTATCGTCATTGTCTGGACACATAAGAACAAAGAGAAAAATCCGTTTATCGTGGGGATCTACCAGACGGTCGGAGTGCCGGTCCATCTTGCGAAAGCCTTTTTTTTGAAAGGACTGCCGCTGTTGATCAATGAGACGCTCTGGTCTTCGGGGGTTGCCACGATCACGCAGTGCTATTCCATGCGGGGACTGAATGTCGTTGCGGGACTCAACATTGCCAACACGATCAACAATGTGTTCAATGTCGTGTTCATCGCCATGGGAGATGCAGTGGCGATCATTGTGGGACAGCTTCTGGGAGCCGGGAAATTAAAAGAAGCGAGGGATACGGACAACAAGATCATTGCCTTTTCCGTGGCGGCCTGTGTTTTGATCTCCGGGCTGATGATCCTGGTTTCCCCCATATTCCCGCAGATCTATAATACGAATGCCCGGGCGAAACAGATCGCGACGCACTTTATCATCGCGCAGGCCGTTTTCCTGCCGCAGATGGCTTTTTTACATGCCTGTTATTTTACCCTGCGTTCCGGGGGTAAAACGGTCATTACCTTCCTGTTTGACAGCGTGTTTATGTGGCTGGTCTCCGTACCGTTAGCGTATTTCCTGATCCATCATACCGGGCTGTATGTGATCTATGTGTTTGCCTGTATCCAGATCGCAGACTGGATCAAGTGCATCGTGGGCTTCGTGCTGGTAAAGAAGGGGGTATGGTTGCAGAATATCGTACAGGATGCCGAAAAAACAAAAACGACTCAGGATTCATAGTTTCTGAAACGGTCTAGATATAGTATCCTGACAGGAGGAAGCTACAATGGAGTTTCCCATTTTATACAAAGATCATATTGTATCGGTACAAAAATAGTACGTAAGTAACAAAAATAGTACCAATGTCCCATTATTGCTGTACAAATCATATTTTAACTGGTACAATGGTACTAATTGCGAAATCCGTTTCGGAATATGGATCAAGTGAAAGATGGGAGACAGAGAGTATTTATGTTAGCGGCGGTTAATTTTCATATATCCTTTTATATTGTTGCGATCTTGCTGGGTATGACGTGTCTGGTCTACACCTTGATCCAGCAGAGGATTGCACGTTTGCAGAATCGTTTTTTTCTGATCATGGTATCGATTGTGATCATCAACGGAATATCTGCGATCGTCTGCGCTGTGGCGGGTATTTATCGATTCCGGTTTGAGACTGCGGTTATCCTGATGAAGGTTTCCATGTTCTCCTATTTTCTGATCCATACAATGCTCAGTTCCATTCTTTTATTCTATGTGTGCTGTGTGGCAGGGATCATGGAGCAGTTTTCCGTCAAGAAAAAGCTGCTGTACTGCATACCGTTTGCGGTAACGGAATTGCTGGTCGTAACCAATCCGATCACTCATTTTGTATATTCCTACACAGCCTCCGGCGAGTTTGTCCGCAACTGGGGAGATCAGTTACTGTACATTGCCTCCATGCTGCTTCTGGGAATGTCCATTGCCTGCCTGTGCCGCTTCTGGGGAGCAATCACGAACAAGCGCCGCCTGATGCTTTTATACTTTTTTGTTGTTGCAACGAGCGGGATCGTAATCCAGCTTATCAATCCGAATATAAAGAGTGAATTACTCGGAGAATCACTGGCTTTACTGGGGCTCATGCTTGCTGTGGAGAATGAGGATGAGCGGATCGATGCGGATGTGGATACTTATAACCGTAAAGCACTTCATCTGGATCTGGATCATTATATCCATGCGAAACGTAAATTTCATGTAGTGATCATTAATATTTTAAATTCGGACATCATTGAGCGAATGACCGGTTCTGCAAACTCTGATATTGTTGCCAGACTGGTTGCCTCATATTTTTGCACCCTTGTGCCGAAGTATCATATTTATCGCGTGAATCCGTCTGTATTTGTCCTGCTTTCCATGGAGGATGATGCAAAAAACATGGCAGAGCGGATTAAAGAACGTTTTGAACAAAGCTGGATCTACCAGGATATTGATGTGACATTGAATGCGGCTATTATGTATGCGGATGTGCCGGATGAGCTAAAGACACAGGAAGAGGTCTTTTTGATGATTGACAGTCCGCTGCCGAAGCTAAGTGCGAAGAAGGTGCTTCATGGCGATGCACTGAACTATCTGATCCGCAGGGCAGATGTGGAGAGAGCGATCCAGCAGGGAATGCGCGAGCGTCATTTTGAGGTATATTATCAGCCGACATATTATATGGACAGTCTTAAGATACACGGTGCCGAAGCGCTTATCCGGCTGAAAGATCCTGAGCTTGGCTTTGTTTCACCGGAGGAGTTTATTCCGATCGCAGAGCAGATTGGTATGATCAATGAAATCGGCTATTATGTATTGCGTGAAGTGTGTGCGTTCTGGCACAGCGGGATTCCGGAGAAAAACGGCATGGATTCCATCAATGTCAATCTGTCGGTGATCCAGTGTATGCAGCCCGGATTTGTGCGAAACATCATGTCTATCGTAGACAGCTATCAGGTGCCGCATGACAGGCTGAACTTTGAGATCACGGAGTCTGTGGCAGCCAGCGATTACCATGTTTTGAATGATGTGATCGAGGAATTAAAGGCGCAGGGCTTTCTGTTCTCCATGGATGACTATGGAACAGGTTATTCCAATATGCAGTCCTTTTTTGAGCTTGATTTTGATATCATTAAGATTGACAAGAGCATTCTTTGGGCGGCACAGAAAGAGGGTACCGGCAAAGCGATCCTGGAAAACAGTGCCCGCATGATCTTGCAGATCGGAAAGAAGATCCTGGTAGAAGGCGTGGAGACAAAAGATCAGATCGAAATGCTTCGTCCGCTGACCGTGGACTATCTGCAGGGGTACTATTTTTCCAAACCTTTGCCGAAGACAGAATTCATTGAATTATTACAGGCAGCATAAGCTCTGTATGGGGACAGAACTTGCCTGCCGCTACTGATACATGACCGGATAGGAACATGGCGTAAACATGATTTTCCTATCCGATTTTTGTATACAATCAAAGAGTTTCCTGTTACAATGAAAAATGATCATGTACGATCCGAAATCTGTGTATTTGTAACGGGGTGGAACAGGAGTGAGGTGGTTTTATGCTGCCGGCAAACAGTTTTCATATCGCTTTTTACATCATTGCCATATTGATCAGCTTTACCAGTCTGGTCTATACAATGATCCAGCAAAGAACAGACCGGCTTCAGAATAAGCTTTTTTTAAGCATGCTGTTGGTGGTTGTCTTAAACTGCCTGTCAGTCATAGTCTGTGCTTTGCTGGATCCCTACAAGCAAGATTCACAAACTGCTTATATTTTTCTGGAAATTTTTCAGCTCAGTTACTTTATTTTCCATGCAATGATCAGTCCCATCCTGCTTTTTTATGTGTGCTCCGTAATCGGGATCATTGATCAGTTTTCTATGAGACGGAAGCTGGTATATTCACTTCCGTTGTTCCTTATAGAGTTTTTTATCCTGCTGAATCCGGTCATGCACTGGGTATACTATTATGATGAGAATAAAGAGTTTACCCGTAACTGGGCAGAGACTATTATGTATGTCGTGTCCATTGTGCTTATCGTGATGTCGTTGTATTATCTGTTCCGCTTCTGGAACGCGATCAATCACAGACGTCAGATGATGTTGCTGTACTTTTTTATTGTAGCCATCGTGGGCATGGTTATACAGCTTGTCAATATCAATATCAAGAGTGAGCTTCTGGGAGAGTCCATTGCGTTGATGGGTCTGATGCTTGCTGTGGAAAACGAAGACGACAGGATCGATGCGGATACGGATGTCTATAACCGTAAAGCTCTGCATCTGGATCTGAATAATTTTTTTGTGACAAAGCGAAGGTTCAAAGTGATCGTGGTGCACATTGTGAACTCTGATATTATTCAGAGAATGACAGGCTCTGCGAATCTGGATATTCTGGTAAGGCTTGCGGTAAAATACTTTCAGACGATCGTGCCGAGATACCGTATATACAGGGCGAATCCTTCCATCTTTGTGCTGGTGTGTATCGAGGAGGATGCAGAGCAGATCGCGAAAAAAATCGAGAAACGCTTTGAAGCAAGCTGGGGCTATCAGGATATCGATGTGATGTTAAATGCGGCGATCCTGTATGCATCTGTTCCGGAGGAGTTAACGACACATGAAGATGTCTTTTTTATGATCGACAGTCCGTTGCCGAATATCGGTACGGATAAGATCATGCATGGAAATGCACTGAATTATCTGATGCGCCGCGGCGATGTGGAGGGTGCGATCCAGAGAGGAATGGCAGAGCAGCATTTTGAAGTGTATTACCAGCCTACTTATCATATGGACGGACTAAAGCTGCATGGTGCGGAGGCGCTTCTTCGCCTGAATGATCCGCAGCTTGGCTCTGTTTCTCCGGATGAATTTATCCCGGTGGCAGAGCAGGTCGGTATGATCAATGAAATAGGGAACTTTGTGCTGCGTCAGGTGTGCAGCTTCTGGCAGAGCGGCGTGCCGGAGCAGAACGGACTGGAATCCATTAATGTTAATTTGTCAGTGATCCAGTGCATGCAGCCGGGTTTTGTGAAAAATATCCTTTCCATCGTGGATAGCTTTAAGGTGCCGCATGAAAATCTCAATTTTGAGATCACGGAATCGGTGGCAGCCAGCGATTATAATATTTTAAGCAGCGTGATACAGGAGCTCAAACAGGCCGGATTTCTGTTTTCCATGGATGATTACGGTACAGGCTATTCCAATATGCAGTCCGTATTCGAGCTGGATTTTGACATTATCAAGATTGATAAGAGTATTCTCTGGGCAGCAGAAAAAGAGGGCACAGGTCGCGCGATCCTGGAAAACAGTGCCCGTATGATTCTGCAGATCGGAAAGAAGATTCTGGTAGAAGGCGTTGAGACGGCAGAACAGATCGAGATCCTGCGTCCGTTAAAGGTCGATTATCTGCAGGGATATTATTTTTCCAGACCGCTGCCGAAAGAAGAGTTTATTGAGCTGATTCATAAAAGAAAGGAATGTTTATGAAAGGTTTATGGAAAAAGAGTTTTTTATTGGCGTTTGTCATGGGGGTATCCTTTACAACAGGAATTTGTGCCCCGGCGTATACAGTTGCGGCAGCAGATGGGAGACTTGCGCCTGAGAGCGCGGAGCAAGTGCAGACATCCCCTTATGTGACACAGGCAAGGCTGATCAATGAGAGAGATATTGAACTATACTGGAGTGAAGATGTTACCGGAGCGGGACAGGGAAATGAAGGGAACTTTTCCATTACGGTCGATGGGAAGGACGATCCGATATATATTTATGAATACACCTGGGAGGAAAACAATTATACCTATAGAGAAGACGGGACTGTTTACTATGATCAGAAGACCTCTATCAGGCTGACAGATTCGATTTCTGCCATTGTACAGATGTCCGGAGAAGAAAAGCTGCAAAATTCCACCAATCTGCCGGATATTAGAGTAACCATCAAAAAGAACTCGGTGAAGGATCTGGAAGGGAATGCTGTGCAGGAGACTACGGTTCCGGTCACGGAGTATCACCCTTTTTATCAGAAAATGCTGATGACGGATAATGGGATTAAAGTTCTGGGATCGGAGACAGCGCGGAGTGAGGCTGTGACGAAAGCGAAGGAGATGTTAGAGGTCATTTTAAGTAACGAAAAGGTCGCAAAGCGTATGGCGGATGCCGGCTGCATGATGGGCATTTACGGTGAAGGACAGATCGGATATGACATTCCGGAACATAGATTTACTTATGATGAGAAGTATCTTTATGTGGAAGGGTTCGGCGGTACACAACTTGCCTCTATCAAAGATGCCAATGTGCTGAGGCTGACAGAGGGAAGCTATACGACCGGATACCCCAATGAGAGTATACTGACACATGAATTTGGTCATACGGTAAAAAATTATGGTCTGACGGAAGCGCAGCAGAAGCAATGGAATGCTATTTACAATGCGTCGATCGCTTCCGGAAAATGGAAAAACACCTATGCGGGTTCTAATGATGATGAATACTTTGCGACCCTTTCAGCCATGTGGTTCAATGCGATGGATGACACTTATGACGGCAAAGTGGATGGAGTGCGGGGTCCCATCAATACGAGAGCAGAATTAAAGGAATATGACCGGGCAGCATATGATTTTCTTGCTACGATCTATCCAGTTGATCGCTATCTTCCGGAGCCGTGGCAGAATGGAAGCGTCCCCAACAATTTTAATACAGCAACAGAGCAGGAGGACGAAAGCGGGCAAAATACGGAAGGAACACAGGGGCAGAAGACGGAAACGGACGGAGAAGCGGGAACGGACGGAGAAACGGGAACGGACGGAGAAGCGGGAACGGACGGAGAAGCGGGAACGGACGGAGAAGCGGGAACGGACGGAGAAGCGGGAACGGACGGAGAAACGGAAAAGAACTGTAGGGTGACTTTTATCTGGAAGGATACAGAGGATGCCAAGAATCCGCTTATGGTGTTAAAAGAGGTAAAAGCGGGCGGGCGAGTGACAGATATCCCTGCAGTGAAGAAAGAGGGGTATTTGTTTAAAGGCTGGCTACAGGCCGGCAAAGTGTTTGACTTAAACACTGTCGTCACATCGGATGTGACACTTGAGGCAGATTTTTTAAAGATATCCCTGAAAAAACCGAAGCTCCAAAAGATTAAGGTAAGAGGGAAAAAAGTGACTTTCCTGGTTAAAAAACCGCAGAAATGCGATGGTTATGTCATTTCTTATACAAAGGATCGAAAATTTAAAAAGGCGGTTAAGACAAAAACAGTCGCTTACAAAAAACAAATGATCCGCTTGAAAAAGGGGATCTGGTTTGTGAAGATCCGGTCCTATATGACGGATTCTGCAGGGAAGAAAGTCCTTTCAAAGGCAAGCAGGGTGATGTCGATCGAGGTAAAATAAAGCAAGGGTTGCTAAATACAGAATTCGAACCTGAAGCGGTTGTTCGGTCTTATAAAAAAGGAACATTGTTACTATTCACAGCCGTTCCGCCTGTGAAAGTAACGGATTTTGCCATTTAAAATCGCTTCGCGATGGGCAAAATCCAATAACAGAGATAGTTTATCGAGCCGTAAATGCGCAGTAAATGCGCATTTCGGCTGTGAATAGTAACGGAACATTCAAAAAAATATAAAAATTTGCAAGATTGTATTGACACAGTTTGATTTTTTTGGTAGAGTATTATCGTTGCGGACGCCCAGATAGCTCAGTTGGTAGAGCAGAGGACTGAAAATCCTCGTGTCACTGGTTCGATTCCGGTTCTGGGCATTGTGCGGGTGTAGTTCAATGGTAGAACACCAGCCTTCCAAGCTGGACACGTGGGTTCGATTCCCATCACCCGCTTTCCATGCAGAGTTTGCATGAGGAATCGTCATGACAGAGGGCGTTCGGACGATATAATCAATATTGGATATGCGCGAGTGGCTCAGTTGGTGGAGCGCGACCTTGCCAAGGTCGAGGCCGCGGGTTCGAGTCCCGTCTCGCGCTCTTTTCTTTTAGCCGTGAAGCCCAGTAAAATCAAGGGTTTCACGGATTTTTATTTTCCTCAAAAATCTCGTACAACTCTAGTACAACCGCGTAAATTTTATAGGTTTCTCACCATTACTTTTGGTATAATAATAGTATCAAAAAGGTGGTTGAATTCATGATTACAGAACATACAGAGCAGGTAAGAAATCAGATACAATTCTTTTCAATCGATGATCTTGTTCCACAGGATCATCTCCTTCGCATTATTGACAAAGCTATCGATTGGAGTTTCATATATGATCTCGTTCGAGATAAGTATTCTCCGGATAACGGACGTCCCAGTATTGATCCGGTAACGCTCATTAAAATCCCGTTGATTCAATATTTATATGGCATCAAAAGCATGCGGCAGACAATAAAGGATATCGAAGTGAATGTCGCATATCGCTGGTTTCTTGGTTTAGAGTTGGGAGAAAAAGTTCCGCATTTTACTACTTTTGGCAAGAATTACACCCGCCGTTTTCAAGGAACCGATTTGTTCGAACAAATCTTTCAGCATATCTTAGAGGAGTGCTATCGTTTCAAACTTGTAGATCCTACAGAAGTGTTTGTTGATGCAACGCATGTGAAAGCACGTGCCAATAATAAAAAGATGCGGCGCCGCATCGCGAAAGAGGAAGCGCTGTTCTACGCAGAAATGCTCCGCAAGGACATCAATGCAGACCGTGAGACACATGGAAAAAAACCGCTAAAGGATAAGGATGATGGCGTAAAACCTGTTTTCCCTTATAAACGCCCAATGACTAAAGCAGTTTTTTTCAAAAAATATGAGTATGTTTATGATGAATACAATGATTGCTATATTTGTCCTAATGACCAGATACTAAAATACAGTACTACAAACAGAGATGGTTATAAGGAATATAAAAGCTGTGGGCACATCTGCGAGAAGTGTGATTTCTTGAGCCAATGTACAGCAAGTAAGAACCATGTAAAAGTGGTAACTCGACATGTATGGGAAGAATACATGGAAGCATGTGAAGATATAAGACATACCCGAGGAATGAAAGATTTATACTCTCACAGAAAAGAAACCATAGAGAGAATCTTTGGAACAGCAAAAGAGAATCATGGTTTTAGATATACGCAGATGTATGGTAAGGCGCGCATGAAAATGAAAGTCGCGCTTACTTATAGCGCGATGAATCTAAAGAAATTGGCAAAGATAAAGAATGAATGGGGATTACAACCGGCATAAACTGGGGATATCTCAACTTGTTTTTGAAAAATAACAATCTAAAAAGAAAAAACAGAACAAGAATAGAAGAAACCCCTTGTTGGATGCGAAAATCCTTCAAGGGGTTTGTCTACGGTCTGAGGCGATTCATTACGAATCGCCTGTTTTTTAGTGGAGTACAAGATCTGCATGTTCTTTACGATATGCAGCTGGAGTAGTTTTAGTATATTTTTTGAACTGACGTATAAAATGCTCAGTTGTTTCGTATCCTATCTCCTCAGCTATTGTAGATACTGATAGATTTGTATTCAGAAGAAGTTCTTGAGCTTTTTCAATTCTTACCCTGAGTATAATCTCGGAATAGGTCATATTTGTAGCTTTCTTAATGATCTTTGAAGCATATTCAGGGGTATAGTGAAACTTATCTGCCAATACATTAAGCGTAACATTTTTATAATTATCCTGAATATACTTGATTACAGCATATCTCTGAACATCCAGACGGTGGGCGAATTCAGGAACCTGTATTGAATCCTCATAATCACGAATAAGAAGATAGAAGCATAGCATCAGAGTGCTTGATATAGCCTGAAAATAATACCTTTCTTTGTTCTGATACTCCCAAAGCATTCTTAAAAAAGCTTCCTTAATAACTTTGTCATAGCCAGTGTGGAAGATTATAAAATCATTCGCGTTCTTTGCATAAATGTTATTTAGAAAGAAGGATGCTAGAGCGTTATTCGTGCTTAGAAAATTACGAAAGATTGTGTGCAGAGTATCCTTTCTGATAAGCACATTAAAAATAAGAGTATCATCATTAAAGCATTCAATAGTATGGTTGATTTCAGGAGGAATTACACACAGATCTCCGGTGTGCATTTCCAACCTTTTGCCTGATACCTCGTGGGTACATTTTCCGTCATATACATAGATTAATTCGAAAAATGTATGCTTGTGGATAAAGGAAGGACTATAGCGATTATGTCGCTGGATAGCTATGCTTTCCTCGTTAGACATATCGAAGAAGAAAGAGTCATCAAAAAACTCGGGCATAGTCTCGGGCTTCTCCAAAACTATTAGGTTTCTTTTTAGCACATCCTTCATATTTAGCTGAGATAGAAAGAGTTCCAAAGAGTATTGTTGCTGTCTTGCAAAATAGTACTTTTTATAGAATTGCTCATCTTCCTGCATATCGTATATATGCATTTTCATTGATTCAAAATCCATAATAAACCTCTCGAATATAACAGTGTTAATCGGTTAAAAAACATCAATTGTTATGAACAATCATAATATTAATCATGCAATATGTCAATCATATAGACAGATTTGTGAATTGGAGGGAGGGCCTTTTTTAATTATTATTAGTGTATAAAAACGAAGAAAGGAAGCGTAAATATGGAGGCTGTAAAAAAAGAAGAAAACATAGTCTTAACAGTATCTGGTATGAATAAATACTTTGGTGTAACCAGAGCGCTTCGAAATGTGACACTAAGTATCAGGGAAGGAGAAATCCGAGGACTAATCGGTGAAAATGGTTCGGGCAAATCTACAGTAACTTCTATAGTTGCAGGAATGCAGAAAGCGGATAGTGGAGAAATGCTCTACATGTCAAAGCAGTGGGCTCCTCAGTCTATGGTAGATGCTCTTGACCGTGGTATAGGAATGATTGTTCAGGAAAGTGGAACAGTTCCAGGCATCAGTGTCGCAGAGAATATATTTCTAGCGGATATTGAAAGATTTCGTAAGGGCTTGATCATTAATCGTAAGGAAATGATGAGAGAGGCTGAAGAAATCTTAAAGGAAATAGGTGCGGATGATATACCTGCCAATATCCCCTGTGGAATGCTGGATATTCAAAACAGGAAGCTTGTGGAAATAGCCAGAGTAATGAGAAAAGATCCTAAGGTACTGGTGGTGGATGAAACGACAACTGCCCTATCTCAGAAGGGTAGAGATATCATCTACAGGATTATGAACAGAATGAAGAATGAAAAAAAATCAGTACTCTTTATCTCTCATGACATGGACGAAATTATGAATGTGTGTGATGCACTTACAGTTTTAAGAGATGGAGAAATAATCAGAACCTTCGAGAAGGATGAATTCGATGAGGACCTGATCAAAAGCAGCATGATCGGAAGAAAGCTGGAAGGCGATTATTACAGAAGCGACTGGGATGGAAGCTTTGGTGAAGAGGTTGTTATGGAAACAGAAGGGGTCTATGTGGATGGCTCCGAACCACTGATAGATGTAAATATAAAACTTCACAAGGGTGAAATTTTAGGAATTGGTGGTTTATCTCAGTGCGGAATGCATACATTTGGAAAGGTTCTCTTTGGAGCGGTAAAGCCAACCAAAGGCAAGGTGTTAGCTGGTGGAAATGTAATCAAAGACGAAGCGGATGCAATGTCTAAAAGTATTGGATATGTATCAAAGGATAGAGATACAGAGTCATTAGTTCTAGATGCATCCATTAAGGACAATATATCTGTCGGAGGACTTGATAAGTTTTCAAAAGGCTTCCTGGTTCTATCAGGACTGGAGAAGAAATACGTTAATAAGCAGGTTAGTAATCTCGAGATAAAGTGCCAGAATTCAAATCAGTATGTATCTACCCTATCTGGTGGAAATAAGCAAAAGGTTGTTTTTGGAAAATGGATTGGTAGAGATTCAGAGATTCTAATACTGGATTGTCCTACAAGAGGCATAGATATCGGAGTAAAGCAATCCATGTATCAGCTGATGACAAGCATGAAAAAGGAAGGCAAGTCAATTGTTATTATTTCTGAAGAAATGTCAGAACTGATAGGAATGGCTGATCGAATAATCGTTATGAAGGATGGACGACAGACTAAGGAACTCAGGAGAAATGATAAACCTGAAGAGTCGGATATCATCAAGTACATGATATAGGAGGTGGAGAGATGAAGGTAGAAAAAATAGTTGTAAAAATGGCACCTATACTTGGTCTCATACTTCTAGTGCTTGCATTCTTTATATTAGGTAACAACAAGGGAATCAACATAAGTTATGGACTTAAGTCGATATTTAATCAGTCTGTAGTTGTGGCGGTTGTTGCGACGGGAGCGGTATTTATTTACACGCTTGGATCCTTTGATATAAGTCTTGGTGCATCCTGTGCGGTGAGCGCATTAATAGGAGGAATAATATATCTAAAGACTGAAAATCTTCTGCTGGTCTTAGCAGTTTGTGTAGGTATAGCAGTTCTTGTAGCTTTAACCGATTCAGTTCTGGCAAATGTATTTCACCTGCCGGTTTTTGTAACAACTGTAGCAATGCTCAGTGTTCTAAATGCCCTTGTTCTTCTACTCATTTCGATGGGCGGTACAGGATCTGAGATAGCAGTGCCTATGGCTGCAGTTAGACCTTATGACACAACACTCATAAAGCTATGTGTATTAGATAATATGAAGTGACCTCACATTTGTAGCAACGTGGATTTACCTGTATACTGATGATTGTCAAGATCAATGGT
>SVFN01000033.1 GCA_015056815.1 Lachnospiraceae bacterium | reverse complement strand
TTACCCATAAATAATGCTCCCTTCTAGGCAACAAGCTTTTATTATTTTGCTTGTCTACCTAAAAGGGAGCATATCACGATGCTTAACTGGGTTGATTTTTATTGTTTTATTTCGAATTTATTGACAGCTATAGATACATTGCTATATTGCTATGATTGGATAACTGCAAGAAATGAACAGGAAAAATCAGATGCAGAAAAGGGATTCATTAGTTGTGCTGCATCCTACTTGGTTCCGGGAACAATTCCCAAAGTGACAGATATGAAGATTGTTTTAAAAGGATTCGAATATGATATTGCAAAAACCTTATTAGGATTTACATTGGAAGCTTTTGGCGGATGTAATGAGTCATATTTCAAAGACAGAATAACAGTTTATGGGAGGAATATGAGAACTAAGTTTTTTATAGCATTGTTCTGCTGCATTATGCTTATTGTAGCAGCAGAGAGTACAATTGAGTACATAATAGCATTTTTGCTTTTGCTTTGGTGTATTATACTGGGAAGGGATGAGTTTAGATAATATGATTGTAAGATCACAAGCCGTACTGGGTATCTTTGCAGATTATTTTCATTGGAAATGCTTGTAATATTCTGTGACATGATCTATGGACTGCTTGACGGCAAATAGCGGAGAAAACGAAACGGCAGAGACGAAAGCATCCTATGACGATTACAGCAAGCCTCTTTCCATGATCGATGCACAGGGGAATACGACAAAATTTGAGTATGACCGTCACGATAACCTGATCTGCGTCACGAAGGCAGACGGAAGCAGGATCCGGTATGAGTATGATACAACGACCTATGCCTATGTGGGCGGAAGCGTCATCAGTGCGGCGACGGATGCCCTTTCCGGAAAGACCTCTGCCACCTATGACGCCATGGGAAATCTGGAGTCCTTCACGAACCCCAATGGCGGCGTGACAACTTACACTTATGATAAGAACCAGAACATGACCTCTGAGACGGTAGGCGATTATTAAATTGTCAGATGTAGCGACAATACTGAGTATTGCAAATGTGATATTGGATATAGTAGATATAATTGGAACAAAAGATGATAAAGAAGCTCTTAAAAAAAACTCTCGATAGATTTGGGAACATTATTAGCAAGTATAGTATTTGGCAAATTAGGACAGTATGAAGCTTATACAGGTAATTTGCATCTTATAAATGGGCAATATGAGACAGTTTCTGCAAAGACAATGAAAGAGATTATGAAGTTTGTGGATTATTTAGTATCTTGTTTTGCGTCATATCTTTTTTAGGGAAGGTGAGAAAATGAGGAAAATTGTAAAAATAACAGAAGTCATATTGCTTATTTTATCTATAAGTATTGTATTTTTCTCAATTTTGCAAGTATTACCGCTATATAATATTATTTTAGCTCTTATTATTTTCGTTGTAGATTGCAGTATTTGGGCGATTGATATTGGGAGTAAACAACAGGAATTAACGGAAGAGGAAAAGAATGAATTGGAGCAAATATATGAAAGAGGACAACATCAAAGAGAGGTAATGGTAGAAGTAGGTCTGGTGATTTGTGTAATATTGATTATATATTACAAATGGAAGGGATTATTATAGAATTGTTATTATATGGGAGATAGGAGACGGTGCTGATGGTTTAGACAAAAACGGGTTCTCAAACGGCTATATCACGAAAGTCATTTATCCGGACGGCGCAACGACAGAAAGTGCGGTGTATGACACAGCGGGCAACCTGAAAAAAGTCGTGGATACCCTAAAGGGGATCAAGACGGCAGAGTACAGCACCGGAATCAAGCTTACGAAGCTGACTGACACAGGCAGACGGTGGAGAAGTCAAATATACTCACTACGAAAACGGTCTGTTACACTGTTACAATCCCAGACGGCTGCCTGTGGGAATACCACGGTGTATACTTATGATGCAAGCGGCAGGATCGAAACGGTTACGGATGGCGAGGAAAATGTGGTAAGCCTTGGCTATGATGCTTATGGAAATCTGTCTGCAATCACAGACGGGACAGGCAATACCATCACGCTTGCCTACAATGGTTACGGTGAGATCTACATCAAACGCTTTATCAATCAGGGATAGAAGCCATTTTAGCTAAGTTTTTCTCAGATGAGAGTAGTAGAAAAGAGACAGGTGATACCCCTCTTTTAGAACGAAAACTGATTTGATAATTCATTCATGTGATGACTCAAAATATTTTATTTTCGGGAGAAAACATTTGACTATCATGGAAAGGATATTGTTATGAATGATAATACAAGAAGAATGATGGGTATCATTGGATGTATTATGATACTAATTAGTTTTTGTGAGTTTATTCACACTGAGGAAGATTGGCTAAAATATCTTATATATAAAAGAAATGCACATATTGTTGCAGCAGATATTGTGGATATCATTTCTGGAAAAAGCTATAGAGATACATCTTATTATACTAAAATATGCTATTCAGCAGAAAATGAAACTTTTTATCATGTATTGCTTTCAGATTATAGGGATTTTCGTAAAAGCAAAATATCAGTAGGCATATTGCCTACAGGAGAAGTCGTAAGAACAAGGATAATTATAATTCCAAATATGTTTTTGTATGTTTTTTTGCTGTCTACTCTTTTTTTGATTGGATTATTGGCTATTGTCAAGGCAATTAGAGGGCAAAGTCTACTAAATAGAGATATTAGAGAGCGGTTAAATAAAGAAGTAATATCAGACATAGATCTTCGAACTGGATGGATAATTGGAGTGGGATTTGGGGTAATAATAGTTATTATAGGTATAGTCATTTTGGTATTTTTATGTAAATGACTACCGTAACGGACGCAAACGGCAATAGCACGACCTATGAGTACGACATGAACGGGAACTGCTCCGCTACAGTGGATGCCCTCGGCAACTGCACAGAGTATGCGTATGACGGCATGGGACAGATTCTATCCATGACACGGAAAGAAATCCATATTTGATGAAATTCATATGACCATAACTAAAGTGATTAAAGGTATCATTTTCTTAGAAGGGCTTACAATTGGAGGTACATTATTAGCAATAGGATTAGGAGTAACTGCTACTGCAGCCCTGGCTGTTGGTGGTGATTTGCTATGGACTTTCAATGAGGTTGTAACATTTTTTACTAAAATAGATTCAGTTATTTTATCTTTAGATATGTTACTTGTTGAAAGGAATATCAATAATTGGTTTGAAGAATTGACTAGTTTAGGTTTAAATCTTTTGGGAATTAATTTGCCAGATCTTTTTAAAAGTGTTGTGTATAATGGCGATAACAGATTTATGCTTGAAGGACTATTGGCATTCTTTAATGCGATTTCTGCAAAAATAGGTGACATTATTGGCTGAGGAGGCATGTATGATTGAAATAGATAGAATATTGGAAAGAAATTTTTGGAATTGCAAAGGATACATATCTTTCAGAACAGGGCTTCTAGTTGTTTTATTAGGAATAATTCTAATAGGTTCTGGGAGCGAAAAAGAAGGTGCTTTGGTGATTGTATTGGGAGGAGTCATGATTCTATGTGGTTGTCTTGCAATGAATAAAAATTATAATAAAATACAGTATCTTCGTAAAAGCGGAAAAATAGTATATGCTAATATTTATCAAAATGAGTTTTTATTTCACACTTTTTTCTATATAAAGGCATTTTATAATTGTAGAAATACAAAAAAAACAATTTTTTTTACATATTTTAATAAACCATTTAAGATTAATATGCATTGGCCCTTATTTACAAGACTAACACAAATTGCTGTTTTAACAGATGAAAATTTTAATGATTATGAAATTTTAGTTGATGAAACAATGTTAGCATTAAACTCTTTAAACAGTATGATAAAGACGGAAGAGGAACAATGACTGTATCTATAAAGACGGATAGTGGAGCGGTAACAGAATACCGTTATGATGCCGAGAATAACCGTATCGGCATCATATAAATGCTGGGACAAAAGATGAAGAAAGTGTTTCTTATGTAGTCGATACGGTAAGCGGCAATCTGTCACAGGTGCTTGTGAAGGAGACGGATAACGAAATCGTCTACTATACTTATGGCAATGGATTGATTGCGCAGGAGAAGGTAGAAAAAACAGAGAAATATGCCTCAGAATATTTGGTTTATCATTTCAACAATGTCGGCAGTACAGTAGCTGTCACAGACGGGAAAGGGGCGATAACACACGCATATTCCTACACACCATATGGTGAACTGATCAACGGTATATATGGTGAAGTAGATTATACCTTTACAACGGACAGTACGGTGTCACCAGTGATGCGAACGGATTGTATTATATGCGTGCGCGTTACTACAATATCGACATCAAGCGCTTTATCAATCAGGATATCCTCACCGGAAGCATTGATAGCAGCAAGAGCTTGAACCGCTATGCGTATGTGGAAGGAAATCCGATCAGTTATTTGGATCCGTTTGGGTTGGAACCAAATGTTCCTGATCAAATACATAATATAGTGGTTGCATTACAATTTGCGGCGCAGTCTTTTGGATTTATTGCATTAGTAACAGGACATTTGGTGGCTGCAGAGTTTTTTGCATTATTAGCTAATGGATTTGCAACAGTAAATATTATTTATGATATTGCATATATTGTAAATTCAAACTATACATATGAGAGAATATATGCAATTATAGATTCTTTTGATATTATTTTATCATAACCACGTCCACTATACTTTGAAACTAACATACCTAATCCAAAATCTTTTAAATCATTCAATAATCGCCCAATTGTTGTAGGAGACTTTTTTAATTATGCATACACTTTGCTGACTAGTTGGTTATGGGAGGAATCATGACAAAATTCAGAAGAATTATAGGGATAGCATTATTCATAATGACCATTATTTATTCTTTGTTGCTATTATTGCATAATATAGAAGAATATAATCTTTTGATTTGGATACTATTAGTATGTATGACGATTTATTTCAATAAAAATATTATTACTACATCGGCAGACAAATTAAGAGAGCAAAGACTTATGATTGGTTGCATTGTAATGGTATTGGCTATCTTATTTACCATCGTTTGGTGTATTTGTGTTCCGATTTAATGAGTGATGATTCTGCTTATCAGAAATAATGCGTAAACAGTGGCAGGCAAAGGCACGAAGGCTTACGAATATGCGAACAGCAATGTTGTAAACCTATCCGGTCGGCAAAACAGTCACTTACACTTATGATAAAAATGGAAACAAGCTGACCGCGACTGACTGGAATCTCCGGATAACCTCTTATTCTTATGATAAAAACGGCAGACTGACTAAGAACGCAAGAACGGATGGAAGCATTGAAAACAGAACTTATGACGATGCCGGACAGCTTCTTACAATCAAGGATCAGGCAACGAACTGATCGCGCAGTAAACATACACGAAAGATGGTGAAAACAAAAAGAATCCGGACAAGACATCAAAGAATGATGCTCTGATCAGCAATGTTTCAGATTATCTTGTCTATCACTATAATAATGTCGGCAGTACGGTAGCCGTCACAGATGGGAAAGGAGCGATAACACACACTTATTCCTACACACCATACGGCGAACTGATTAATGGCAAATATGGTGAAGTAGATTACCTCTATAACGGACAATATGGTGTTACCAATGATGCAAACGGACTGTATTACATGCGTGCCCGCTATTACAATATCGACATCAAACGCTTTATCAACCAGGATATCCTCACCGGAAGCATAGAAAGCAGCAAGAGCCTGAACCGCTATGCGTATGTGGAAGGGAATCCGATTAGTTATTTGGATCCTTTTGGTATGCAGAAATCGATGCTAGATGAGGCGCATGAGTTTATAGGAAAACTAATAGGGATATTGACCGCTATAAATATTGGTATTATTGTTGGCGATGTAGCATTTACAGCGTTTGGATTTGTAGGTGCATTACCTGTTGCAGCCGATTTGGTTTTTACGATTAATAAAGTAATAGATATTTTAACAATAATGGATACAATTATACTTGCATTTGATATGATAAAAAATCGACATAATGCAGAGAAATGCTTTAGAGATTTAAGAAATATAGGTGGTAATCTTTTTGGAATTGCAGTGGAAATAAATTGTTCCCATATGGAACAGAGAAAGAAGCACGTATGCGAAGTATAAGCTTACAGTCTTTAAAAGTAGCATATAATGGTTTATGTTATATTTATGCTTCTCTTTTAGATGCTTGTACATAGTAAGAAAACCAATAGTATTTGTTCAATGCTAACTACATATATTTCCATGCAAAATACAGAGTAAACAAATTTTACTTTTTATTAATTAGCGTTATGTTTAAGGAACAAAATGTATTGTACTGCGCAAGATGAATAGAGTAGAAGGACGGCAAAATAGATTATGGGTGAGTTAAAACAAGAAAATTTGTATAGAGAGATTAAGCATTGCAAAGGATACTTATCAACTCAAAATTCTATCATTATTTTAATTTTTTCTCTTATATTTATGATTGATTGTCATGATGATATAGGAGCAGTTAAAATCATTATTGGCATTATGATACTTTGTGGTGTATTCTTTGTATACGGTTTGTATTCTATGAAGAGAAACTATTCAAGGTTTCAATATTTACGTGTTAATGGAAAAATTGTAATCGCCAAGGTACTATATAAATACCAATTTAAGGGTATATTTACTGAACTAAAAGCATATTATTACGATTCAGAATCAGATAAGTGCATTTATTTTAAGTATTTAAACAAGTCGTGGGAAAATAAATATAAATATCAATGTTTACATGAAGAATTGGAGAAACATATTCCAGTGTTAGTATCAAACGATTATAAAGAATATGATGTTTTATATATTGAAATGTGCCGTCAATTAAGTCAGGCAAGGTAGTTATCTTTGATAAAAGATTGAAAACTGTATCTATGACAGCATGGGCAACAAGATAAAGGAGTTAAACAAGGAAAGCGGAAGTGTGACAACCTATTCCTATGTGGGCGGAAGCCTCATCAGCGCAGCGACGGATGCCCTTTCCGGAAAGACCTCTGCTACCTATGATGTCATGGGGAACTTAGTGTCCTTCACGAATCCAAACGGCGGCGTGACGACCTATACTTATGATCAGAACCAGAACGTAACTTCCGAGACGGTAGGCGATTACTACCATGTGGAATGTACCTACAATCAGGTAGTTCAGGTAAAGACCACGAAAAACAGCCGCGGACAGGTTGCGTCTTATGAATATGACAAAGCCGGAAGGGTAACGAAACAGGCAGACGAAGCCGGAATCATTACCTATGCTTATGATGCAAACGGGAATGTACTTGCGGTCAGTGAAACGCCTGAGAAGGGAGAAAGCGAGAGTAAAACCGGAGAATAGGTGTGATCCACGCTATTAGACGGTAGAGCTCGCGGCGGACCATTGACCTGTCGGTAAGGGGAACAATCCCCGAATCCACGTATATCAGAGTGGCCAATGCCGGGAACTGATACCCTAAAGCTCTTTCACGATGCCTTCGGGTACAACAGAATAAGTTTGTGGTGATTTTTGTTAAACTGTCTCTTGACAAAGGTCATTACATATCAGATTTTGAAGATGGTGAGAGTGTAAAAGGTGCAAAAGTCTGTTATAAAATATTTTGGGATTGGGCGGTGACTAAAAATGTGTTATTGGAATAAAAAAGTTTCTTATAAAGAATTATTAATCTTTGTTTTGTTAATAACTATTGCATTTTTCTGTATTTTGACTTTTTTTGTTAGGGATAATTCAGATAATGCAAGAATAAAGATTCATATAACTTCTGGTAATTTGCCATTTTATGTAGCTGTTTTATTATCCGCAAATGATAATTCCTGTAGTAACTATAATTGGAAAGAAAACACAGAAATAAGAAAGGAAATAGAAAAATACTATAGTAATGACTGGATATGCGACTTTGTAGGGAAATATGAAGGACATGCATTGGAGTGGATAAAAGATAATAAGAAAAAATTCAAATTATTATTCTACTTTCCAGAGAAAAATTATGCTATATTAACGCAGGAATGTGAGGTGTTTGCGAAAGAAAGTACATTTATTTTTCATATGAATCACTTAAAAGAAGATGCTAAGCCAATAAAATCTTATAATAATTTGATAATCGTGTTGTCTGCTATAAGCGGAATGCTTGCAGTATTATCGCTAGAAATAATAATTATGGGCATATTCAATTTTAAAAATTTTAATTGTATTTGCTTCGTTTTGATAGTTAATCTCTTGTTTCAAATAATAACAGCTGTATATTTGTTTCATATTGCATATGAATATGGATACTATTATTTATTTATCTATTTGATTTTGGTTGCTTTTGGAACTTGGATTATTAAGAATGTACTTTATGTATTTTTTATATCGAAAATTACAAAAGAGAAATTTAAAAAAATTTTTATATATTCTATAATGAATAATACTTTTAGTATTTTAATCGGAATATTTATGGCATTACTGTTACCGGGAATACGATGAAAAATATGCATACGATGGCATAGGGCAGATCCTGTCCATGACACGGAAAGCGAAGACTATATGATGACCTACCTTGAGGATGCACACTGCAGCCTTTCGAATAACATGAGCAAGAACTCAATCCGTCCCGTAACTGTAGGACGCCGCAACTGGCTGTTCTGCGATTCTACCGATGGTGAGATCACAGGTATCACGGATGAAGAATGAAGACGGCGAAAGCCTTATTACCCTGACAGAAGGAAGCACGAATGCACAGTGCATCTTTCAGGCAGTGGAGCAGACCGGGATCAGCTTCCTCTACAACGGACAGTACGGCGTCACGACAGATGCGGACGGTCTGTACTATATGCGTGCCCGCTAATATAATCCTGACTGACATCAAACGCTTTATCAACCGGGATATCTGGACACTTAGGAGGATTTAGTATTTGGGGTTCAGGAAATTAGGAGGATATAAAATGAAGTGGCTATGTTGTAATACTATAACTAAAGAAATAATTGAAAAAGTTGAAACAGATCTAAGTATTATTTTTCCAGAAGATTTTATTAGAATTATAGAAAAATGTGACAGAGGTTATCCAATTCCAAACAAAATTGAAATAGATGGACAAGAAGAAATATTAAATAATTTGGTTAGTTTTTTAGAAGATGAGGAAAGCTATATTCTTAGAATTATGAGAGAAACAGAATTTTTTCCTTCATCAAAACTAATTCCTGTTGCAGAGGATCCATTTGGCAATTATTATTGCTATTTATTGAAGGATAAAGCATTTAAGATAGTTTTTTGGAATCATGAGGATATTACGAAGCTAAAATTTGTATGTAATAGTTTTGAAGAGCTGCTTTCGATGCTACATGAGTAACTATCAAAAACTTCCCACATCCATGGTGGGGCTGCACGTTGAAAATTCAATATTTCAGCTAACAAAATAGTGATTTATTGTCAAACCGCAGACTGTGCCGGATTTTTCACCTAAAATAATCTTCGGTGTTCAACTGGCACAGTTTGCGGTTTGACATTTGGATGGCACCATCAGAGAAATCGGGCATATAGAGATCGAGAAGTATAAAGAACCTGTCAAGGTATATAACTTCGAGGTCGAGGACTGGCATACCTACTATATGAGTGAGAGTGGGGTGCTGGTGCATAATAAAAATTGTGAGATGTCGAATGAGGGTGGAAGTGACTCTGATAAAGTATCAGGTGGAAGTTTCAAAAATGTAAATGCAACAAGAGGTGTAGACGAAGTTGCACATCATATGCCTCAAAATGCTTATAATAAATCAATTGGCTTATCAAGAAATGATGGACCTGCTTTGCTAATGTCTCAAGATGACCATGCTCTAACAAGGACATATGCTGGTAAGGGTAAGGAAACAATGGTTAGTGATGCAGGATTAACAGCACGACAACGTTTATATTTAGATGTGTTGGATATACGAAATAATTTTGGCTCTAAATATAATAAGGGATTACTTGAAATGATTAAATATGCAAAATCTTTACCAGAGTTTCAATAGGAGAATAAATAAATGAATGCTATCCATAAAAAATTATTTCAAATGAGTAACAATGATGTTTTATTAATAGAATACAATATGTTTTTTAATGATTTAAGAGATGTATGTGTTTTTGTGATTGATGCTAAGGATGAGTTGCTAGAACTGAAAAATGTTTTGAATATTATAAAATCTATTGATAAAGATGCTTCGTTTTTTTGCTGCACATATGGAGTTGATAGAAGTGATGACAAAATATATATATACTGTGACAACTTGTTTATCCTTACATATTTGTGTGTTGAAGAAGTTCAATCTTTTTTCTCAAAATATGATACGTTAAATAATCCTTTTAGAGGGATAGTTCCAAGTGACATCACTATTCTTTCAGCTGATGATATAACAGCTGAAACAATAAAATGTGTTATCTATGATAGTGGAATAATAAAAGACTTTCATAAAGAATGGGGAACAGCGGAAATTAGTAAAATTAAAAGTTTATTATGGGATTAAAGAAAAGGCTTTAATGATTGATGGAAAATGATGGTATTACAGAGACTGGAGGTGACTGTCATCAAGAATAAGAGAATATTGAAGTGTCTGCTACTGATGGTCGTCAGTCTGCTTCTGGTACTCAATTTTTCAATAGGGGTATCGGCAAGCAGTGGTTATGGTAGGCAAGAGACGGATGATTGTATAACCATAAGCGAAAGACTCTCTGTCTAGGGTGGAAGTAAGTCAATCGACCCTAATAGTATCAGATTTAGGAATAAAAATGATTGAGTAAAAAAGGAGATGTTTTGGAATGCTTAATCAATTAAAACAAATTTTATTAAAAGATTCTATTACGGATATTTTTTTAGTTGGCTTTGTAGACATTGAAGATGGAATTGCTGAGTTCAATTATGACTTAAAATATTTATATTTTGAAATTGGTTCGGAATATATAAAATTTGAGTCGATTAATCAATTTTCTTTATTAAGATTTGATATAGTTAATTCCATAAAATTCAATTACGAAGTAGATCCTGATATGATAAAAGCCAAAGCTTCAATATCGGAGATTGTGTTAAATAATACAACGGCGATTGGAAATAATATTGTTAAATTATTATTTTATGATTTTGATGAAATAAGAAATACATGTGCTGCTGTTGAAATGGTATTAGCAAATGGACAAGTTATTTTTATAGATCCATCGTTTTATTTTGGCATCAATATTGGAGGAACAGAAAAAAAACGAATATGGGAAGAAAACTATTCTGGCTTTGGCACAGTTACTATATCTAAAATTGAAATATAGTAAAACACTAATACTTTTCACCCTACAAATCTCCTCAGCGAGCACACAAAAGAGAAGACACTTTATTACCACTTCAACAACATCGGCTCCACCACGGAGGTGACAGATAAGACAGGAGCCGTAACCGCAAGGATCGCCTATGGTGCCTATGGCGAGATCACAGGCATTTATGACGGAAAAGGAAACAGCCTTGTATCCGGGAATGGTACAAATGATGCGGACAGACAGAGTTCTGAAACTGATGGAAAATCAACGACCCGGCGTATCATGGAGGCAGTCAGGGAAAGCGGAATAACTTTCCTCTACAATGGTCAGTGGGGAATAAAGACAGAATCAAACAATCAAACGGTCTGTACTACATGCGTGCCCGCTACTATAACTCAGACATCAGACGTTTTATCAACCGTGATATCGTGGAGGGAAGCATCCGCGAGAGCCAGACCCTCAACCGCTTCTGCTACGTACAGGGCAATCCCATCCGCCTGATCGATCCTTTTGGACTGAACGCACAGGATTATGCGAGAAAAGCTGTCCATACGGTGTTTGATATCGGAGGGATGATCTTTGACCCGTTAGATTTCATAAACTGTGTAATGTATGCAGCGGAGGGCGATAAAGCAAACGCCATCATCAGCGGTGTATCCGGTGCACTTCCCTTTGTAGGAGACGCAATGTTCAAAGGCGGCAGCAAGGCTGTTGTCAAAGCGGCAGGAGATTCCGGATCGGATAAAGTGATCAAGATGATCATGAAGGAAGATGCGGATGATTTTGCAAGAAATGTGGCTGAACCGTTTTATGAGAAATTAATGAGAGAAAGAGGTATTCCATCATCTCTCACTCCGGAACAGAAGGCATTAGGACTTCAGATGTCCTATACGAGTGGAAGTAACAAAGTGCCTCAGAAAGCTAAAAAAATTGCAGCGTAGATAAAAAACAATAATGGGGTGGCACCGAAAGGTTATAAAGGAGGACGTACCTATAAAAATATACCAGTAGGAAAAGGTGATCAAGTATTACCTAAAGGGATTAATTACAAAGAGTATGATGTGAATCCTTATGTTAAAGGACAAAATAGGGGTGCAGAAAGAATAGTAATTGGTGATGATGATTCTGTTTGGTATACGAATGATCATTATCATACATTTATAAAGGTCAAAGATGGAGCTTAATAAAAATGTTTGAAAAGAGTTTTGATTTATTGATTAATGAAGGCATTATACTTGAGAAAGGGCTTACTTTGAGTGAATTACAACAGATAGAAAGAGTTTATCAAATAGAATTTCCTCAAAGTCTCCGTAACTTTTTGATGGATAGAGTTCCTGTTTCAAAGGGATTTTATAATTGGCGGAATTTTAGAGTAGAGAACGTCGAATATATAAAAAAAATAATAAAAATGCCATTTGATGGAATTTACAATTTAGCAGATGAAGTTTACTGGTGTGATGACTGGGGGAATGAACCCAATGATAAGGAAATCTATTTGCATACAGTGAGGGAAAAGCTAATGAGTGCACCTACACTTTTACCAATTTATTCCCATCGTTATATTCCAATGGTATCGGATATCAACCCTCCTGTTTTTTCTATACATGGCGTAGATATTATAATATATGGAGCTGATTTGGAAGATTATATAAATATTGAATTTGGAAGAAAAAAACAGACAGATATTCAATTTGAAATGGTACCATATATAGATTTTTGGTCAGACATAATGTAGTCGGAAATATTAACAAGTATTCAAAATTACATAAACTATTCTTTGCGATGCTGTTAAGAAGAAGGGGAGATTCATCCGCGAGAGCCAGAGGCTCAACCGTTTCTGCTACGTGCAGGGCAATCCCATCCGCCTGATCGACCCGTTTGGACTGAACGCACAGGATTATGCGAGGAAAGCTGTTCATACGGTGTTTGATATCGGAGGGATGATCTTTGACCCGTTAGATCTCATAAACTGTGTAATGTATGCAGCGAAGGGCGATAAAGCAAACGCCATCATCAGCGGTGTATCCGGTGCACTTCCCTTTGTAGGAGACGCTCTTTTTAAAGGTGGCAGCAAAGCTGTTGTCAAAGCCGCCGGAGATTCCGGATCGGATAAAGTGATCAAGATGATCATGAAGGAAGATGCGGATGATTTTGCAGAAGCGGCGGTGAAAGGCGCAGGTAATAATGCTCCAAGGAAGATGAATTTGCAATTTTTTTCAGAGGCTGGAACTAGAAGCATCCCAAAACCTAATACAGGGAAAGGCTTTTCTACAAATGGTTATAGTCCGAAACCAGGGGAAAGAACTTTTGAAAAATATGTTAATAATAATGTTCCAAAGGATGTGGAAACAAAATTGTATACTAATTCGAGTGGTTTTAACACAAATCCTAAAAATGATGGGCATTTTAAAAGGTATGGAACGAAACCGAATCAACATGTCATTGAAGGTGCTCATGTTCATCAACCACCTAGAACCGTTAATCCTACTAATGGAATTATAACTGGTAAACCTGGAACAAAAACTAAAAATGGTAATATAACTGAACCAAGATCCAAGGACATTAAACAATTATATGATTATCTAAATAATGGAAAGTATCATTAAGGAGAAATTGATAATATGAATAATATGCAGGAAATACATAAGGAATTTTTTGAAACATTATCATCAATACAAGACAATGCTGTTTATCAAACTATGTCCGAATATAATAAGAAGGATAGTTTGGAAGATTTATTATACAATGCAACATATGAAACCATTGTGGCTATTTGCGAATTGATAGATGGCTATACAAATGATCAAATTCAATTTGACCTAATTGATGTTAAAAGTAATAAATCAATTAAAGAGGGAATTCAAATGCATGATGCATGTGCTGATTATTTAAAGTGGAAAAAATAATTTACTTGTTAATATGTCTATGTAGGACGCTTTAGATTAAGTTTAGAGAATCCATGTAAGAACAGGCAAAACATTAGATAGTATTAGGAAAAGACGACCACTCGCACCTGTGACGCCTTAAACTGCCTTAAACCGCGTGGCGAGCGTGACGGACTGCAATGGAAATGTCGTGAAATACGGCTATGACGAGTTTGGCATGTGATCGCCAATGTTGCACTTACGGCAGGCGTTGTCTGTCTGGGAGCCTCGCTCGTGGCAGGGGCGGCAGCATCTGCCTGTGCTTCCTCTGTCGTGGCGGCGGCATCCGCAGTGGCATCCCTGACGGGAACGATCGCCTCCTATACCGGTTTTGCGGCAGTAGCGGGAAGCTTCGGACTGACCTCTTACAGTGTCGCGAAGACGGGCTATCAGTTTGGGAACGTGATCTCACAGGCGATCGACTATGCGGAAACCGGAAGTGTGTGTGACGGATGCAACGAAGCAGAGACTCGGTGAGACCGGAGCAGAATTTGGAAAGACTTTTGCCTTCGGGCTTGTGGAAGCCGGGATCGCGGACAGCATCTACGGCGGCAAGACCCTTTCCGACCTGAAGGTGGATGTGACCGGACAATTCAAGGCAGGCTGCTTCGTGGCAGGCACAAAGATACAACCGTAGACGGGGAGAAAAACATCGAGGACATCAAAGCCGGTGACTTGGTCTATGCATATGATACAGAAACCGGAGAAAAAGGCTTAAAGACGGTTCAAAAGAACTTCGTCCATGATGTGACAGAGCTGATCCATGTGACCGTAAACGGTGAGCTGATCCATACGACCCCAAACCATCCGTTCTATGTGGAAGGAGCCGGCTTTAAGCGTGCGGACGAGCTGAAAGTGGGCGACAGGGTGCGCTTGCTAAGCGGCGAGACCAAAAAAGTTGATAGGCTGGAAGCGGAAAGCCTGAAACATCCTGTCAAAGTCTTCAACTTCCGTGTCGCAGACTGGCACGACTACTATGTGGGAACGCAGGGAGTGCTGGTGCATAATGCGGATAATCCGTGTGCGGTGACAGCGGGTGGAAGTAAATCTGATGTACCATTATTGGAAACATCAAAGTATGTATCAGGGCAAACCAATGATCATCATATTATTCCTAAGTTTAGAGGGAAAAGTAAGCCTTATGCAGACTTTATTTCTAAAAGAATGTTTGTTGCATAATAAAACTAAAAGAAGAATTGATGTCGATCAATATACTATAACTGTATCTGCAGGAAAAGAAGGGATGCATATGAATTCTATACATGGAAGTGCTAAATGGAATCAGAAATGGATGGAGTGGATAAATAATAATCCTAATGCTACAGCAAAGGATATATATCAATTTGCAGGTAAAATGATGGATGAATATGGGTTGAGTGGTTTTAAAATACATCCATATGGTCAAGGAGGGTATTAAGTCATGATAGATTATTTTTCAGAACAAATTGAATTCATTAAAAGTAATTACTTGATTAGTAATAATATTATTAAAAATTGTAAGACTGCTTTGACCAATGTGTTGGGATTTACAATAGATGAAAACGTTAAATATATTTATGAACATTATGACGAATTCATATTATCGTGGTTTAGTAATGAAGGAAAATATATTGGAGAAATCCAATTTGTCCCGTTCAGACGATTAATGCAAGAACATGATAATTTGGTTGAAATAATGACCGAGTGTTATGATACTGAATTAGATGAGTTTAGTGTTGTAAAGGATATTTCAGATTGGTATCCTATCTTTCAATTTACAAATGGTGATGCATTTTGTTTGGATTTAAGAGACGGACATGTAGTATTGTATGAGCATGAGGTATTTGAAAGTGGAGTGAACTTACACGGATTAACAATTGCAACATCACTAAATGATTTATTTGACAAATGGAGTAAAATTCATTTTGCAGATGTGTATAACTGGGATGAAATATGCAACGAAGAAGGGATAGATATTCATTCTGAACTGGCTCAAAAATATATTTGATAGGGCACCATTGGTGCCTGGCAATGCGTCTGTATAAAAGGCATGGGGCAGACCGTGCGTCCATGCGGACGTTTCAAATAATGGGTGGAAATCCCGTAAGCACTCATTCATGAGTACCATACAATAAAAGAAACCGCCGTTTTACTGGTGATTCCTATATTTGTACATTGAAAGCAGAATCAAGATTTTTTTGGATGACCACATTTTTCCTGTGCCTTTTCAGACCATGGCATGAGATCTGCTAGGAACTCACGGCTGGTGTCATCCTGATGGCTGGCCGGTTCTGTTAAGATATACTCAAAGTAATCATATACGCGGAGGTGGTTGGCTTTGGCAGTTTCCACAAGGCTGTAAATGACGGCACTTGCTTCAGCGCCACGTATGGTGTCGATATTGACCCAGTTTTTGCGGTTATGTTCTATAGAACATAACCGCAAAAACTGGGCGACAAGACCTATACCTATGGTATCGGTCTGATCAGCGTGCGAACAGGAAAAGACGATAGCGATACCCTGTATTACCATTACAACCATCTGGGGTCCACCACGGAGTTGACGGATGAAACCGGTGCAGTGGTGTACCGGTTTGCCTACAGTGAGATCACAGGTATCACGGATGAAGATAGCGAAAGCCTTATTACCCTGACAGAAGGAAGCACGAATGCACAGTGTTTCTCACAGGCAGTGGAGCAGACAGGGATCAGCTTCCTCTATAACGGACAGTACGGCGTCACGACAGATGCGGACGGTCTTTACTATATGCGTGCCCGCTACTATAATCCGGACATCAAGCGCTTTATCAACCGGGATATCCTGGAGGGAAGTCCGGCAAATACACAGAGCCTGAACCGCTACAGCTACGTACAGGGCAATCCCGTCAGCCAGACCGATCCGTTCGGCTTAAGCCCGGAGGGTGGCGATAACGGCGACTCCAGCGGACTGGGACATACCATACTGGATGTACTGGGAATCTTCTGGGACGGGGCGGATGTGATCAACGCCGTGTGGTATGCGATGGAAGGCAACTACATGATGGCGGCGGTCAGCGCGGCGTCGGCACTGCCCATCTTAGGATGCGGTATCGCATCAGCAGCAAAGCTGACAATGAAGAATGCGGCCAGAGCATCCAAGGTGGCTGACTGTGTCGTCAGTGTATCCAAGCTGATGTCCCATACGGTAGCCGGGACCGTGGCGGCGATCGATACCTATTATGCGGTGCAGGATTACAAGAGCGCCAAGGAAGCAGGAACCCTGACTTTCGCAGACCGAGCAAATGTGGTACTGTGCGCGGTGGGAACCGTGCTTTCCGGAGGCTTTGCGGTCAGAAATGCCAAGAAATCGGTGGAGGCACTAAGCGGTCTGCGTGGAAAGTCCGTTGCAAACGCCATGGCAGGTGTTTCCACAGCCAGCAGTAAGCTTCATAACGACGGAAGAAGCAATAACCTGACCGGGCATGGAAACGGAACGGATATCGGGACATATGCGGAAGAAGCGACGGTAAGCAACCGGGGCAAGGACCTGGCTAAGGCAGAGACGGTCTGCGGTGTAGGTGATATTAATTGTTTTATCGCAGGTACCCTGGTCAAGACAGCAGACGGAGATAAGAAGATCGAGAACATCGAAGCCGGAGACGAGGTCTGGGCATATGACGCGGAAACCGGAGAGTGCGGCATCAAGAAGGTCGTACAGATCTTCCGGAATGAATGCACGGAGCTTGCGCATGTGACGATAGACGGTGAGACGATCGACTCGAGCGCCGGACATCCTTACTATGTGGTGGGCAGAGGCTTCGTGCATGCACAAGACCTGAAAACAGGAGACAAAGTCCTTCTGCTGGACGGAAGCATAACAGAAATCGAGCGTGTAGAACTCGAGCATACCAAAGAACCTGTTAAGATCTACAACTTCGAGGTAGAGGACTGGCATACCTATTATGTAAGTGAGAGTGGGGTGCTGGTGCATAATAGGGGCTGCAATTCCACGAAATTAGGGAAAAATATGATGAGAGAAATGGGACTAGCGAGTGAAACAAAGTGGAGTGGATATCAGGCACAACATATTATTCCGGTAGAAATGGAAAATCATCCAGTGATACAAAAAATTGGAATGGATATAAATGATGCTTCAAATGGATTGTTTTTAAGAATACCAGGAAATAGTATTAGTGCGATGTCTCGACATAGAGGATATCATTCAGTGTATAATAATTTTGTCAGAATTAAGCTTGATTCAATGAATATAAATCAAAGTGCAGATTCCTTGCGTAAACAGGTAAACTCTTTGCAACAAGATTTGAAATATTTGCAGAGAAATGGCTTGCCATTATATTCAAGTCAAGGTGCACATATAGATTTGTGGCAACGAAGCATAGAAAGGATTCGATAATGAATAAAGTGATAAATGAAAACGAGAGAAGTGAAATTAGATCCTTGCTGTATCATAATAATGAAGATGAAATAAAAAGAAAGATAAAAAAAATTACTGATCAGAAATTATTGTATATATATGCTTATAACTATAATTGGGATAATGGGTTCGAAATTCCCCAAATGATAATAGATAATAAGGTGTGCTCGTTGAGCACTGCATTACTATTATTTTATCGGGCAGATGGATATGTTTATTTGCAGGAAAAAAACATGGAAACAAATTTGTCTCAGTGGGCAGAATTTATAAAAAAATTGTATTGTTTAATTTTAATGTCTAAATTTGAAAAAAGCGAGATTCAATTTAAAGTACCACTGTCAAAAGTACAAATATTTAAATTAAAGAAAGAATTGACTCCTGATGAAATGGTTTTTGTCAATAATATAGAGGGCATAGATTTAGATATTGATTTATAATATCAAACTGTAAATATGTTAAACTGTAAACAGCGCTGGATGTTTACTACAGATTATTTGCAACAAAAATATCTGTCATAATTTGTGGATGACTTGACTGTATGATATATCTAGAAATAATTGTTGGATATTGTATCATGGTACATTGAAAATCGAATAAAATCATCAAAGCCCGGCTAACACCCAGAGCCTGAACCGTTACAGCTACATGCAGGGAAATCCCGTCAGCCAGACGGATCCGCCCGGCTTAAGCCCGGAGGGTGGCGACAACGGCGACTCCAGCGGACTGTGACATACGATACTGGATGTACTGGGAATCTTCTGGGACGGAGCTGATGTCATCAACGCCGTGTGGTATGCGATGGAAGGCAACTACATGATGGCGGCGGTCATCGCGGCGTCGGCACTGCCCATCTTAGGATGTTCGTCGTCAACTACGCCCCACGTGGACTTTCACCACAGACCGGCGGCGTGCACGCCATACTTAGAAACGTGCGCCGCTAGGCGCACATCAAAATAATCGGGCGGTCATATGTATGTAAAATGACCGCCCGATATTTATGATTTCTGGCTTTTCAATTTTTCAATTTCGGCCCTTAATGCTGCGATCTCGGAATTTTTGTCCGATAAAAGCTTTTGATTGTCCTCTAATAGCTTTTCCTGATCTGCCAGTTGTTTTTGATTGTCCTCTAATAGTTTTTCCTTATCAGCCAATTCTTTTTTTAAAGGCTCAGTAGCCTCTCTAATGATCCGGTCAGAATGTAATTCATAGATTTCTCCGCCCATGACAGATGTCACCTCACTTTCAATTATGTTTCCGTCCGTGATATGTACAACGATGTTGTTCACACAGTCCCGAAGGTCGTCCATTTCAAAGTCATCTAATTGATTATCTTTTCTTGATTTTAACATTTCATCACGGAAGTATTCAAGGTCTTTGATGGCTATTTCGTAATCTTTTGCAGTTTTCAGTTCTTTTTCGTATCGCGCGATATAAAAGGGGATATAGACAAACAGTTTTTTCTCAATGATTTGTTTTGAAGTCGCTTCCATTGTGCCGTAAGGTTTCGCGGAGTCTGTAAGAATCGCGCGAATCGTGCAACTCGCAACAAAATATTTGGAGCAATTATCTCATGAACATGGTATGATAAAAAGGTACTTGTGATTGAGGATTTACAACGGCTTCTTAAGCGCCTATCGCAGTCCGGATGGAATCGGAGCGGATTATGTCAGGGATGAAAAAGATCGCATCGTATCGGAGACGGATACAGATACGGAAGGATTCCTGCTGTTTTCTGAAAAACAGGTTGAAAAATTGATGCTATCAAGCTAAGATAGTAATAGAGTTGTCTGAAATTTTTGAGATAACAAAAGCATTGTGTTTCAACAGATCCTGGAACCTTTGTGTAGAATGGAAAATCAGCATTTTTTGAGGATAAACATAATCTGAATGGCTTTTGTAAGCACATCAATTATGAAAATCGGAGGGTGCATATGGGGAATGAGGGTGTTTCTTCACACAATAATATTAAAAAGTTTAAATTACTCTTGATCTATCTGTTTTTTGTTCTGATCAACATTGTGATCAACCGCTGTGTCAAGTCCATGGGCTCTGCAATGTATATGGACAATATCGGGACATTGCTGGCGGCAGTGCTTGGCGGATATCTTCCCGGCATTTTTGTGGGATATATGACAAATATCATTAATTCCACAGCCGATATTTCCAATACCTATTATGCGGGGATCAGTGTCCTTATAGCCGTATCGAGCACCTTTTTAGCGAAGAAAGGCTTTTTTGAAAAATTTTGGAAGTCACTTGTATCCATTCCGGTGCTTGCTCTGATCGGCGGCGGTATTGGTTCGGTACTTACTTATTTTATTTACGGACCGGGAGAAAACGGCTTTTGGAAGCAAATGCTCCTTGATCTTAGGATTGACTTTGTGGATAAAGCGCTCACAGTCGTGATTGCCTATGCAATCATGAAAGTACTTCCGAACAATATTTCTTCGATGCTTGTACTAACGGACTGGTGCCAGAAACCGTTGACCAGCAAAGAGAGGAAAAGCGCCCGAAAAACAATCACACGCGGAATGTCTTTGCGAAAGAAAATCGTTGTGATCATCAGTGTGATCATGATCTTTATTGCGTGTGTTACGACTACGATCAGTTATATCCTGTATCGTAATTTTGCTATAGAGCAGTTTAAATCCACAGGAAGAAGTGTTGCAAGTCTTGCAGCAACGACCATTGATCCGGAAATGGTCGATGAGTATATGGAAAAAGGAGATTCTGCCGAAGAATACAGGGAAGTAGAGCGGTCACTTTACAGTATACGCTCCAGATCACCTTACATTGAGTACATCTATGTTTATCAGATCCGTGAAGATGGCTGTCATGTTGTATTTGATCTGGATACAGACGGTGTAAAAGGATCCGAGCCCGGGGATGTCGTACCGTTTGATGAATCTTTCCAGGAGGAGCTTCCGACCTTATTGGCAGGAGAAGTCATTGATCCTTTGATCACAAACGATACTTTCGGATGGCTTTTGACCGATTATGAACCGGTATTTAACAGTAAAGGGCAATGTGTCTGTTACGCCTGTGCCGATATCAACATGAAAGATGTGACTTTGAACGGGATCAGCTTTTTGGCAAAGGTTATTTCTTTGTTTGTTGGCTTTTTTATTTTAATTCTGGTACTTTGTATGTGGTTTTCCGAGTATCATCTTACTTTTCCGATTGATGCCATGACTTCTGCGGCAGGTGAATTTGTATACAGTAGTGAAGAAGCATTGGAAAGCAGTGTGGAGCAGCTTAAGGAGATCCGGATTGCAACGGGAGATGAGATTGAAAATCTGTATCAGGTTCTGGTCAAGACCATGAGTGATACTGTCGGATACATCGAGGACGTGAAAGCAAAAGGCGATCAAATTGCGCTAATGCAAAACGGCCTGATCTATATCATGGCTGATCTGGTGGAGAGCAGGGATAAGTGTACCGGTGACCATGTACGTAAGACAGCCGCGTATGTGCGTCTGATCCTGAATCTTCTAAGAGAACAGAATCTTTTCCCGGATCAGATTACGGACGAATATATCGAAGATGTCTGCAATTCTGCGCCGCTTCATGATGTCGGCAAGATCAAGGTTTCCGATCTGATCTTGAATAAACCAGCAAGGCTGACGGACGCAGAGTTTGAAGAAATGAAGAAGCATACCACAGCCGGGCAGGAGATCATCGAAAGTGCCATGGAACTGACCGGAGGAGCGACCGGATATTTAAAAGAAGCATTAAATCTTGCTGCCTATCATCACGAGAAATGGGATGGCTCCGGTTATCCCTACGGATTAAAGGGAGAAGAAATACCGCTATCTGCAAGGATCATGGCTGTTTCCGATGTCTTTGATGCACTTGTTTCTGCCAGAAGCTACAAAAAGCCCTTCACATTCGAACAGGCAATGAATATCATCGAGGAAGGTATCGGCAAGCATTTTGATCCGGTCATCGCGAAGATCTTCGTCGATCACCCGGAGGAAGTACGAAAGATTGCGCAGGAAAACATGAAGAAAACAGACTCATAAGATACAGCCCGTAAAGCAGAATAGTTTTACGGGCTGTTGTTATTTTAGATGTCTGATCGCTTAACAGCTTTTTAGTCCATGCTTACACTGATCCCGCCGCGTCTCTCGGAAGGCTGCATGATCACAGTGACCGGATTGCCGCCACTCCACTCAAAGGCATAAGATTCGCCGGAAGCCTGACCGATAAAGGTTTTCCATGAAATATCAGCCTTGATCTGGGGATCGCAATGACCGTTGCCCACCCAGCAGATCACAGCATCAGGATCCACCGAGATCGTGCTGCGGCTCTGGACGTTACTCAATACGATAGGATTACCGTTTGACAAAACGGCTACAAAAGCATTGTTTCCCTTGGCAGTAAGTGTGGAAGTTGCAAGACCTTTTTGGGAAAGGACACCGCTTCCAAGGAATCGTACGCTGTAATCACAATCCTGCGTAAATGCCAAAATATTTTCAGACTCTACGGAGATCGTCTCCCCCATCTGAAGATGATAGACAACCACATGCTGACCATAGCTGGCATAATACGTAACACTGTCACCGTTCATAGTAACCTTCATCAGAGGAAGGTTTTCTCCGGTAACACGGCGTATCAATGAGCCCATTAACGCCTGACCGATATTGTTCTGCGGACCTAAGAGCAGTTTCTCAAAGGTATAATTTTTGCCTCCTGCACTTTCTCCTGCGATAAAGGCACCGGCCTTCGTAAAGAGAACATCACTGCCGGAACAGGTGACTTTTAAGGTTAATTCATTGACTGTTTCAAATGTAAGCATATTTTTTCCTCCTGATATTCTGTTTTTCATATCTGTAATGATTCCTGATTTGATCAGCCCATATAGAATGAAATGTTCTGCAGTTTAAGTCTGTTCTGAATCATTACCGTTCTTTTTATTCTACTGCAACACCATAATATTCACATAATCCCGCAAGGTCTCTGGCGACTCCGCTGCCCATGGCATTAAATTTCCATTGACCGTTGTGTTTGTATACCGCTCCGATCATCATGGATGTGACATTTGCATAGTATTCATCCAGCAGAAAGCTTACGATCTCATTACCGGATACCGGATCCAGGATGCGAACATAGGCATCCTTTACCATGCTGAAATTCAGATGCTTTTCCAAAGCCTCATTGATGGTCAGCACAAAGACGATCTGGTTGACCTGTGGATCCAGTCTGGATAAGTCAATCGTAATGCTTTCCAAATCTGCGCCGTTTTCTGTGACAAAGCTGGTACTGCCGTCAGGGCTGGTGGTCTGCCCGTAGAAGACAAACCATTCATCTCCCAATACCTTGCCGGAGGTATTCAAAAGAAACGCTGAGACGTCCAGATCACAAGCGGGGTTTGTCACGCTCCAGCCAAGACAGGCTTTCAGTCCTGTGAGAGCTGTACCGGTTTCCAGCCCGACTTTCTGTCCCTTCATGGTCTTATGAAGAAGCTGCGGCACCGGATGAGAAGCGGGAGCAGCGGACTGTGGGGCAGAAGTCATGGTAGACTGCCCATATGCGGGAGTAATCTGCTGACCGTAGGACGGTGACGTCTGTTGTCCATAGGCAGGCGTAGTCTGCTGATAAGACGTTACCTGATTGTAAACAGGATTCGCCTGCGGTGCCGGCGTAGTCGTTGCAGAAGGCCGCGGCTGCTGTGGCTGAGACGGAGTCGTCATTCGATTGACCGTAGAATTCACATTTCCCGCAGACGATAGATTCCTTCCTGCATTTTGCGGCGGACATCCACGATTGATGTTTTGTACCGTCCCGGATGCGACCGGCTGCTGTACGCGGATCTGATTGATCTGCTCTAACGAACCGTTATCCAAAGGGGCGGTGGATCTCATTGGAACATTGACCATATGCATTACCTCTTATTCATTAGAATATTCAAAAAAGACCGGAAACCTCAAATACGTCCCACTGCCTTTTCTGAACGATTTTCATAGTCATTTACGATTATAGCACAAAAAATGGATAACACATAGAATAAATAGATACTATCACATGATTTTCGTAAATAATAAATCAATTCTGATACTTTTTTGCCGATTCCATACATTTTTCACTTAAAAAACGAGTACTTTAAGAAGAAAAATCACATATTTACAATCACAAAAAAATTTTTATTTCTAATTCTTATATTTTTTGCTATAATCTATCTTATTGGAAGGAAAACAAGCGGCTGCGAATGCAGACATTTGTTTTCACCCAATAAGATAACGAACGAAACAGATGTTTCGTGAGTTCTCAGTAAAGCGTTTTTTTGCTTTACTGAGTAGACTTATTGGAAGGAAAACAAGCGGCTGCGAATGCAGACATTTGTTTTCACCCACTGACTTCATTTCATACAGCAAGGAGTACACATTTTGAGAAAAGACGAATTCAGGGAATTATGCCAAAAGAAACTGATCTATTTAGACGGAGCGACAGGATCAAATCTGATCAAGCGCGGAATGCCCGCCGGTGTCTGCCCCGAGAAGTGGATCTTAGAGCACAGGGACGTTATGATCGGTCTGCAGCGGGAATATGTACAAGCCGGTACGAATATCCTGTACGCACCTACCTTTACCGCCAACCGTGTCAAACTGGCAGAATACGGTTTGGAAGAAAATATCAGACAGATCAATCAGGATCTGATCCGCATTTCTAAGGAAGCGGCGGACGGGAAGGCGCTTGTGGCCGGTGACATCACAATGACCGGAGAACAGCTTACGCCGATGGGTTCCATGCAGTTTGAAGATCTGATCGAGATTTACAAAGAACAGATGTCTTACCAGTTAGAGGCCGGAGTAGATCTTTTTGTTGTTGAGACCATGATGAGTTTACAGGAATCACGTGCGGCGGTTATCGCAGCGAAGGAGATCTGTGATCTTCCTGTAATGGTGACCATGACCTTTGAAGCAGATGGCAGAAGTCTGTACGGAACGGACGCTAAAACAGCCGCGATCGTACTTTCTTCACTGGGCGCAGATGCTGTTGGTGCAAACTGCTCCACAGGACCCGACCAGATGTGTGGTCTGATCCATGACATGGCGAGTGTCTGTCAGGTTCCCATCATTGCGAAGCCAAATGCCGGTCTGCCGTCACTGGCAGAGGATGGGTCGACTGTGTACGATATGGATGCAGATACCTTTAGTATAGAAATGAAGCAGATCGTGGCAAGCGGTGCGACGATTCTGGGAGGCTGCTGTGGTACAGCACCGGTTTATATCCAAAAACTCGTAAATGAGACGAAGAATATTGCCCTGCCGGAGTCTTTCTTTGATGGGAAACGTCATCTGGCGTCGGAAAGACAATCCCTTTCGTTTGATCTGGAAGGGAATTTTATGATCGTAGGCGAGCGGATCAACCCGACAGGGAAGAAAAAGTTACAGGCCGAGATCCGGGAAGGCAGTCTGGATATGGTCGAGCGTTTTGCCGAGGAGCAGGAAGCCTGTGGCGCAAGTGTCTTGGACATCAATATGGGTATGAGCGGCATCGATGAGAAGGAAATGATGTTAAGAGTTCTCCAAAAAGTGGGAGAGACCACGAATCTTCCGCTTTGTATCGATTCCAGTCATGTGGACGTGATCGAGGCTGCGCTTCGTAAATATCCCGGAAGAGCACTGATCAATTCCATTTCTCTGGAAAAAGAGAAATTTGACAATCTGCTTCCTTTGGCAAAGAAGTATGGGGCGATGTTTATTCTGCTTCCGCTTTCCGACAAAGGACTTCCGGAGAATCTTGAGGAGAAAAAGCAGATCATAGATACAATCTATCAGGCGGCCATAAAGCTTGGCCTTCAAAAAGAAGATATTGTTGTGGACGGACTGGTCGCCACTGTCGGTGCCAATAAGCAGGCGGCTCTGGAGACACTGGAGACGATCCGCTATTGCAAGGAAAGAGGACTGGCAACGATCTGCGGTCTTTCCAATATTTCCTTCGGACTTCCGGAAAGAAGTTTTGTGAATACCGCCTTTTTAACGATGGCGATCATGAACGGACTGACAATGGCGATCGCCAATCCGAGTCAGGAGCTTTTGGTAAACAGTGCACTTGCCTCGGATCTACTGTTAAATAAAACGTCGGCAGACATCCGCTATATCGATGCGATGAATCTGCGCAAAGAGCGTATGGAGGCGGAAACTCCTGCGGGACAGGCTGCATCCGGTCAGATGGCAAAGGCGGTCACGCTTACCGCTATGGATAAAGTGAAAGAAGCTGTATTAAAAGGCAAAAAGGATACGATCACGGCTTTGACCAAGACTGCGGTGGAGGAAGGAAATGCACCCAAGGATATTCTGGATCAGATCCTGCTTCCGGCGATCAATGAGGTCGGAGATCTGTTTGATAAAGGGAAATATTTCCTGCCGCAGCTTATTGCCAGTGCGGAAGCGATGAAGGTTTCCATTGAATATTTAGAGCCGTTATTGAAAGAAGGCGGTTCGGATGAAGAGATGGCAACGATCGTGATCGCGACGGTAGAAGGGGATATTCATGACATCGGCAAAAATCTGGTCGCCTTGATGTTAAAAAACTATGGTTTCAGGGTCATTGATCTTGGAAAAGATGTTTCCAAAGAGAAAATCATCGAAACAGCCAAAGCGGAGAATGCGAAGATCATCGGTTTATCCGCACTTATGACGACCACAATGCAGCAGATGCGCCATGTGATCGATTATGCCAAAGAACAGGGTGTGGATGCGAAGATCATCATCGGCGGCGCCGTGATCACGCAGGAATATGCCGATGAGATCGGAGCAGACGGATATTCCAAGGATGCAGCGGACGCCGTGAAGTTAGTAAAGAGGATCCTGGGAATTGAAGGATGATAGAAATCAAAATTAGGAGGATAAAACAACATGATAGGAGCAGATGCAATGATCAAATGTCTGGAAGCGGAGGGTGTCAAGGCAGTCTTCGGATATCCCGGCGTAGCGATTTGTCCATTTTTTAACAGCATCATTGATTCAAAGATCGAGAGCATATTGGTCCGTACGGAGCAGAATGCCGCCCATGCGGCAAGCGGACTTGCAAGGGCATCCCATACGGTAGGTGTCTGTACTGTTACCAGTGGTCCCGGTGCTACGAATCTGATCACAGGTATCGCAACGGCATTTGCAGACAGTATCCCTCTTGTTTGCATTTCCGGGCAGGTAAACAGCGAGCAGCTGGGAAGCGATGTGTTTCAGGAAGCGGATATCACCGGAGCTGTGGAATCCTTTGTGAAATACAGCTATCTGGTGAAAAATGCAGAGGATATTCCGCGGATCTTCAAAGAAGCATTTTACATTGCCAATACCGGAAGAAAGGGACCGGTTCTGATCGATGTCCCGATCGATATCCAGAATACTGTGATCAAAAATTTCGAATATCCGGAAGAAGTGAATCTGCGCACCTATAAACCGACGGTAAAAGGGCACAGTGTACAGATCAAAAAAGTGATCAAGCAGTTGGAGAATGCCAGGAAACCGGTTCTCTATGTCGGCGGCGGTATTCTGTTATCCGATGCACAGAAAGAACTCTTGAAATTTGCAGAAGCACATAAGATCCCGGTCGTTTCTACCATGATGGGGATCGGTGCCATGCCGACAAAGCACCCGCTGTATTTCGGCATGGTGGGTAATAACGGAAAACCCTACGCCAATCGTGCAGTGAGGGAAGCGGATGTTCTGATCATGATCGGTGCCCGTGTGGCAGACCGGGCGGTAAATCAGCCGGAGCTTATCACGAATGACAAGGTTTTGGTGCATATTGATGTCGATCCGGCAGAGATTGGCAAAAATGCAGGGCCTCATATCCCGATCGTAGGAGATGCAGCTCATATTCTGGAAGCACTTAACACGCAGGAATTTCAATGCGGCGATACTTCTGAGTGGCTGGATACCCTGAATGGATATAAGACGGCGATGGAACCCAAACGTAAAGAGCATCCGGGATTTGTTGATCCTGCTGCGTTTATTACCGAGCTTTCGGAAAAACTGCCGGAAGATGCGATTTATGTAGCGGATGTTGGGCAGAATCAGATCTGGTCCTGCGGCTATCACATCGTGAAAAACGGCAAATTTTTTACCAGTGGCGGTATGGGAACAATGGGTTATTCCATTCCGGCCGCAATGGGCGCCAAATATATCAGTCCCGAAAAGCAGGTCGTTGCGGTATGCGGAGACGGTTCTTTCCAGATGTCCATGATGGAGCTTGCCACGATGAAGCAGCATGGAATCAGGTCCAAGATCATTGTCTTGAAAAATAATTATCTTGGAATGGTAAGACAGTATCAGCATTTTACGTATAAAGACAATTATTCTGTGGTGGATCTTTCCGGCAGTCCGGATCTGGAAATGATCGCGAAAGCATATGATATGCCGTTTAAAAGAGTTCATGACGCGTCCCAGGTCAGTGAAGCGATCGATGAGTTTCTTGCAAGTGACAGCGCATATCTGATGGAATGTCTGATCGATCCGATGGATCTTGTCTGACAGAAAGGAAGGGTCCTTATGAGTATTGCAATGGAAAAAATGCCAAAACTTGGATTTGGTCTAATGCGTTTGCCGGAATCAGACGGTAAGATCGATCATGAGCATGTCTGCCGCATGGTAGATCAGTATATGCAGGCAGGTATGAATTACTTTGATACAGCCTATGTCTATCATGGCGGTAAATCGGAAACAGCTGCAAGAGAGGCATTGGTAAAGAGATATCCACGCGATAGTTTTATGCTCGCGACCAAACTTCCCGGGTGGGAGATCAAAAAAGAAGAAGATGTGGAACGCATTTTCGAAGAACAGTTAAAAAGAGCAGGTGTTTCGTATTTTGATTTCTATCTGCTCCACTCCATTGAAGAAGGGGCGAATTACGAAGTTTATGAAAAATATCATTGTTTCGAGTGGGGACTGAAAAAGAAGCAGGAAGGGAAGATACGTCATTTTGGCTTTTCTTTCCACGGCAGTCCTGAGCTTTTGGAAGCACTTTTAGACGATCATCCGGAAACAGAGTTTGTACAGATACAGTTAAACTATCTTGACCGTACCAATCCGGTTGTGCGCTCTCAAAGACTCTATGAGATCCTTCGCGACAGGAATATCCCCATCATTGTCATGGAACCTGTCAGAGGCGGTATGTTAGCCTCTCTTGCACCGGAGCTTGAAGAAATATTGAAATCTTATGCGCCGGACAGATCAATAGCTTCCTGGGCGCTTCGTTTTGTCGGTTCACTTCCCGGAGTCATGACTATCTTATCCGGTATGTCGAACGAAGAACAGATGGCTGATAACATTCAGACTTTCCGGGAATTTCAGTCATTAAACGGAAAAGAAATGGAGCTGATCGATAAAGTGACAGATCAGTTGCTCAGCATGCCCCAGATTGGGTGTACAGCCTGCAAGTACTGTTGCGACGGATGCCCGAAAAAGATCAGTATTCCCGATGTTTTCAGGACAATCAATACCTTACGTCGCTATCCGGATGACTGGCGTTCCAGGAATTTTTACGCCGGTCTCACTCAAAGAAGCGGCAAAGCTTCGGAATGTATCGGCTGTGGTCAGTGTGAGAGAGTCTGTCCGCAGCATCTGCCGATCATAGAACTGATGCAGGAAGCTGCCGGTATCTTAGATCACACAGCCGTTTAAAAAAGGCTCTATTTTGACAAGAAAGAAAAAGAATTGAGAGGATGATCAAAAGTGAAAAAAATATATTCCGTTTCTGTGGAAAACCGTTCCGGTGTTCTCTGTAAAGTGGCAGGTCTCTTTTCGAGAAGATGCTTTAATATTGATTCCCTTGCTGTGGGAGAAACCGACGATCCTACGATCTCATGTATGACGATCGTAAGTTCCGGAAGCCAGGCTACCTTAGAGCAGATCGAAAAACAGCTCAATAAAAAACTGGATATCATCAAGGTCCGTACCTTTGAGGAAGTACAGAGTATCAGCAGAGAGCTTATGTTGATGAAGGTGAAATATAACAAGACAAACCGACGGGAGATCATGGAAATCTGTGATGCAATGAAAGCGGATATCGTGGATATGTCGAAAAGTTATATGATCATTCAGATCTGTGACAGACCGGAGAGGATCAACAGCATGATCGAGATGTTCCAGTCCATCAGTGTAGTCGAGGTGGCAAGAACCGGAACACTGGCACTAACGAAGTGTTCCGAAACCGAACAGTAAAGACTTCCCGGGCATTTTTAACTCATGTTACGACTATAATCCAGTATAACATATTGTTTTAAATACTAATATTCGTTATAACTTATGGTTATATACAGCATGAAAGAAGTTCATACGTTGACAAAGCAGTAGGAATGTTGTTAAAATACAGTTAATTGCTGATAAAAAACAGTAATAAAAGCGGAAAAGAATGTTCCCTGATGAAATCTGTTTGGAACAGTTACGGGATCAGAAAGAGGTAGTTCATGCAGAAAAAAGTATTTCAGATTTTAGTAGATAATACATCGGGTGTTTTAAGTCGTATCTCAGGTCTGTTTTCCAGACGTGGTTACAATATTGAGAGTATTACCGCAGGTACGACCGCAGATCCCAAATATACCCGTATCACAATCGTGACCAGCGGTGATGATGAGATCCTTGATCAGATTGAGAAGCAGCTTGCCAAGCTGGTCGATGTAAGAGATATCAAAGTTCTCGAACCGGACAGCAGTGTATTTCGTGAGCTTGTACTCGTAAAGGTTATGGCTAATCCGAAAGAACGTCAGAATGTTATTTCCATGGCGGATGTGTTCCGTGCGAAGATCGTTGATGTGGCGCCGGACAGTCTGATCGTGGAGATCACAGGTAATCAGGCGAAGATCGAGGCTTTTCTTAATCTGTTAGACGGTTACGAAATACCGGAGCTTGCCCGCACAGGTATCGCAGGACTTGGACGAGGCACGGATAACATCACATATTTACCATAGATATTTCCACCGTAAGGTGAAGGTATAAAGAGTTTTCATGAGCAGTGCATGCGATGCTTCCTGCCATTCAGGTTGGGATATCGCATGAAAAAACTATCTATAATTAGGAGGAATTAAAATGTCACAGGAAGCTAAAATTTACTATCAGGAAGACTGCAACTTATCATTACTGGAAGGCAAGACCATTGCTGTGATCGGTTATGGCAGCCAGGGTCATGCACATGCATTGAATGCAAAAGAGTCAGGATGCAATGTGATCATCGGTCTGTATGAAGGGTCTAAGTCATGGGACAAGGCAGTAAAGCAGGGATTTGAAGTTTACACCGCTGCAGAAGCTGCAAAGAAGGCAGACATCATTATGATCCTGATCAATGATGAGAAGCAGGCTGATCTTTATAAAAAAGATATCGAGCCGAACTTAGAGGCAGGTAATATGTTAATGTTCGCTCATGGTTTCAATATTCATTTCGGATGTATCGTACCTCCGGCAGATGTCGATGTTACCATGATCGCTCCAAAGGGACCGGGTCATACGGTAAGAAGCGAATATCAGGCAGGTAAAGGTGTTCCTTGTCTGGTTGCTGTAGAACAGGATGCTACCGGTAAGGCAAAAGACATTGCACTTGCTTATGCACTTGCGATCGGTGGAGCAAGAGCCGGTGTTCTTGAGACAACCTTCCGTACCGAGACAGAGACAGACTTATTTGGAGAGCAGGCAGTTCTTTGTGGTGGTGTCTGCGCTCTGATGCAGGCCGGTTTCGAGACTTTGGTTGAGGCTGGTTATGATCCTCGTAATGCATACTTTGAGTGTATCCATGAGATGAAGCTGATCGTAGATCTGATTTATCAGTCAGGTTTTGCCGGAATGAGATATTCTATTTCCAACACTGCTGAGTACGGCGATTATGTGACAGGTCCGAAGATCATCACAGAAGATACAAAGAAAGCAATGAAGAAGATCCTTTCCGACATCCAGGATGGTTCTTTTGCAAAAGAATTCCTGTTAGACATGTCACCTGCAGGACGTCAGGTTCACTTCAAGGCTATGAGAAAATTGGCAGCTGAGCATCCGTCAGAGAAGGTCGGCGAGGAAGTTCGTAAGCTCTACAGCTGGAACAACGAAGATGACAAGCTCATCAACAACTAATCTCGTATAAATCTTTCAAACTATTGTTTTTTAAAGGGCGTGTGAAAAAACGAAAAGTTTTTTCACATGCCCTTTTTATTTTAGGGAAAGCGTGGCCATTTCAGTTGAAA
>SVFN01000032.1 GCA_015056815.1 Lachnospiraceae bacterium | reverse complement strand
GAATGTCGGCATCAAGTGTTATAATATTAGCCAAGGTAAGACCTCCTCTCGATAAAAGTGATTGCTTTCTTACTATGAAAACAAGTAACAATGGTACTGCCATCCTGCAGCCATCCAGTATCTTGCTATAAGCCTGCTCTGGCATAATAACCTCCTTTCGGCAGGGCAGCCTCAGAAAAATAATATGCGAATGAAATATCTGTTATTGCGTGAGGTTGCCCTGACTGCTTATTTGCTAAGTTAATATATGTAGTATCATGTTGGGAGAAAATCCCCCAACATGATTAGGTTATTCGGCATTCGCCAAATCTTCGTCAATCATAGCGGATATTCTCTTTCTCCGTTGTGCTCTTTCATGGTTATGCTGAATTTGTCTATCCGCATCTAAAGTGAGATAACCACTGAGTTCAAATTGAAGTCGTTTAAAGATTATCTCATACAGCTGTTCATAAAAATTACTGTAGCACCAAAAAGGATATCTGCCAAAGGATGCACATAATGAAATATTCTGTTGTGAAAAGTATAGAGCAAGTCCAAGGTTTGATGATATCCCACGTAGCAGTAATTTATATACAGGATCGCTTTTAAGTCTTGAAAAATCCTCACAGGTTATTTTGAGTGGGAACTCTAAATATGCTACTTCCATTAAAGCCCCATTCAGTCTTTTACCTTCAATGTCGCATAGGTTTATGAAAACCTGTTGGCTCCTTTCAAGCTCTTTTATGAACGGGCGCTTCATATTTTCACCCTAAGACAGGTTGCCTTGCCGATGTCACCCGTTTTAACGATAAAGCGATAGTTAGAAATACCTTTTGCATCCTGCTTAAATTCTATATGTCCCTGTTGCATCCAGCTCTGGTAAATTGCCTTGCAATTATGATATCCTTTGTTAATTAAAAATGTCTCTACAGTTGAGAGCGGGATGTTGACGGAATCAACTTCCAAATCCTCTAATGAGTTTGTTTGAATGCACTTATCTGGATTAGAGCTAATATGTGTATATGCAACTCCCCAAATTGTGCCAGCAGGCACACCCCTAATCAAGCTACCGTTGTGGCAACGAATTTCGATATTGTTGGTATGATTTACAATTTCTGTCTGCAAATGTGAGTAAGCTGCTTCGCTTATAGATGTTTCGTAAGAGGTTGCCTTATTTAATTCTTGACAGAGGAAATCCCGGATTTTGTCAAGATCCAAATCAATGTGCATGTGCTTCATCGCTGTGGCTGATAACATGATAATTGCCAGTCGCTTAGAAAGCCGTTCTTTAAAACAGTCACAATTTAAAGCTTGTAAAATTTTTTCCCTTTCCTGCTCATAAAGCCTTTTCCATTTGCCAGTGCCTTGTCGAAGAATATATTTCGCAAGTGCAGGTGCAAATGTTCCGTGGTTTTTGGAAATAAAAGCTTTGATCTTTTCACTTTGCTCGGCACTGTTTGTCCACTGAATACTGTCAAGAGAAATAAGTCTAACCTTTTGCCCGCTTGCTTTGTCTGTTACATCGGCAAGAGGGATTTCCCCTGTAGACAGGATTGTTGTATGCCATCCGCGGATAGGCTTGTTGCCTTTTTCATAATCAAGCCTCTGTTTGTCGGCGCCATGTGCAATTCGATAAATGTACGGCGCAAATTGCTTATCTTTAGACATGCCTGCTTCATCCAAACCAACCGCAACACCATAGTTATCATTGAGCATCTCTAAAATAGCATTGTCTGTGGCGTTCCATGAACCGAAAAGACTGGTTTTTTTACCAATTTTAAAACCACCAAATATGCTGATCGCCAGCATCATAGCGGTACTTTTTCCTATTGAGCTGTCTCCGGACAAGTGGACTACAATGTTAGGAAGGTCAATCTCGTCATGAAGATAGCCCACGAATAATGCTGAACCCCCTATAGCGAGTGCAACAGATAATGGTTCTGATGGAGCAATCTCGGAATTTAAAAACTGTTTATAGCTCTTCAATTTGCCTGAAGGTTCTAAGTTATAATTGCCAATATACCTGATATCACTTTTTTGAAACTCACTATTTTCGTAATAAAATGATGAATTTCCCGTAAACAAATACTTACCGTCCATCTTTACGATCCCAGCCTGTTTGGTGCATTCCTGATATTGAGCACGCTTAAGCTCATTCTGCAAATGTGCCACAACAATTTTCGCATTCAATGAGCTGACATCCACGCCGTATTTTGCCAGTTCGATACATTTCTGGGCATCGCAAAGCTTAATGCGTGGAAAGCTTTCGAGGGTCTCAAGTTTCCCAGCATCGTTAATGAATTCAATGGTACAAGTTTTTACGCCATCAGAAATATTGTTTTGAACTTCCTTTACCCTGATCAAAGAGCAGATTTCGTCCGCAATATTAAGTTCATAAATACCGTTTTTGTCTTTTTGTTGTACAATTTGTATGACACGGTTGCCCAAAATACCAATAAAAATATGTGGCAAATTTAGTTTTTGATTATTTGATACAATTTTTTGTAATTTATTATTTAATTCTTTTTTTGTCATAGCTTTTTCCTTTCTAAAAAAAATAGCCTGCAACTGTTTTCCTTCTATCAAAATAAAGAGGTAATAACGGTTACAGGCTATTTTGGTTTCCACCTATATTTATTAACTTAAGACAAGTCAACTAATAGGACGTTATTCACCTCTCAACGGCTAAAAAAGCGTACACTAAACAAAACCAACCTCTACGATAAATTAAAACAAAACTTCATCGTAAAAATTAGTACAAAAAACAAACCAGCCAATAATATTGATCAAAAAAAGCTGATTTTTAGTGCGGCTTTTTAAAGCCCATCCTATGCTTGACTTTACTTAACATTGTGCAAACTGAAGTACATTACTTTGCGTTGCCTAACGACGAACCACAATACTTTGCTTTCTGCGCATTGCCTCGCTTAACATTGCGGTACATTACGTTACAATACTTTACACTGGACTTACCTGCAAAAATAATCTCCTTTGCATAATGCCTTGTTTGTAGTATATGGTACTTAATGTTGGTTTGTCAAGTTATAATTTGCTGGGGACAGTGGTTATAGGTTAGGGAATGAAAAGGTGATGTGATTGGTGGGGCGGAGGGCTGGCGGTGGAGAACTGCGTTGGTGGGGGCTGGGGGCTGGTGGTTGAGAACGAAAAGGATTCGAGGGAAGTTGTAGGGGATTTTAAAAAGGAATCTAATTTGGGGATTCGTAAAATTTGCATTTCTGCAAGTTTTACGAATTAACCGAATTAAATTTATTTTTAAAATCGATTTTCCTGAAAACGAAAGTGTAGTATCAACTGAGGATCTTTCGGGCGTTTACATTGTTTTATTATTTTTTACTAATATTAAATATATTTATTTATCCTATCAAATTGCAAGAGTCAATTTTTTGAGGTGAAAACGGAAAAGGGTCAAAATTTCTTAATTTACGACTAGCAAGCGCCCAAGAAGCGCCCAAAATCAGTAGCAATTATTCGAGGCGTAGCTTGCGTTAAGTCCTCTGGGCATGAAATTTGCCAAAATCCGATTTTTCAGCATAAAAGGGTTTACGGCAGTTGTTGCCTGCGTTAAACCGAATAACAAACTTTTGACGAATTACCGGAGTGTTAGTTCCGACTCCCGTATCCTGCTTTTTTTGTTGCCATTCTTTAATCCCTTTATTCGTAAGGGGTTGCTTCCACAATGACTTTTGGAATGATTGGAAATGAATGATTTTTTGGGCGAAAAGCGCCGAGGAAGCGCCGGAAGTGACGGAAAAGCCTTATAAACATCGGGCTTGCGGAATATTGGGAAATGATTATGAGTGAAAAGTGATTACGGCAGTAGTGCCTTGCGTAAAGGTAGTACTGTCTTTTTATGAGCCCTTGAACTTCATTACATTCTTAATAATGGTTAGCATAGTTTTCATTTCAGTTTCATTACAACGTGAAATATGGTACACGATTTGCTCAGTTAAGAGGTCAGTTTCTGTTTTGGCGGCTATTACTTCAATATCTGTCGAAAAAAAATCGCTTAATTTGATATTCAGAGCATCACATATTTTAGCAAGAATTTTTACAGTAGGATTTTTTTTGTTTCTTTCAATCAATCCCAAATAAGCAGGAGTAATTTCAGCCTGTAATGCCAATTCTTCCTGACTTATCCCTTTTTGAATGCGTAAAGTATGAATTTTTTCTCCAACATTAAAGTTACTATTGTTATCCATAACCATAGTTTAAGTAATTGACAACCTTTCTGCAAAGTGCTATAGTTATCATAAAATGTACAAACTATAGTTTGCTTGACTTTTCATCTGTAAGAGAGTCTTGCTTGTGTTAGACTCTTTTCTTTAAAAGTGTCGCAAAACGCATCAGTTGTAAAGAAAGGGGAAAACGAACAATGGTTTTATTGTTATCATATATTATAGCAATAATTATAACGATATTATTGGCAATTGGTTTGTATCCGATTGCAGCTTTTTTTTGGTTCATAGGAATAATAGGAAAAATGGTTGGAAGTTTGGCAGATTTCATTTTTGCGCATACCAATGCAGGGATTAAAAAACTGTGGGAAGATATAAGGCATACAAAGGTTGTAAGGGATGATAGTGAAGATAGTTTAAGTGATTTTCAATCATCGCCTTTGGACGAAATGGAAAAAGATATTTTTTAGGTCATATGGTTGTGCATGTTACATAGTTGGTAGCTTGTTTTTAATATTATGGTGTTAGTCGGAAAAAGGGTCGTTATCGAAATATAACTGTCTAACAATTGTTGCTAACACTGGGGCAAAAATGCCATCGACCAATTTTCACATTAACACTAATATTTTTGATTAATCAAAAAAGAGGATCTATAAGTAGATTAATAGGGACAGGATAAAATCCCACCCCTATATATGTTATATAATTTAATCTATAGGATTTTCGTAATATTTGATCATACTGATGAAATCATTTTCTTTCTGAGGATAGACCAGTACAAGGCTGTCGTCTGACGATAACAGGAACAGTTTTTCAATCCATTTCACGTCATTCAGTTCGGTATCTCCGATATATTCCTGATACTCAAACTCCCTCGGTTCGATATGGTAAAAGTCCCACACTTCCACAATGGTATTTTCATAGGTCTCACTGTCGGGGAAATAAAGGATATAGCCACCCATGCCGGTGGATTTCCGGTCTTTTCCATAGGCATCATCAAGCGTGCCTGCCAGTTCCAGTATACGGTCACCTATGGGAACATCCTGTCCCCGTTTCCTCATGTCTGCAAGCAGAAGCCTTGCATCAAGCCTGTTTTGAATCCTGTAATACATCATTTTTCTTCCTTCCTTTCTTCTTCATGGGAGTAATCTTTAATGGTTCTGCTTCCTTTACAGCCTTATCCTCTTTCATGCTTAAGATGATTTCCAGTTCCTTAATGGCATCCTGCACAGGATAATCTTCACAAGACCATGATTCCCTGCTGTTATGGAGTCCCAAGTAAAGTACGTGGGTTCCCGTCTGTGCCTTTGCATCCATAAACTCACCGACGATATGCTTTACCTTAGAAGTCAGTCCTTTCTCCATAAGCATTTTTAAAATGCGAAGCTTTGCTTCATTGGTATTTTTGTTGGAATGTAAGGAAGAACCCCACGCAATGACTATCTTATCAAATTCCCCGTCTGTAACAAGTTTTTCGATATAGTCTAGGTTTTTATCATCGGGTGTGAGCTGACTTGTGGACGGTTTATGGGTAAAGACGGTGGAGTAGAGGTTGCATATGCTGACCATTCCCCATTCAAGGTCTGCCACATGATTCTGAATTTCCAAGAGCTTTTTCAAGAAGGATATCTGTCGGCATGTCCCAGTGCCTGCCGATTTCCTGTGTGACTGTAAGGAATGAGATGCGGTCTTGCTTCTTTTCAACAAGGACGCACAGGCAGATAGCAGGGTCGAGGTATGGTCTGTAATATTTATCTGCAAGAAATTCCGTATTCTTTTCAAGGTTCATGAGCCGTATACATAGTCTGTCCTTAACAGTTTCATAATCTTTGAGAATATCATGTATCCCAGCAGTTCCGGATTATTGAGAGTTTCGTCATCTTCAAAGGAAGTGACGATATCACTTGCGATATCATCCAAAGCAATACCGTTGCAGAACATGTCGTAATACCCTTCTAAGTAAATGATGCGTGCGATATTGCTGTCGCTGTTGCGAATGGTGATGGCAGAAGTGCGCCCGAATAGGTGAGAAAGTAAATGTACCCGTCTCTCCGTCATTTGCAGAGTCCTTTATTTTAGGGCTTTTGGAGTCACAGAATGGTTGCGTACTAGACAGGAAGCGCTCGTAAAAGCGCCGGAATCTGAAAATAATGGTTAAAAAAGGGGAAACCGTCATGGCTTCCCCTTCACAGTTCTTATTCTTGATCAATTTTTAACTGTTTCATGCAATAGTTTTGTGCCAGACTTATAAATTCATCGGCAACTTTAATGAGTCTTTCTGTCTCAGCTTTACTGGCTATAAAAAAATCATCATAATCACTTGCATGACGTATTTCTTCTGCCTCGCCAATTTTTCGCCCCATAGTTCTTGGGAATATTTCCGTTTTGACATAATCTTTGTTAAAATTAGCGATAGCATCTTTGTGCCTCTTATATGATTTTCCATTTAAAGCGTGAATGGCATTGATCGCATGGAAAATAGCATAGTAGGATCTGTTATTTGCAGCTTTATACTCTTTTGCGGTAAATAAAATTCTTGCGGATTTTAAATCAGATTTTGCAGACTGCAATCTATAAAGTACTAAGTCATTTTTGGTTCCAATATTGTCGTTAGGCTGCTCCATACAGTATTACTCCCTCTTTTTCCACATTGGCATAAAACGGATAGTTCTCTTTCCATTTCTTGAAATGGGTTTCATTTTTGGCTATAGGTTTTATTTCAAGGTCGTGATCCAGATTGAAATCGTAAGTCATATAAAAAAGTTGTTGGCTATATTTCTTTAATTCCAGATCAGGGATATCCAACAGGATCATAATATCAATATCTGAATCTGGTCTGAAATCACCTCTGGCATAGGAACCATATAAAAGTATCCTACATATATGCGAGCCATATATTTTTTGGATTTCTATAATATATTGATCCATTAAATGTCTTATTTCGGATGGCATAGAGACACCTCCACATTTTCATATTTGTAATATTGTGATTTGGTACAATATTAACATAAATTGTTGCATTTCACAATTCTAATAATATAAATAGATACAACACTCCCCGACCTCGCAAAAGGGTCGGGGAGTGTGGCTTTATATGTGAGTGGAAGGTATAGATTTTATAAAAAACAGACTGGCAAGCGCCGGGGAAGCGCCCAAAATAAATGCCAATCATTCGAGGAGTCGCTTGCGTAAAGGCTTTTGAGCAGGAAATTCGCCAAAAGCTGATTTTCCGTGATAAAAGGTGTTTACGGCAGTTGTTGCTGCTTAATACCGGATAAGCAATTTTTCTACAAGTGTATGGAGTATTAGTTCCGACTCCCGTATCCTGCTTTTTTTGTGTCCTGATTTACAAAAGCGATGGCAAAAATATTACAGTTGGAACCTGCAACAAGTGAGACAAATAGAAATAAAATGTCTCACTTATTTGTATTGTGAGAAAGGGGAAGATATGATACGATTGTCTCACTTTCAGAGTTGAAGGACAACAGCAGCTTCAATGGAGACAACGGAATCAGAACGACAGCCTGAGGGTATGCATAGTGGCAGAGGATGGAAAGATATGTAATCCCAAGGGAGGGTAATGAGATGGATAAACGAAAACAAGCAAATGCCCGTGTCAAAATGGCGATCACAAATGCGCTCTTTGAGCTTTTGACCAAGAAATCCATTGCGGAGGTGACCATTACCGAGATCATACAAAAAGCAGAGGTTGCCAGAGCTTCTTTTTACCGGAATTATCAGTCGAAAGAGGATGTGATGGTCACCCTGGTGCGCGATATCTTAGAACGCTACCGTAAGACGGCGGACTATGATCTGTCGGTTTATTACTCTTATCAGAATGTATCCCGTGCGTTTGCCTATTTTCAGGAATACAAACAATATGTACTGAATATTTATGACTCCGGATTTGGTACGATGCTTTTGGAGGAGTTAAACCAGTTCCATGAATCCATCGCAGGGACTATGCCAGCCAGATCACTGGAGAAGTATGATCTGTATCTGTTCATCGGTGCGCTGTATAATACAGCGATCGTCTGGCTGAAGGAGGAACGCCCGGCGAGCATTGAGGATATCAGCAATATACTGCTCAGACGGACCAATCATGTGACGGCGTAGAAACAGTGAAGTGAGGAAACTGTCAGAGAGAAAGAAGAAAAGGCGGCGGTGCTTTCGAGGGAGGGAGCACTGTTTTTTTGTGCGATAAGCCCGTCAGGCATGTGTCATACTTGTATGAACATGTATTTGACAGGCAACGCGACAATCGGGCGGGGGATGTTCCTCTACTCGATTGGAAATTTCCCGGATCATACAGGTGGAAAAAGAAATGGATATGTGTCGGGACACCAAAAATGATAAAATATACTTGACAATATATATTTGATAAAATATAATACGGTAAAACAGAATAGAATTGATAAAAACTACACATTCATTAACAAAAAAAGGAGGATAAACGAATGGCTTTTTATGATTACAGCGTAGAGACACCGTCAGGTGAAAAGGTATCGATGAAGGATTATGAGGGAAAGGTGGTACTGGTGGTCAATACTGCGACAGGCTGTGGCTTCACACCTCATTATAAGGATATTGAGGACATGTATGAGAAGTTCCATGATCAGGGGTTTGAAGTGATCGATGTGCCCTGCAATCAGTTTGCGGGACAGACACCCGGTTCGGATGAAGAGATCCATGAGTTTTGTACCCTGCATTACAATACGAAGTTTCCGCAGATGAAGAAGGCGGATGTAAATGGCGAGAATGCAATTCCGCTGTTTCAATTCTTAAAAGAGCAAAAGGGATTTGAAGGCTTTGGAAAAGGCCCTAAAGCGCTTGCAATGGGTGCGATGCTTGCAGCGATTGATAAGAATTATAAGAACAATCCCGATATCAAGTGGAATTTCACAAAGTTTGTGATCGACCGGAAGGGAAATGTCGTTGCAAGATTTGAGCCGACCGTTAAGATGAGCGAGGTTGCGAAATTTGTAGAAGGACTTATGTAGAGGTGGATCATGGCGCAGGAATACGAACAGCTTTTATTAAAAAATCAGTTATGCTTTCCGTTGTATGCGTGCTCGCGCAAGATCGTAAGCAGTTATACGCCGTATCTCAAGCCGCTGGGGCTTACCTATACACAATACGTGGTATTCATGGTATTATGGGAGAAAGAAAGTGTTACGGTAGGACAGCTTGGCAGCACTCTTCATCTGGACGCGGGGACATTAACACCCCTTCTTAAAAATCTGGAGAGAGAAGGCTATGTGACGAGGCAGCGTTCGAAGGAGGATGAGCGCGTGACGGTGGTAAGCATCACCGAAAAAGGAGATGCTCTGAAAGAGCAGTGTAAGGATATCCCATTAAAGCTTGCCGCAAAAGGATCCCCCTATACTGAAGAGGATGTGAAGGAACTGTACAGATTATTATATCTGTTTCTGGACGAGAGCTAAGCTGCCGCTTCACAACATTGGTTCACATACGGAACCTGAAAACAATATACGGAACTGAAAACAATATACGGAACTTAAAACAGGAGGTACGGCGCATGAATGAGACACTGAAGGTATTGGAAAACAGGAGGAGCTGCCGGAATTTTAAACCCGATATGATCAAAGAGGAGGACTTGAAGGCGATCCTGAAAGCAGGCACTTATGCTGCGACCGGAATGGGAAAGCAGAGTCCTATCATCATTGCGGTGACGGACAAAACCCTTCGCGATGAGATCGCAGAAGAAAACCGCAAGATCGGTGGATGGAATCCGGGGTTTGATCCGTTTTACGCAGCTCCTGTGATCCTGATCGTGCTTGCGAAGAAGGATGTTGCCACGCATGTTTATGACGGATCTTTGGTGATGGGCAATCTGATGAATGCAGCCGAGAGCCTGGGGATCGCAAGCATCTGGATCCACCGGGCAAAAGAGGAGTTTGAATCTGAGTTTGGCTGGAATATCCTTAAGAAGCTTGGGATCGAAGGCGAGTATGAGGGCATCGGTCACTGTGCACTTGGTTATGCCGCAGAGCCGGCGAAGAAGGCCGCTCCGAGAAAAGAGAATTATATCTACTGCATATAAGAAGATACGTCTGTGAAAACGTGCCGGTGTATTTGTACCTTTGGGGACAGTCACCGGCTCGTTTCCTTTACATGTAAAAACGTTTATGTTATCATGAAAATAGTGACCTGCAATGTTTTACAACAGCATATGATCAGGCGGAATGTGCTTTGTCATCCCTGTTTATGGACAGTATAAGGAACTGTTTATCCCGCGTGCATACAGATCGGAGTAAGCTTATGAATAATACCTGGAAAGAAGTCCGGCAGATGTTTATCGAAAACCAGAAGAATACGCCGGTGCTAGAGAAAAAACTAAACAGTTATCTGCGTCAGGGAAAGAAAAGTGGAGATCTGTACCTGATGGCTGTGGCGAATTATTATCTTGCAGTCCTAAGCTACCGGGCCGGACATCGTGTAAATATGTTCACATATGCTCACAGATCGGTGTCCTTCCTTGACGGGACCGATGATTTCAATTTAAAGTCATTTGCCTATAATATCCTGGGGCTTGCCTATGCGGCACAGGAAAATTACCAGCTTGCACTTGAGGCGTATGATGTGGTTGAGCAGATCGTACGGGAGCACAGGAAGTGCATGATGGCGAGAAATATCGTTTTGAACAATATTGGCGAGTGCTATTATCAGCTTGCGGACTATGAGAAATGTGTAAAAATCTTCGTAAAGATCTTCCAGGAGGTTCTTCGAAAGGAACCGGACAATCATGAGTCTGTAACGATATATGGGACGAACCTGGCGGACTGCTACTGCAGTCTGAGAGTAGCCCAAAAGGCGGATGAAACACTTGACTATCTGGAAAGCCGGATCGATCATCTGTCCGACTATAAACCGGCGATCACGGCGATCTATGCCAGCAGGGCACTTGCTTCTTTTTTGAAAAAAGATCTTAAGGAAGCTTACCGGTATTCGGATCTTACGATCACCTCCTGGGACGAGAGTACGGATACCTATGAGGTACATAACAAATTTGAAAAGATCGCCCATATCCTGATCAAATACGGTGAGATTGAAAGAGCTGCCAGTTATCTGGAGATCTTATCCTCCTATGCGGAGAAAACAGGACATACATTAGACCGGATCATTGCCGAGCGTGTGCATGTGGATCATGCCCAGGCAGCAGGGAGGACGCAGGAACATCTGGAGGCCTGTGCCAGCCTGAATGCACTGTATGTGCGGCGGATCAAAGAAGAAAAAGAGATCCAGCTTGCTGTGCGTAAGCGGACGGAGGAAAAGGCAAAAGAAGTCCGCAAACTTCTCAATATCGCGAAGAAAAATAAAGAAAAAGCGATCACGGATGCTCTGACCGGCTTTTACAATAAGGCCGGGACAGAGGAGATCATGGCGGGACTGTGCATGGAAGGCGGAGGCGGCATGCTGATGGTTCTTGATCTCGATAATTTTAAGCTGGTGAATGATATTTACGGGCACGATATGGGAGACAAGGTGCTGAAATGCTTCGCCGATATCGCAAGGAGGCGCAGCCGCGACGGAGATGTGCTCTGTCGTATCGGTGGCGACGAATTTTTGGTATATTTCCGCAACACGCAGGAAGAGCGGGCGGCGGCTGCCTTTACGGAAAGGCTGAATGAGCAGCTTTTGTCTGAGTGCAAAGAGCTGGCAGGCGGAGAGTTTGCGGTTCCGATCGGTGTCTCCTTAGGTGCTGTGCGTGTGCCGGAAGAAGGCGGCAGTTATCAGGAGTTTTTTTCCCATGCGGACAAGGCGCTCTATCAGGTGAAACAGAGCGGAAAGCATGGTTACCGGTTATATGATGCGACTCACTATGAAGACTCTCTGGAACTGGATCTGGAGAAAGAACTGGATCAGGCATTGAAGATCTGTGAAGAAAGAGGGGGAGCCCGCGATGCCATGTGGGTCGGGCAGGAGGCCTTCTCCTGGATCTATCGCTTTATGGATCGTTTTTCCCAGCGTTATCAGAATGGATATATCTGGCTGATGCTCTCGCTTACCTTCTCGGACGGTATCAATTCGGAGGAGATCGCAGAAGCCATCTACCAGTTTGGCACCATTCTTCAGAAATCCCTGCGAAAGAGTGATGTTATCACCCAGAATAAGACCAATTGTTTTCTGATCCTTTTGCCGGAGTTTGAAAAGGAACAGGTTCGTCTGATCGTGGAGCGTGTACAGAGCGAATGGAAGAAGACACCCTACAGCGGTCGGATTCCGGTTTCCTTCGCCTCTAAATGTGCGGATCCACAGGGGGAGGATTAGAATAAATACAGGCCGGACGAGGCAACTGTCGCAGAAATAGAAGGATCGGGCAGAGCGATCCGGTGCACATCTGCAAAAGGCGGGAAGAAAAAGCAATATAACAGATAAGGGAGTGGTTTATCTTCAAACCACTCCCTCTTTTAAATCCATAGAAATACGAATCTTCTCAAAACAGTTCTTAACCGAAATATCTCTCCAGAAGACCCTTAAATGCCTTGCCGTGTCTTGCCTCATCGCGGGCCATCTCATGTACGGTATCGTGGATCGCATCGAGATTCGCTGCTTTGGCACGTTTCGCAAGATCTGTCTTGCCTGCTGTCGCTCCGTTTTCTGCCTCTACGCGCATCTCCAGATTTTTCTTGGTGGAGTCTGTAACGACTTCGCCTAAAAGCTCTGCGAATTTTGCGGCGTGCTCAGCCTCTTCCCATGCAGCTTTTTCCCAGTAAGCACCGATCTCAGCATAGCCTTCTCTGTAAGCAACTCTTGCCATAGCAAGATACATGCCGACCTCTGAGCATTCTCCGGTGAAGTTGGCGCGAAGGTCATTCAGAATGTCTTCGCTGACACCCTGTGCCACACCGACTACATGTTCGCTGGCCCATGTCATATCTTCGGACTGAGCGGTAAATTTCTCGGCGGGAGCATTACATACGGGGCATTTTTCCGGTGCAGAATCTCCTTCATGAACGTAACCACATACCTGACATACATACTTCATAATCATTCCTCCATTTTAGAAAATATATTTTACAGCAGAGATTTTACTGTGCTGCTGCAAGTTTTCCGGACAACTGAACAAGTACTCAAATTATAACAACCATTACCGGTTGTGTCAATTACACGGGAAGGCGGAAAATCTGCTTAATGCCCGATTTTATAAGCATAAGAGGCACAATTAAAATTTTATAAAAATCATAATAATATCATGAATCCCGTAGCATTCTGAAATTTTGATGGTATAATATCCTCATGGCTGTTTATTGATCCGCGGCTGATAGATTCAAGTACCAAAGCATATGTCCGGCTGTGGTCTTTATCATCATTTTTGGGGAGTATACATTGAAAAAGAAGAAGGAATGTCCCTGTACCATGCAGGGCATGAAGCTGACGACAAAACTATATATTTTATATGCGTGTATCATCATCTTTCCTTTGATCACGATCAGTATTTCCAACATGATCATGAAATCCTGCATGATGAAGGCAGTACAAAAGCAGGCGATGTCCCCCGATCTGGAAAAGCAGTTTATCAAATACTTTCTGGCGGATATGATCGCGGTGATCGTGATCGTGCTTCTGTTTGTCATCGGTCTGATGCGCCGCTGGATACACAATGAATTAGTCAAGCCCATGACCGATATGAATATTGCCATGCAGCATATTGCTTCCGGTGATATGGACTATAAAATGTTTAATTGCTATAACGGTGAAGTGGGAGCACTGTTTGACAATTATGAGGATATGCGCAGCAAGCTGAAGGAGTCCATGGAAAAGACTGTGGAGAGTGAGAGAAAAAACAGAGAGCTTGTGAGCAATATTTCCCATGATCTGAAGACGCCGATCACATCCATTAAAGGATATGTGGAAGGGATCATGGACGGGATCGCAGATACGCCGGAGAAGATGGACCGCTATATCAGGACGATCTATAACAAGGCGAATGACATGGACAGGCTGATCAATGAACTGACGATCTATTCCAGCATTGATGCCAATCAGATCCCATACAATTTTCACCGCATCAATGTGGCAGAGTATTTCCAGGATTGTATCGAGGAGGTCGGGCTGGATCTGGAATCCAAGAATATCCGGCTTGACTTTATCAACATGGTGCCTGACGATACACTGGTGATAGCCGATCCGGAGCAGATGCGGCGTGTGATCAACAATATCATCGGCAACAGTGTGAAGTATCTGGATAAGGAGAACGGACTGATCGAGATCCGTATCCTGGATGAGCTGGATTCCATACGTGTGGAGATCGAGGATAATGGAAAAGGGATCAGCCAGAAGGATCTGGCACGCATTTTCGAACGGTTTTACCGGACGGATGCTTCCCGCAATTCCATGAAAGGGGGCAGCGGGATCGGCCTTTCCATTGTAAAGAAGATCATTGAGGATCACGGAGGATATATCTGGGCGACCAGCAAAGAGGGCGAAGGGACCTGTATGCATTTTGTATTAAGAAAATATGAGGAGAAAGAGCAGAATGAGTAAGATTTTGATCATTGAAGACGAAGCGGAGATCGCAGATCTGGAGCGGGATTATCTGGAGATCAACAGCTATGAAGTGGAGATTGCCAATGAGGGAAAAAGCGGTCTGGAAAAAGCACTGGGACAAGATTTTGACTTGGTGATCTTAGATCTGATGCTTCCGGGTATAGACGGATATGAGATCTGCAGAAGGATCAGAGAGGAGAAGAATATACCGATCATTATGGTTTCGGCCAAGAAAGACGATATCGATAAGATCAGGGGACTGGGACTTGGTGCGGATGACTATATGACGAAGCCTTTCAGCCCGAGTGAGCTTGTGGCGAGGGTGAAGGCACATCTGTCCCGCTATGAGAGACTGATCCATTCCAACCAGAAAGTGAATGACATCGTGGAGATCCGGGGGCTTAAGATCGATAAGACTGCCCGCAGGGTGTATTTGAATGGAGAAGAAAAGACGTTTACCACCAAGGAGTTTGATCTGCTTACTTTCCTTGCGGAAAATCCGAATCATGTGTATTCCAAGGAAGAACTGTTCCGGGAAATCTGGGATATGGAGTCGATCGGGGATATTGCCACAGTGACAGTGCATATCAAAAAGATCCGGGAGAAGATTGAATTTGATACTTCCAAACCACAGTATATTGAGACGATCTGGGGGGTTGGATACCGGTTTAAAGTTTAAAAAAGACAGGGCGGCAGGATGACTGCCGCTTTTTACTTTATAGGAAAGGCCGGGAGGATATTCCCAAAAGTCAACTGGAAAAACGGAAGGGAAATGTGGTATATTGATGATGGATGTATGCGAGGAATGAATATGAGAACACAGATATTATATGAGGATAAAGAAATCATTGTGATCTATAAGCCGGCGGGACTGGCCACACAGTCGGCACGTGTGGCACAGCCGGATGCAGTCAGCGAGCTGAATACTTACCTGACGGCAAAAAACGGCGGGAAACCTGCCTATCTGGGACTGATCCACAGACTGGATCAGCCTGTGGAGGGGCTTTTGGTGTTTGCAAAAACGAAAAACAGTGCAGCTTATCTGAGCACACAGTTTTCCGAAAGGGCAAAAACGGCAGAAGAAAACGGTGCGGATCATAAAAAGAGACTGACCGGAAGGGTAGGCAGAGCAGAACGGAACCATGGGGCAAATGGAGCATGCGAGAAGGTATATTATGCAATCGCCCATGTTGAAAACGGAGACAGAGGGTTGTCGGGCAAAGAGACACTCACCGATTATATGATGAAAGACAGCAGGACGAATCTGGCCAAGATCGTGAAAAAAGGTACGTCCGGGGCCAAAAAAGCGGTTCTTGTTTATGAAGTTTTAGAACAAAAAGAAGATCTGGCGCTATTGCGTGTGCAGCTTCTGACCGGGCGCTTTCATCAGATCCGTACCCAGCTTGCGCATGCGGGGCTGCCGCTTTTGGGCGACCGGAAATACGGAACGGATGAAACGGCGAAGCGGTCGGAAGAACGGTCGGTAAAAACAGTGGCACTTTGTGCGGCAGAACTGACATTTATCCATCCGGGCACGGGAAAAGAAATGCATTTTCGCCAGGAACCGCAAAACGAGTGCTTTCGGTTTTTTAAGTATTTCGGGGCGATAAATAACATGGCAAGACCGATCATGATACAGGGCACCATGTCCAATGCGGGGAAAAGTCTGGTGGCGGCAGGAATCTGCAGGGTTTTGAAGCAGGACGGATACAGGGTATGTCCGTTTAAATCCCAGAATATGGCGCTCAATTCCTTTATCACAAAAGAAGGACTGGAAATGGGACGGGCTCAGGTTATGCAGGCGCAGGCCTGTGGGATCGAGCCGTCGGTACGGATGAATCCCATTTTGCTCAAGCCCAACAGTGATACCGGCTCTCAGGTCATTGTTAACGGGGAAGTGATCGGCAACCGGACCGCAAAGGACTATTTTGCGGAAAAGAAACGGCTCATTCCCGAAGTTTTAAAAGCCTATAAGTCTCTGGCGGACGAATATGATGTGATCGTCATCGAGGGAGCAGGAAGCCCGGCGGAGATCAATCTGAAGGAAAATGATATTGTCAACATGGGGATGGCGCAGCTGGCGGATGCACCGGTATTACTGGTCGGGGATATCGACAGAGGCGGTGTGTTCGCACAACTGTACGGTACAGTGAAACTTCTGGAGCAAGAGGAGCAGGAGCGGATCAGGGGACTGATCGTGAATAAATTCCGGGGAGATGTTTCCATACTGGAACCGGGACTGGAACGGATCGAGGAGTTGACCGGAATTCCGGTTGTGGGGGTGCTTCCGTTTATAAGACTGGATCTGGAAGACGAGGACAGCCTGAGCGGGCGTCTGCTTGCAAAGAATGCGGATGCACTTTTGGATCTGGCGGTGATACGTTTTCCGAGACTTTCTAATTTTACGGACTTTGATGTGTTCGGGCAGTTTGACGAGGTCTCGGTGCGGTTTGTGTCAGCAGCGGCAGAGCTCGGCAGTCCGGATCTGATCTTTCTGCCCGGGACGAAAAGTACGATCGATGATCTGCTCTGGATGCGGAAAAACGGACTGGAGGCTTCGATCAACCGGCTGGTGGAGAAGGGCACACCGCTCTTTGGGATCTGTGGCGGATACCAGATGCTGGGAATGCAGATCGCAGACGAAGCCGGGGTGGAAGGTGCAAAGACGGTGCGCGGAATGGGACTTTTGCCGGTCCGGACTGTTTTTGGGAAGCAGAAATACCGCAGACAGACTCCGGGAATGTTTTCAAAGATAGGCGGTGTCTTTTCAGAGCTTTCGGGGAAGAGATTTGCCGGTTATGAACTGCATCATGGCAGAACAGAGTATTCAGAAGGCGCAGTGCATCTGACAGAACCGGAAAGCCTGTGTAGGTATGAAAACGATACAACTGACGCCGCAGTAACGGCACGCGTTGATGGTGTTTTGCAAAAGAAAGATCCGGAAGAAAAGACTGTCGGAATGCAGGACGGTGCATGGAGAGGAAATGTGTATGGCACATATGTCCATGGTATTTTCGATGAAAAGGATGTGGCAGAGACCATTATCCGGGTTCTTTTGAAACAAAAAGGATATGAGCCGGGACAGCTTCGGGCGAAGGACCGCAGAGACTACCGGGAAGAACAATTTGACCGTTTGGCGGATATGATCCGCCAGAATATGGATATGCAGGCGCTTTATCGGATCATGGGGCTTGAGAAGCATGCACAGGAAGAGCCTGTTTGAGAGGCACATAGAGAAAAGAATCAGATGACGGAAGGACAGGTATGGAGAAGCAAGAATTAAAAGACCGGCTGGAGGGGATCCTGCCACTCGATCTGACGGCGATGGAACGGGCGAAAAAACACTGGGACGGCGTATGTAAACCGCTTGGAAGCCTGGGGGAACTGGAAGAGACAGTGATCCGGCTGGCGGGAATACAAGGTACAAAGAACGTTACACTGAAAAAACGTTGTGCGATGGTGGTCTGTGCAGATAACGGTGTGGTGGCGGAAGGGGTGACGCAGACGGATGCCTCTGTCAGCTCTGCAGTCGCGCTGGAAATCGCAGAGGGAAGATCGAATATCAATATCATGGCAAAAGCCGCAGGGGCGGATACGTTTGTGGCGGATGTGGGGCTGGCATCCGACATCCGGCATCCACGTCTCTGGGCGCACAAGATCGCAAAGGGGACCGCCAATCTGGCGAAGACACCCGCAATGTGCAAAGAGCAGGCCTGTCTTGGAATCCTGACCGGCATGGAGCTTATCCGGTCTTTGAAAGAGCAGGGCTATGACATTGTAGTGACGGGCGAGATGGGGATCGGGAACACAACGACCTCCAGCGCCATTGCTGCGGTTCTGCTGGAGAAAAATGTTTCAGAAGTCACGGGACGCGGCGCAGGACTCAGCTTTGCGGGACTTGCACGAAAGATCCGGGTGATAGAGCAGGCAATCGACCTGCACCGGCCGGACAGCAACGATCCGATCGATGTATTGTCCAAGGTGGGAGGCTTTGACATAGCTGCCATGACCGGAATGTTTCTGGGCGGAGCCGTTTACCGGATGCCGGTGGTGATCGACGGATTTATCTCTTCCGTATCAGCACTTCTGGCAGTGAGACTTTCACCTGCCTGCCGTGAATTTATGTTTGCGAGTCATGTGTCCAAAGAACCGGCGGGAAAGATGATCCTGAAAGAACTGGGACTGTCTCCGATGATCCATGCCGGGATGTCTCTGGGAGAGGGAACCGGCGGCGTGTGTCTGCTGCCGCTTTTAGACATCGCACTGGCAGAATACGAGGATGCCCACCGTTTTGAAGAGACACAGATCGGACAGTATGAACCGCTTGTATGACCTGCAGCGGCAGCTTGATCAAACAGCCGGTCAGGAGAACAACAGTGAGAAGATAAGCGCCAAAAGAGGAGAAGATCTATGGAAATACCAAACAGTCATAAGTTTTTTCAAAATACCGGTTGCAAATATTTCCCCTGCCATCCGATCAAAGCAGGGGAGGCATTTAACTGTCTGTTCTGTTATTGTCCCATGAATCCTTATGAGGACTGCCCCGGGACGCCGCGCTATATCCGGAAGGAAAACGGGGCTGTGATCAAGGACTGCACAGGGTGTCTGTTTCCTCACCGGCCGGAGAATTATGAGAAGATCGTAGCGTTTTTGAAAGATAAGATAAAGACCGCAGGCGGCTGACCGGCGTCTTTTTAACAGTAGTTTTGGGGAAAATATTTTCAAACTTCATTCTGTTTCTTAAATGATCGAAGCTGCAGGGGCCGCATGTCAAATAAAATTCATGAAAAGCCCGGTCGCTGTAGGGAAGATTCTTTTCCAGACAATGCTTTTTATAGGCATCCTTACATTCCAGTACTTCCAGAAATCCCACATAATAAGAGGCATAGGTGGCAGGCTCATTGACGAGATAATGGTACAGAGCATCAATGGTTTTGGGATCGTGGATGCCGATATTGTTCAGATAAGGCACAAGCTCGTTTTGGCTGTCTCCATAATAATGCACACGGATATCCAGTATACAATAGAGGCAGAGCTTCAGTTCGCGGCTGAGTCTCAAAACGTCCAGACATCTTAGGTCCAACTCGGAAGGGGAATCCTGTCTGGCGGCATGATCATAGGAAAGAAGCTCTGTATACATTGCCCAGCCTTCGATATATCCGATATAGTCCATGCACATTCTGAGAGCGTTTTGCATAACGGAAGTCATGCCGCTTCGAAGAGTGCAGTCATCGGCCGGTGCGGCGGAAAGAAAATAGGTGGACTGCAGCATATGACCGGGGTAACCTTCGTGGGCAAGTGCAGTGTATAAGGATAAGGGATCGGCAATGTCCTGCTCGTTTATATAAATGGGATTGTCCTGAATGTTATCTGTCTGCGGGATAAAATAATAAGCGGGAGCCGTATAGTCTTTCAGACAATCCGGAACACGTTTGATCTGACAGCTGATCCCGGCTGGAAGTGGCGGAAAATCGGTCTGCATACGTTTTTGCAGGAGCCTTAACAGCTCCGGCGGGGTTCCCGTTGCGACATCAGGATCTATGGCATTTGCGTTTTTGGTCAGATCAGTCAGTGCGCGGTTAAAATCGGATGCGAGCACCTGAAAGCGGTTTTGCAGGCACTTTTCGATCTGGGGTACGGATTTGGAGGAACCGGTCTTTAAAGATAAAAGGTGTGCGTAATAATCCCGCCCTTTGCTGTGAAAAAGACCTTTGGAAGCGACGCCTTCCTCGCGCAGCAAAAGCAGCGTATCCCCCAATGATTCATAGGCAGGCAAGATCATGGTCGTTACGATCCGGTCGCATTCGGCTTCATACAGTTCCTTTTCGGAGGAGGAAATCCCTTCTGCCTGTGAGAGCAGATGAGAAAATCCACCGGTAAAAAGCTCGTAGCCTTCTTCGGAGCACATCCTGTCACATTGTGCGACGATCCGGCGGATATCCTCAGTCGGCGTGAGATAGCCGGCTTCTTTGCGGTCCTTTTCATACGCTCCGAGACCGGTGAGATAATCGGGGATCTCTTCCAAAATGGAAAGATACTGTTCGATATCTTTTTTATCTTTTACCGGAAATTCTGCCAATAGAACCGGAAGCCTGGTATGGGCACCGCCGGTGGGACAGAGAGGCTGTTCTGCATAGAGATAACGGGAATCGTCCTGATGGCGGGTAAAATAGTCTGTCAACAGATCATAAAAGACAGCATTTTCCGCGGAAAGTCTGTCGGCATTGATCTTTTGGAGCATGCTAAGGTAATCGACACCGGCTGTATGCAGATAGGCTTCCTTTTCATAAACAGGAAGCGCAGATTCCGCCTCTGGAGGATCGTCAAATAAAAAAGAAAGGCTCAGCGCATCTTTGGGCAGAAGGTCTTGCGGCAGCTGCCGGCAGAGGCGTTCAAACTGTCTGTCTGCCTTAAAGCGCAGCGTATAAAGAAAAAAGGAAGAAACCGCTGCAACCAGAATGAGCAGGAGAAGGAGCGGGACTTTAAAGCACTTTCGATGGGAGCGTTTCCGGGGTGGCTGAATCAAGGAAGAAGGATTATTTTTTCGGGGAAAAGACATGGCAGTACCTCAAACGGGCGACTATCTGCGGCAGTGGTCTGATCTGCGCAGGCAGCGACCTTTGCGGGAGGATAGTCTGTTTGAACTAAATCTATGAAAAATGTGGAAAGGATAGAACGAAAAGCAGGGAAACCTATTGAAAAGAAATCGTTTTTGATGTAAAAAAGAAGGAAAGAAAACAAAACAACACAGAAGTATATTAATATTTTTTTAAGACCGCAAAGAAAGCAGGGAGTGAAGTTTATGTATTATGTACCGGATGGGACACAGCTGTGCGGCTTTTTTGAATGCAGCGAATGTGGGAATCGTTTTTTATCATTGCAGACAGCACCATATATTGTTTGTCCCTACTGTGGAGAGGCACCAGATATGGAGATCGGGCCGGATGATGAGATGCCGGCAGTGAAAGAGACGGCAAAGATGTTACAGATCGTGGAGGGCGAGGATGTGGAAAAAATGGACGGATTGTTGTCTTTGGCGATCACCGGAGGCGATTATAACTGGCTGTAAAGGGTTTGACAATCAAGCATTACTGCGTTACTCTGTAAGTATATCATTAGAATGGGAAGAAAAGACGAGCAGGAGGAGAATGTTATGAATAAAGGGAAATATTATATCACGACCGCGATCGCCTATACCTCGGGCAAGCCGCATATCGGCAACAGCTATGAGATCGTTCTGGCAGACAGTATCGCGCGATTTAAAAGAAAAGACGGTTATGATGTATTCTTCCAGACCGGCACGGATGAGCATGGTCAGAAGATTGAATTAAAGGCACAGGAAGCCGGTGTCACACCGAAGGCATTCGTGGATAATGTGGCGGGGCAGATCAGGGAGATCTGTGATATGTTGGATACTTCCTATGACAAGTTTATCCGCACGACGGATGATTATCATGAGAAGCAGGTACAGAAGATCTTTAAGAGACTGTATGATCAGGGAGACATCTACAAGGGTGCTTATGAAGGAATGTACTGTACACCCTGTGAATCTTTCTGGACGGAATCCCAGCTGGTGGACGGGAAGTGCCCGGACTGTGGCAGGGAGTGTAAGCCGGCGAAGGAAGAAGCGTATTTCTTTAAAATGAGCAAATATGCCGACAGACTGATCGAGCATATCAATACCCATCCGGAGTTTATTCAGCCGGTGAGCCGCAAGAATGAGATGATGAACAATTTCCTTCTGCCGGGACTGCAGGATCTTTGCGTATCGCGCACTTCCTTTAAATGGGGTATCCCGGTAGATTTTGATGATAAGCATGTAGTATATGTATGGTTGGATGCCCTTACCAACTATATCACGGGTATCGGCTATGATGCGGACGGCGACAGCAGTGAGCAGTACCAGAAGTTCTGGCCGGCGGATCTGCATCTGATCGGTAAGGATATCATCCGCTTCCATACGATCTACTGGCCGATCTTTCTGATGGCACTGGGTGAGCCTCTGCCGAAGCAGGTGTTTGGACATCCATGGCTTTTACAGGGAGATGGCAAGATGAGCAAATCCAAGGGAAATGTGATCTACGCACAGGATCTGGTGGATTTCTTTGGCGTGGACGCCGTACGTTACTTTGTACTGCATGAGATGCCGTTTGAAAATGATGGCGTGATCAGCTGGGAGCTCATGGTGGAGAGACTGAATTCCGATCTTGCCAATACACTGGGAAATCTGGTAAACCGTACCATTTCCATGAGCAACAAATATTTTGGCGGCATTGTGGAGAACAAGGGAGAAAGCAGTGACGAGGCACAAAAAGCTATCGATGCAGATCTCAAGGCAGTGGTTACCTCCACATATGAGCGTGTCTGTGCCAGGATGGATTCTTTGCGTGTAGCCGATGCGATCACAGAGATCTTTACCACATTCAAACGCTGCAACAAATATATTGATGAGACAGAGCCCTGGGTACTTGCTAAAGATGAGGCTAAGAAGGACAGGCTTGCTACTGTTTTATACAATCTGACAGAGAGCATCATCATCGGCGCCTCCCTGCTTGAGCCGTTTATGCCCAAAACAGCGGAAAGGATTGCCGCACAGCTAAATACACAACTGAGGGCATTTGATACTTTATCCGACTTTGGAGCATTGCCGGACGGTCACAAGGTGACAGACAAACCGGAGATCCTGTTTGCAAGACTGGATGTTAAGGAAGTTGTGGAAAAAGCAGATGCAATGTTTGAGGCGAGAAAAGCGGAAGCTGCGAAGGCAGAGACTGCGGAGGATGAGAATGTCATCGATATTGAGCCGAAAGCAGAGATCACATTTGATGATTTTGAGAAGCTCCAGTTCCAGGTTGGTGAGATCATTAAATGTGAAGAAGTACCGAAGAGCAAAAAGCTTCTTTGCTCCCAGGTAAAGATTGGCAGCCAGGTAAAGCAGATCGTTTCCGGCATCAAGGCACATTACAGTGCGCAGGAGATGGTCGGCAAGAAAGTGCTGGTACTGGTAAATCTGAAGCCGGCAAAACTGGCGGGAGTATTGTCAGAGGGGATGCTTTTATGTGCAGAGGACGCAGAGGGCAATCTTTCCCTCATGGTGCCGGAACGAACGATGCCGGCCGGTGCTGAAGTGTGCTGACGGAGTGATCCGGGCATTCTTTTGCCACAGATGTTATGGGAGAAGACTTATAACCGCATCCGGGACGACGGACCGGATACAGGAAAACAGGAGAGCAGATATGGCTGAGCGCAGGGAATTTACCTATGATTCAAGAGATGGAGAGACAAAGATACATGCTGTCGAATGGATACCGGCTGCGGATAAGATGCCTGAGGGCAGGCCCTGCTGCATTGTCCAGATCATTCACGGCATGCAGGAGTATGCAATGCGGTATGATGATTTTGCATGCTTTTTGGCAGATCAGGGAATGCTTGTGATCGCAAATGATCATCTGGGACATGGAAAGAGTGTTAAGGAGGGCAATCCCTTTGGTTATATATGTGAGCAGGATCCGGCCACAGTTATGGTAAGGGATGTTCACAGGCTGAAAAAGATCACCCAGGAGGAACATCCGGGCGTGCCGTTTATTCTGATCGGCCACAGTATGGGATCTTTTGTACTGCGTAATTATCTGACCAGGTATGGGACGGGGATCGATGGAGCGATCATCGTGGGTACCGGCTGGTACAGTACCATGTCCATGAATGTATCACAGATGATCATAAAGGTGGTCGGAGCGTTTAAGGGATCTAAGCATGCGTCTCCTTTTGTGGAGAAGATGGGATTTCAGAAATACCTTTCTCACATCGAGCATCCGGTGACGGAGAAGGACTGGATCAGCAGGGATACAGAAGTGGTAGACAGATACATCAAAGATCCGTTATGCAGCTTTGTTTTTACCGTCAACGGTTTTCTGGCACTGACAGAGCTGACGAAGCGTTCACTGGATGCTTCAAAGATGAGACAGATCCCGAAAAAACTGCCGATCCTGATCGCTTCGGGGACAGAGGATCCCGTGGGAGACTGGGGAAGCGGACCACAGCAGCTGTATGATACTTACCTGAATCTGGATCTGACAAAGACACAGTTAAAGATGTATAATGGCGCGCGCCATGAGATATTAAACGAGATTAACAGAGAAGAAGTTTACCGTGATCTTTATAACTGGATCGCGAACGTGTTAGACCGTATCAATTAGAAGTAAGAGGATGTTATTATGAAAAAATGGAAAAAATGGGAAAAATTTATGGTAGTAACCTGCGCAGCGACGCTTTCCATGGCGCTTCAGGTGCAGGCAACAGAGTCAGTGGATCTTTCCGGGGACACTGCACAGACACAGATACAGACAGAGACTCAGGCACCGGCCGCAGCACCGGTGACAGAGACAACACAGGATACCGTAGACAAGAGTAAGCCGCTCGTGGCGCTTGGCGCGAATCTTTCTGCAGACCAGCGGGCGCAGGTGCTCTCGATTATGGGAATCTCAGAGTCAGACCTTGCAAACTATAATGTGATCTATATTACGAATGATCTGGAGCACCAGTATCTGGACAGCTATATCGATCCGGCTGTTATCGGTACGAAATCACTTTCCAGTGTGATGATCACACCGAAGGAAAGCGGCCATGGCGTTTTGGTAACGACACAGAATATCAATTACTGCACGACCGGCATGTACCGGAATGCCCTTTTGACAGCAGGTGTGGAGAATGCGGATATTCTGGTGGCAGGCCCCAGTCCGATTTCCGGGACGGCGGCTTTGATCGGTGCAGTCAAAGGCTATGAGCTGTTAAGCGGTCAGGAGGTTTCCGATACAGCACTGGATACCGCGTTGGATGAGATGATCACGACGGGTGAACTGAGCAAGGCCCTGAATGATGCGGACAGTGAAGAGGTAGAGGCACTGATCGCGTTTGTGAAGGCGAAGCTGGCAGCAGGTGAGCTGGAGTCTGAGGAAGATATCAGAGCTGCCATCGCAGAGGGTGAGAATAAGTTTGGTGTGAAACTGGATGAAAGTGAGATCTCGCAGATCGTTGATGTGATGAACAAGATTAAAAAGCTGGGACTTGACCCGAATGTCCTTTTGGACCAGGCAGAAGATCTGTACAAACAGTTTGGGCCGGATTTTTTGAACCATATTGACAAAAAGACGATCGCCAGGACCGGAGTCAGTGCATTCTTTTCCAAAATCGGACAGGGGATCAAAGATTTCTTTTCCGGATTGTTTGGCTAACACTGATAATTGGTAAAAACTTACAAAATATATAGAAAATATCTTTGTTTATAGACAAATCTGTGGTATGATGAAAAAGTAACAATATGGAATTGGGGATGACATGGAGATAGATCAGAAAAAGCTTCACATCCGTCCGGCACTTATCGGTGAATGGGAGCCGGCGATGGAGCTGGCCTGGAGAACTTTCCTGAAGTTTGAGGCAAAAGATTATACGCGAGAGGGTGTCCGGAATTTTGAAGATTTTATTACGGATCCCAATCTGGAAAGAATGTTTGTGGTAGGGAAATACCGGTTATTCTGTGCTTTTTATGAGGAGAAGATGGTGGGGATCATCAGCCTGAGAGAAAAGTCACATATTTCTCTTCTTTTTGTCGACGCCAGATACCATTGCAATGGGATCGGACGACAGCTTGTTGCAAGAGCGAAATATTATCTGCAGACTGAACTGGGGGAGTCCGGCATGACCGTAAATGCAGCTCCTTACGCAGTTGAGTTTTATCACAAAATGGGTTTTGTGGATCTAAAGCCACAGGAAACAAGAGACGGGATTACATTTACATCGATGATTTATCGATTTTAAGGGGTAACTGGTATGGCAATGGATTTTATTAGCAGCAAGAATATTTTCCTGTTGGTGCGCGATACATTGGAGATGATCGACAAGCGAGTGATCGAGCATGGTATTCGTGTGGGATATATTTTGTACAAGATGCTGGAAAGCGAAGACCGGTTTGAAAAATTTGAACTGGCGGATTTTGTCATGCTGAGCACCCTTCATGATATCGGGGCATTTAAGACGGATAACGTCAAGGATCTGTTGTCTTTTGACACCAAGAACAATATGCGCCATTCGATTTATGGGTATCTGTTTATGAAATACCTTTCACCGATGGAGAATATTTCCAAGATCCTGCTGTACCATCATATGGATTATTACAAGATTCAGGAAACACCGTATGAATATCTGGATATTGCCTGTTATCTGAACCTTGCGGAAGATGTGGAAATTTACCACAATGCGTTGGGGAAGCAGTTTGATTTTTCGCTGTTTGCAAAATATGCGGGCACGAAATATTCAGAGGCTGCCGTTAGCGCTTTTTCACAGGCTCAGATCCGCCATAATGTGCTTGGGAGGATTTCCGACGGAGAATACAAGCAGGAACTGGATGAACTGATGAATTACATCATGTTCAACAATGAAGATAAAAGCCGTTTCATGGAGATGATCATGTACTGTCTGGGATTTTATACCGATGAAAAAGTGGCAGACAGTGTGACCTGTACCTGTATCTGTGAGCAGCTTGGCAAATGGATGAAGCTGGAGCCGAGAGAGATTGAAAAGCTTCATTATGCAGCCCTTTTGCATGATATCGGGATGCTTGCCGTACCCAGAGAGATCGTGGGTGCCAGCCGTAAGCTGACTGACGAAGAAGCACAGATCATGCGTAAGCATGTGGAGACGACGGAGAAGGTATTAAGCAACCGTATGGATCAGGAAGTGGTGGAGATTGCCTGCAGACATCATGAAAGAGGCAATGGTACGGGATATCCGAGAGGGTTGCTTAACGGACATATGACGGATTCGGACAAGATACTGCAGGTGGCGGATACCATGTCTGCCCTTGTCAATAAGCGTCCATATCGTGATCCGCTTCCGAAGGAAAAAGTAATAGATATCCTGACGAATGAAATGAATCAGAAAAACTTTAACAGGGTCATTGTGGAAACCATGATCCGCAATTACGATATTATTATGGAAGAAGTGGGGTTGCGCCGGAAAGAAATCCAGCGTTTTTATGATAAGTTACAGACACAGTCTGAGAAGGTACAGGAGCTTTTTCTAAAGTGATGGTCAGGCAGAATATGGGGGTAAGACAGTGAAGGAACGTTTTACAGAGATCAAAAACGCAATCATCAAAAGAAAAGCGGAATTGATTCAGTGGACTACTCCGACAATCTCTTATTTTGTAATTGTAGTGGTAACATTGATCTTTTCTTTAAATTTTTCGAATCGGTCAGTAGGCACGCTTGTGGAAAAACAGTTTGAAGGAGCAGCTTCCTATTACGCGGATTCTTTTTACAGTGCCATGCTTTGCTTAAAAGAGGCAGCAGGACCGATCGTGAAGCATGCGCAGAAAGATTACAAAGGAGATCTGACACAACTGCTTCCCTATCTGGAGGCGCTTAAGACGACGGCTGCCATATCTGAAGTCTGGGTGATCGGTAGAGATGGAGAAGGGTTTGACAGCAGCGGAGCGGCGGTTTCCTCCGCACAGCAGGATTATCTGGATGCTGTGGTGGATGACGATAAGAGAGTCGTTTTCATGACATACGGACCGGAAGAAGAGGAAGTGATCGCTTATCTTTATCCGTTTGAGGACAGAGAGTTTACTTTTGTGTCGTTTTATGATCCGGAGCAGTTTTTGGTAGATACCTCTGTCTTTAAGCTGGATGTCCGGACCTGGTATGCTTCGATCAACGGAGACGGTGAGATCATGACATTAAAGGCCGGCAATTCCAGAATGTCAAGAACGGATAATGTCATAAAGCATTTATCAGAAGCGAAAATAAAGAATTTTGATCAGAAAAAAATGCTGGATAAGATGGACAAGAAGGAAACGTTTTTGTTTCTTGCGGATACCGAGTACGGTCAGCGTTATATCGTGATGGCTCCTGCCAAGATCAATGACTGGTATTTTGTCCTTGGCATTCCGATTGCGAATTACAGAATGCTGCAGTCGAGAGCCCTGGGGCCGATCAAGCTTCTTACCGTGCTTCTGCCGGCTATGATGATCGCATTCCTTGGTGTGGTGATCCGCATCATCATGAAGAATGATAAGGTGGTCGGGGATCAGAATGAGCAGCTTAAGGTGAAAGCGGACACGGATCTTCTGACAGGCCTGAATAACAAGGTGGCGACCGAGTACAAGATCAAAGAATACATTGCGCAGGATGGCAGACAGGGTATGCTGTTTGTGATCGATATTGATAATTTCAAGAAGATCAACGATACCATGGGGCATGCTTTTGGTGATGAAGTTTTGCGCAGCATCGGGGAGTCTTTGCGTGTTGCATTCCGATCTACGGATGTTGTAGGACGCTTCGGCGGCGATGAGTTTATCGTTTTTTTGAAGAATATCAGTACAGAAGAGCTGATCCAGAAGGAAGCGGATAAGGTTTATTCGATCTTTAACGGATATGTGGTCGGCACTTATACGAAATACAAGGTGACAGCAAGTATTGGCTGTTCTGTATTCCCGAGAGACGCGGAGGATTTCGAGGGACTGTTCAAGGCAGCAGATGCGGGTCTGTATGTAGCGAAACGCGGCGGCAAGAACCAGCTGTCATTCTACAATACAGACGAGAAAAAAGAGAATGATTAGGCAAGATGTATAGGAAACATTTAAATCTTTGTATAATATCGTTATAGCCAAAAAGAGAAGGCTACGATATACTGTCTTTAGTGCTGACAAGGTACATACTCTTTAACATGACCGGAAAGACAGTGCTGTAACTATAAAAGACATAACCAGGAGGGCATTTTTAATGGCAAGTTTATCATTAAAGAATATTAACAAGGTATATCCGAATGGATTTGAAGCTGTTAAAGACTTCAATCTTGAGATCGCGGATCAGGAATTTATCATTTTCGTAGGTCCGTCAGGATGTGGTAAATCCACAACACTTCGTATGATCGCAGGTCTGGAAGACATTTCTTCCGGTGAGTTAAAGATTGGTGACAGAGTTGTAAATGATGTAGAGCCGAAGGACAGAGATATCGCCATGGTATTCCAGAACTACGCTCTGTATCCTCATATGACAGTATATGATAACATGGCTTTCGGTCTTAAGTTAAGAAAAGTTCCGAAGGAAGAAATTGATAAGATGGTAAAAGAGGCTGCTAAGATCCTTGACCTTACTCCTCTCCTTGATCGTAAACCGAAGGCTCTTTCCGGTGGACAGAGACAGCGTGTGGCTATGGGACGTGCGATTGTCCGTAACCCGAAAGTATTCCTTATGGATGAGCCTCTTTCCAACCTGGATGCTAAATTACGTGTACAGATGCGTATTGAGATCGCTAAATTACATCAGAGATTAGGTACTACCATCATTTACGTTACACATGATCAGACAGAGGCTATGACTCTTGGTACCAGGATCGTAGTTATGAAAGACGGTATCGTACAGCAGGTAGATACCCCTCAGAACTTATATGAGAAACCGCAGAACCTGTTCGTTGCAGGTTTCATGGGATCACCGCAGATGAACTTCCTGGATGCAGTGGTAGAAGTTGTGGATAATACAGCAGTCCTTAAGGTTGCAGGACATTTCATTCCGCTTCCTCCCGCAAAATCGAAAAAACTGATCGATGGCGGTTACAACGGAAAGACCGTTACATTCGGTATCCGTCCGGAAGATGTTTATGATTCCCAGATGATGGTGGAGGCTTCTCCGCAGAGCGTATTCGAGGCAGCGATCAAGGTTTACGAGCTTCTTGGTGCAGAAGTTTACTTATACTTTGATCTGGATGATTTCCCGATGACTGCAAGAGTGGATTCCCGTACAACAGCAAGACCGGGTGACGTTGTAAAATTTGCCTTTGACGTTGAGAAGATTCACGTATTTGACAAAGAGACAGAGCAGGTTATCACAAACTAATAAAAGACAGAGCAGGGAGGTGCGATATGCACCTCCCTTTTTTTGCCTGGCGGGCATACCGTCGGACCAAAAGCTTTTGATCCTGTTTGCAGAAATTCGATAGGCATGAATGATATCCATAAAATTGACCACACTATTAGCAGAAGCAGATCTGTTCAGTACAAAGCGGGAAGAAAGCGATGGTTCTTTTATGGTAAAGTGGAGTGAAACGCAAAAAAAATGGGGAATTTACATATTGTTTTTGAGCATCCTGTTTCTGTTTTTTAGATATATCCTGCCTTTATTTGCCCCCTTTGTGCTGGCATTTTTAATTGTGGCTCCTTTGGAGCCGTTTCTGGAGAGACTATCCGGCCGGCTTCACATTTCCAAAAGCATATTGGCGGGGAGCGTGATGACGTTCCTTTTGGGCATACTGATGACCGTAGGAATTTTGGCAGGCTCCTGTGTGTTCCGCCTCCTTGGCAGATTCCCGGATCATGCGCATGAGTTTGAACAGAGACTGGGTGGTCTTGTCGGGAAAATCGGCAGGTTGCTGGAAGAGGAGTTTTCTGTCAGACCGGATCTGGTGGAAATATGGGTGAATGATCTGATCAGACAGACATTGAATGGACTTAAGGCGCACTTGTTTCCCAAAGTGATGAATCAGTCAGTAGTCTATTGCTGTAATCTGGCAAAAGCACTGCTCTTTTTTCTGATCTTGTGGATCGCATCCGTATTATTGGCAAAAGATTTTAACCATATCAGAGAGCACTTTCGATATAACGCTTATGTACGTTATGCAAAGAACGAATTGAAAAAACTGGGAGGCTTTGTCCGCACATTTTTAGTTGCCCAGATGATCATCATGGGCGGGATCAGCGTGATCAGCATGATGGGACTTTTACTCGGAGGTTTTCCGCTCGGACAGGCGGTCGCAGTTGGATTATTCACAGGTCTGCTTGATGCACTGCCATTTCTTGGGACGGGAGTGATCCTTCTTCCGATCGCATTATGGCATCTGATCGAAGAAGACTTACTGGGGTTTGTGGTCCTGATCGTGGTATTTGTGGTCAGTGTTATTTTTCGCGAATTGATGGAACCGAGACTGATCGGCAGCAAAATGGGCTTTTGGCCGGTTCTGATGCTGATGGCGGTATATGTGGGAGCACAGATTTTTGGATTTCTCGGAGTGATCTTGGGACCCATCTATTTTATTATCGCAGCCGATTGGTACCGTAATGCTGAAATCGGTGAACTACACCAATAAAAAAAGGAAAACAGCTACTAATTTTTAGTAATTTCTAATAAACAGTGGCATTTTACCCGATATAAATGTATAATGTAAGATATCGGAAGAAAACCAAGCGGCCGCGAAAGCGGACATTTGGTTTTAGCCGATATCTTAACGAACGAAACGAATGTTTCGCGAGTGATATGATTGCGAAAGCAATCATGGGATATCGGAAGAAAACCAAGCGGCCGCGAGGCGGACATTTGGTTTTAGCCGATATCTTAACGAACGAAACGAATGTTTCGCGAGTGATATGATTGCGAAAGCAATCATGGGATATCGGAAGAAAACCAAGCGGTTATTAAAATCTGAAAAGACAGTCTACAGGAGATACTGAATGAATAATAAAGGATTTAAAGTACTAGCGGCTATGCTCAGTGCAATGCTGACAGTCACAGCCGTATTACCGGCGGAGGCAAGAGCGGATCAGAACGGACAGTTTGTTGTATATGAAAGTATATCCGGCAATAACATGGAACAACAGCCTATGGAAGAAATAATGGACGATTCTGATACGGAAAAGGATCGTGAAGATACAGAGCCTGCTTTTTGCCCGATCCAGGCGGATACAGATTCCTTGGAACAGGCTGATCAGGAGGAAACGTCAGATATACAAACGCAGGCATCTGATACATCTGATCTTTTTCCGAAGCTGATTCTGCCGGATCAGGCACCTTCGGATATTTCGAATGAGCAGGCGACAAGCCAGACAGATACAGTGCTTACGCAGGGATCCGAAAAAGTGTTTGTCCCGGTGACAACAGATGCTTTTAAGAGGACTGCGACTTTAAAAGGAATTCAAGGTAATCCGGTAGCGGGAGATCACTATTTTATGAATTGTCTGATGCAGACAGGATTTGTTCCGGATGCTCAGGCGGGGAAAGTAGTGGGCGGTTATAAAATCCATTACTATAAAGGGACTCCCTATTACTTTACCATTCCGACCGGCATTGCCTATGAGACGATACGGGCCTGCAATGCAGCGGGAAAAACAGTAAGCATTGAATTTTTGCTTCAGGATGATGGATTTCACACCAGATTGATCGATCCGGAGTCTCGTGTACCGGGCAAAGCCTATTATGCACCAAATATGGTGACGGATTCGGTCAAAAAAGAATACGAAGCCTTTTTTGATTTTCTGGCAAAAGAGTTTTCAGCACAGGATTGCCATATTGATAACTGGATCCTTGGCAACGAAGTGAACATGGGCAATTCGGCGATCTGCTATCATTATAACGGCGGCAGCAAGAATAGCTGGGTACCGAAATATACCGATTTTTATAAAGTAGTGTACGATGCGGTGCGGACGTATACATCATCGACACGCGTCAGTATTTGTCTGGACCACAGCTGGAATGATGCGGATGAAGGCAGAGGGATTCCTGCAAGGACTTTCCTGAATGATTTTGCGAAGCGGGTTGGTAAGGGTGTGGACTGGACGATCTCGGTGCATTGCTATCCGGCAGTTTTGTTTGAGACGAAAATCTGGGAGCCGAGTGCTATTGCGGGACAGAAATTGAATCCGAATAACGCGAATGCAGCTTTCGTGGATGGAGCCAATCTGCATGTGATGACCAAATATGTGAAGAAACATTACGGCAGCCGTCACAGGATCATGCTGACAGAACAGGGGTTTTCGGCTTATTACGGAGAAAAAGCGCAGGCAGCCGCATTTGTTTATACATACTACGCAGCCAAGTTCTCCGGTATGGTGGACTGTGTGATCTTACATACCACGAATGAAGGGGATAAGCTGAACTTTCAGCCTATGGCATTGTATGCAGAGTGTTACAGACGCATTGATTCCGGGAAGGCGGCCGATGCGAAATGGATCGATAAAAAGATTCTTCCGATCATCGGTAAAAAAAGCTGGACAGAATTGATGCCGAATTTTAAGGCTTCCGCGCTGGCAGTGAATATCAACAGGATCACAGCGTACGTCAGAAATCTGTATTTGTGCAGCCTGGGACGGGAGGCTACCGAGACAGAGCTTGACAATATGGTAACAAGCTTAAAGAGCGGCAGAAAGACAGCAGCATCGGCAGCGAAAGGACTAGTACTTTCCTCTCGCATGAAATCCCGCTTTGCGTCCAGAAAAGATTATGTAAAGGCTGTTTACAAAGCACTGAACAACAAAGAGATCAGCTCCAAAGAACTCTCCAGATACATGAAGCAGCTCAAAAAAGGCCATACCATGAAGTACGTGACAAAACAAATGACAGAAGGAAAGAAATTCAAAACGATCTGCAAAAAGGCAGGTATGGAAGCCGGAACGATTCAAGCAAAAAAATAAAATACCCAGTAGAATTTTTTATAAAGGTATGTTATAATGTGGCTTATCGATAGAAAACCAAGCGACGCGAATGCGGCATTTGGTTTTCAAGATAAGCCAACGAGCAAAACAAATGTTTTGCGAGTGACTATGTGAGCGGATGCGAGCATAGTAGATCGATAGAAAACCAAGCGACGCGAATGCGGCATTTGGTTTTCAAGATAAGCCAACGAGCAAAACAAATACGCTTATTCTTTTTTGGGTTCGTAGCTCAGCTGGGAGAGCACCTGCTCCGCAAGCAGGGGGTCGGGAGTTCGAGTCTCCTCGGATCCATTTGGATCGGATTTTATACAGTATGTGTAGGATCCTCTTGAAACTTTATATGGAAACAGACTGTGAAAAGGATTAGTACGGACAGGAAGCTTTCAGAGAAGAAATTCCCGCAGGGGTGATACTGCGGTGGCTGTGAGATTTCGAAGGGGAATGCTCGGAACCTGCCTTGGAGTCCTGCAATAAGGAAGTAATCTTCTGAAATGCAGCGTAGACCGGCGATAACGGCAAGAGTTGGATGGAAGGAAGCCGCTGTATGGATATGCAGTCGTGGTTTTCGGATCAATTAGGGTGGTACCGCCGAGTGATCGGTCCCTTGCAGGGACAGATCGCGGCGGTTCTTTTTATACTAAAAACAGTAAGAAAAAGGGCTTTTACCATTTGTTTTCTTACGGAACTAATAATAGGAGGAGTATGAGATGGCTGACAAGAAATTAGTGGAAGCGATCACATCCATGGACGAGGATTTCGCCCAGTGGTATACGGATGTGGTAAAAAAGGCAGAACTGCTGGACTATACCAGCGTAAAAGGATGCATGGTATTTAAGCCGGCAGGTTATGCGATCTGGGAGCTGATCCAGTCGCAGATGGATACCGAATTTAAAAAGACCGGAGTGGAGAATGTATATCTTCCCATGTTCATTCCGGAGAGCTTATTACAGAAAGAAAAAGATCATGTCGAAGGGTTTGCGCCGGAAGTGGCATGGGTGACACATGGCGGATTACAGCCCTTGCAGGAGAGAATGTGTGTCAGACCTACTTCCGAGACATTGTTCTGTGATTTTTATAAAAATGACATTCAGTCATACAGAGATCTGCCCAAGGTATACAATCAGTGGTGTAGCGTAGTGCGTTGGGAGAAGGAGACACGTCCTTTCCTTCGAAGCCGTGAATTCTTATGGCAGGAGGGACATACAGCTCATGCGACGGCCAAAGAGGCGGAAGAGAGAACCATTCAGATGCTGAATGTCTATGCGGACTTTTGCGAGAATGTTCTGGCGATCCCTGTGATCAAGGGACGTAAGACGGACAAGGAGAAATTTGCCGGAGCTGAGGCTACTTACACCATTGAAGCACTGATGCATGACGGCAAGGCACTGCAGTCCGGTACCAGCCACAATTTTGGCGACGGGTTTGCAAAAGCCTTTGGAATCCAGTATACTGATAAGGAGAACAAATTACAGTATGTTCACCAGACTTCCTGGGGTACGACAACGCGTCTGATCGGTGCGATCATCATGGTACATGGTGATGATTCCGGGCTGGTACTGCCTCCGAAGGTAGCGCCTGTTCAGGTTATGGTGGTTCCGATCCAGCAGAAGAAGGAAGGCGTTCTGGATAAGGCTTATGAGCTTCGCGACAGACTCTGCGGCTTCCGCGTGAAAGTGGATGACAGTGACAAGAGTCCCGGCTGGAAATTCTCCGAGTGTGAGATGCGTGGTATTCCTGTCCGCGTCGAGATCGGACCGAAGGATCTGGCAGCGAATAAATGTGTTCTGGTACGCAGAGATACTCGTGAAAAGATCGAGTGCAGCTTAGATGAGCTTGAGGCGAAAGTGGCAGAGACCTTAGAGAAGATGCAGAAAGAGATGTTAGAGAGAGCCAGAGCTCACAGGGATGCCCATACTTATACGGCGAAGAATTTCGAAGAGTTTGAGAAGCTCTTTACTGAAAAAGCAGGCTTCGTGAAAGCGATGTGGTGCGGCGATCAGGCCTGTGAAGACGCAATCAAGGAAAAACTGGCAGTGACAAGCCGTTGTATGCCTTTTGAACAGGAGCAGATCGCGGATACCTGTGTCTGCTGTGGCAAACCCGCGAAGAAGATGGTATACTGGGGCAGAGCATACTAAAATCATCAAAAAAGAGAGGGAATCAGCTATGAATATTCTGGTCATTAATTGTGGAAGCTCTTCGCTGAAATACCAGTTGATCGACAGCGAGAGCGAAAATGTACTGGCAAAAGGATTATGTGAAAGAATCGGCATTGACGGCAGTGCCATCACACATCAGCCTGCAGGCGGCGAGAAAGTGACATCCAAGGTGGATATGCCGAATCATACGGCAGCTGTAAAATATGTGATCGAGAAGTTGACTGATGAGAAGGTTGGCGTGGTGAAATCCTTAGATGAGATCGGGGCAGTCGGACATCGTATCGTACACGGCGGAGAGAAATTTGCCAAGAGTGTTGTCATCACAGATGAAGTGTTAAAGGCGATCGAGGAGTGTAATGATCTTGCACCGCTTCATAACCCTGCGAACCTCATCGGTGTGAATGCCTGCAAAGAGCTTATGCCGAGCGTACCGATGGTAGCGGTATTTGATACAGCCTTCCATCAGACCATGCCGAAAAAGGCATATCTGTATGGACTTCCCTATGAATATTATGAGAAATACAAAGTAAGACGCTACGGCTTCCATGGTACCAGCCATGACTTCGTAAGCGCAAGAGCGGCTGAGCTTTTGGGTAAAGATCGTAAGGACTTAAAGATCATTGTATGCCACCTTGGAAACGGGGCTTCTGTTTCCGCAGTGAAGAATGGCGAGTGCGTGGATACTTCCATGGGACTTACCCCGCTGGAGGGATTGATCATGGGTACCCGAAGCGGAGACATCGATCCGGCGATCGTCAGCTTCATTGCAGATAAAGAGGGTATGAGTGCGGACGAGGTGATCAATGTCTGCAACAAAAAGTCAGGTGTGCTGGGTCTTTCCGGTGGCGTTTCCAGTGATTTCAGGGATCTGGCGAAGGCTTCGGAAGAAGGCAATGAGAAAGCGGCAGTGGCTCTTGAGACCTGGTCTTATCATGTAGCCAAATATGTAGGTGCCTATACGGCGGCCATGAACGGCGTTGATGTGATCGCATTCACAGCAGGTGTCGGTGAGAATAATATCGATGCGAGAGAAGAAATCTGTGAGTATCTCGGATATCTTGGTATTGCCATTGATAAAGAGGCAAATGCGAAGCGCGGCGAGGAGATCACGATCTCTACACCGGACAGTAAGGTAACGGTTATGGTGATCCCTACCAATGAAGAACTTGCCATTGCGAGAGAAACCCTGAGACTTTGCTTATGTGTGATAAAGAAGCAATAGAAGTGCAAAAAATTTTGCCGTTCCTATCCGACACTTGGCCATTGT